>LJNT01000136.1 GCA_001314685.1 Rhodobacteraceae bacterium HLUCCA09
CATGAACTTCGCGCACATGCCCGAGATCGCCAGGCGCCGGGGCTACCCGGTGGCGGTGGTGGCCTCGGTGGCTGCGGCGCTCGTGATCTTTCGACGCAAGGGGCGGTTTCGATGGCGGTGATCGAGGTCTGCGGGCTGGACAAGTCGTTTACCCTGCACGATCAGGGCGGCGCGGTGATCCCGGTAATGGCGGGCGCCCGGCTCGCCGTCGCGGCGGGCGAATGCGTGGCGCTAACGGGCGCCTCGGGCGCGGGGAAGTCGACGCTGATGCGCATGATCCATGGCAACTACCTGGCGGGCGCGGGCCGGATCGCGGTCTGCGGCGTCGACGTGGCGCGCGCCGATCCGCGCGAGATCCTGGCGCTGCGGCGCGACCGGCTTGGGTATGTCAGCCAGTTCCTGCGGGTGGTGCCGCGGGTGCCCACGCTCGAGGTGGTGGCCGAGCCGCTGCTGACCCTGGGGGTGGGCCGCGCGGCGGCGCTGGGGCGGGCGCGGGCTCTGCTGAGCCGCCTCAACCTGCCCGAGCGGCTGTGGTCGCTCTCGCCCACGACGTTTTCGGGCGGCGAGCAGCAGCGGGTGAACATCGCGCGCGGCTTCGCCCACCCCTACCGGGCGCTGTTGCTCGACGAGCCGACGGCGAGCCTCGACGCCGCGAACCGCGAGGTGGTGCTCGCGCTCATCGACGAGGCCCGGGCGCGCGGCGCGGCGATCCTCGGAATCTTCCACGACGAGGCGGCGCGCGCGCGTATCTGCGACCGCGAGGTCGACGTGTCGGCCTTCGCGCCCGGATGCGCGGCATGAGCGGGCGCCTGATCGCCGTCGTCGGCCCCTCGGGGGCGGGCAAGGACAGCGTGGCCGCCGCGATGGTCGCCCGACGCCCGGCGCTGCACTGGGTGCGCCGCGTCGTCACCCGCCCCGCCGAGCCGGGGGGAGAGCCCTTCGCGCCCGCCAGCGAGGCGGAGTTCGCCCGCGCCGAGGCGGCCGGGGCCTTCGCGCTGTCGTGGCGGGCGCACGGGCTGGCCTACGGAGTGCCGCGCGCCGAGTTGTCTTGCCTGTCCGAGGGGGGCGACGCGCTGGTGAACCTGTCGCGCGCGGTGCTTGCCGAGGCGCAGGCGCGCTTTCCCGCGCTCACCGTGCTGCACGTCACCGCCCCGCCCGAGGTGCGGGCCGAGCGCCTCGCCGCCCGCGGCCGCGAGACGCGGCAGGAGATCGCCGGGCGGCTGGCGCGCGAGGCGCCGCTGCCGGGGGGCCTGCGCGTCGTGCGCATCGACAATTCCACCACCGTCGCGGCGGCGGCCGATGCCGCCCTTGCCGCGCTGGACCGCCAGGAGGCGCTGCCATGACCCGTCTCGACCGCCCCGCGCCCGGCACCCAGACCATGCAGGCGACCAGCGTCTTCGCCAATGCCCGCCTCGTTCTGCCCGACCGGGTGGCGACGGGGCGACTGGTGGTCGAGGGCGGGCAGATCGTCGCCGTCGAGGAGGGCGAAGGCGTGCCGCCGGGCGCCGTCGACTGCCAGGGCGATTACCTCGCCCCCGGCCTCGTGGAGCTGCACACCGACAACCTCGAGCGGCATATCGAGCCGCGTCCCGAGGTCGACTGGCCGCACGAGGCCGCGATCCTCGCCCACGATGCCGAGCTCGCCTCGTGCGGGATCACCACCGTCTTCGACGCGCTGCGCGTCGGCTCCACCCTCAGTGTCCGCGACGGGCTGAAACCCTATGCCCGCGCGCTCGCCGACGAGATCCTCGCCCTGCGCGGCGAGGGCGCGCTGCGGATCAGCCATTTCCTGCACCTGCGGGCCGAGATCTGCTCCGAGACGCTGCCGGACGAGATGGCGGGCTTCGGGCCCGCCGACCGGATCGGCATCGTCAGCCTGATGGATCACACGCCGGGGCAGCGCCAGTTCCGCGACGTCACCAAGCTGCGCGCCTACGTCATGGGCAAGTCCGGGCGCAGCGAGGCCGAGTTCATCGAGCACATCGCCGAGCTGAAGGAGCTGCAGGAGCGGGTGGGCGCCGCGCACGAGGCCCGCGCGGTGGAAGAGGCGCGGCGCTACGGCGCCACGCTCGCCAGCCACGACGACACCACCGCCGGGCACGTCGCCACCTCGGCCCGCCATGGCGTGCGGCTGGCCGAGTTCCCCACCACCGACGAGGCCGCGCGTGCCTGCCGCGAGGCGGGCATCCCGGTGATGATGGGCGCGCCCAACCTGATCCGCGGCGGCTCGCACTCGGGCAACGTGGCTGCGGCCGATCTGGCGCACTCGGGCCTGCTCGACATCCTGTCGTCCGACTACGTACCCTCGGGCCTCCTGCTGGGCGCGGTGCGGCTCGGCGCCCTCTGGGGCGACCTTGCGCGCGGCATCGCCACGGTGACGCGGGCGCCGGCCGAGGCGACGGGGCTGACCGACCGCGGCGCGCTCGTCGCGGGGCGGCGGGCCGACCTGCTGCGCTTTCGCCTGCGGGGCGACATGCCGGTGATCGGGGGGGTATTCGTGCGCGGGGCGCGAGTGGCCTGAGCGGCGCGGGTAGCCGGGACGGCCGCGCGGCCTATCCTTCGGAAATGCTCCGCGTGTTCGCCTGCCTCGTGCCCCTGCTCGCCGCCACCCCCGCCCTGGCGTGGGAAGCCCGCATCGGCACCATCTGCGAGCTGACCCACGCCGAGGCGGGCGGCGACGTGCGCGTCACCTACGACCCGCGCGTGGCCGAATACGCCATCACCATCCGCCGCGGAGCGGGCGCGTGGCCCGAGGGGCCGATCTTCGTCATCCGGTTCGACGGGGGGCGCGCGTTGACGATCCAGACCGATCGCCACGCGCTGTCCGAAGGCGGCTCGGCCCTCACCGTCACCGACCGCGGCTTCGGCAACGTGCTCGACGGGCTGCACTACAACGAGACGGCCACCGCCTATCTGGGCGACACCGCCCTGTCCTTCGCGCTGACGGGGCCAGAGCCTGCCGCCCCCGCCGTGGAAGAGTTCCGCCGCTGCACCGAGGGCGGGCTGGTCTGACGGCAGCGCAGACACGGGTTGCGCTTCGCGCCATGCCTGACACATTGAGGCGCGACGTGACGGGGGGTCCGATGTTCGACACCACCACAAGGCTATCGTTCCGGATGCGTGGTGCGTTCTCGCGCGACTCCCGCTCCGCCCGCATGCAATGGCTGCGCGAGGCGGTCGCCCCCCATCCCGGCCTGCGGGTCGTCGACCTCGGGGGAACGCCGAAGTTCTGGGCGGGCTGCCCCGTTCCGCTCGACATCACGATCGTGAACCTGCCGGGCGCGAGTCCGACGCCCCCCGCATCGACGCATCACACGATGACCCTGATCGAAGGCGACGGCTGTGACACCGGCTTCGACGATGGTCAGTTCGACCTTGCGGTGTCGAACTCGGTGATCGAGCATGTGGGCGATGCCGGCCGCCGCGCCGCGTTGGCGCACGAGGTCCGACGTCTGGCCCCGCGCTACTGGGTGCAGACACCCTCCATCTGGTTCCCGATCGAGGCGCATTCGCTCATGCCGGGCTGGTGGTTCTATCCCGCGCCGCTCAGGGCATGGTTCATCCGGCGCTGGCGCCGCCGCCTCCCAGCCTGGAGCCGGATGGTCGAGGAGACGACCGTCCTGTCCCGCCGGGAGATGGCCGCGCTCTTTCCCGATGCCACGATGCACACCGAACGGCGCTTCGGCCTGCCCAAAAGCTATGTGGCCATGCGGCTCTAGCGCTCGGAAGTCGACCAGTCCGTTTAGGAAGCCGCCCCGCTTCTTCTCCTTCCTGCAGCCCCGGTCGTCGTGATCGCCGTAACCGCAGGCATGCCGCCTCGGCTTGCGGTAGCCGACCTGCGACGGGGGCGTGGGCGCGGCCTGCGCGGCGGAGCGCTCGATGATCTTGTCGATCTCGCCGCGGTCGAGCCACACCCCCCGGCATTGCGGGCAATAGTCGATCTCGACCCCGCTGCGCTCGGTCATCACCAGTTTCGTTCCGTCGACCGGGCACTGCATTTGCGTCTGCCTTGTCCAGGTCGGCGGCAGAGGTGGTGGCGCCGACACCCGCGGCAAGGGGCGCGCGAGGCGCAAACGGCCCCGCCACGAGGGCGGGGCCGTTCCCTGAATGCGCCGGGTGTCACTCGACGGTGGAGATCCGCCCGTCGGTGAAGGGCTCGTAGGGCCCGGTCTCGGCAAGGTAGTCGGCCACCACGATTTCCAGCCCCGGCCCGAAATCGTAGGCGTCCTCGGCATGCGCGTCGAACATCGCGTAGCCATCGCCCCCCTTGCGCATGAAGTTGTTCGACACGACGCCATAGGTCTTCCCAAGGTCGAGCGGCAGCCACTCGCCTCCCTCGTCGACCATCACCTCGACCACGCGCGCGCCCGGCTCGGCCGCCGGGTTCCACGTGAATGTCAGCCCGGCGACCTGCGGGAAGCGCCCGGCCCCTTCCTCGACCTGGCTCAGCCCGTTCTCCAGCGCCGCCATCACGTGCTCGCCCTTGAGCCGGAAGGTGGCGAGCGTGTTCTGGAAGGGCAGCACCGTCACCACCTCGCCCATCGTCACCGGGCCGCCGTCGATCGAGGCACGCAGGCCGCCGCCGTTCTGGAAGGCGATCTGGATGCCCTGCTCGCGCACCCGGTCGAGCATCGCCTCGGCGACGAGGTTGCCCATCTCGCATTCCATCGCCCGGCACGATTCGCGCGCGCCGTCGATGGGCGACGACGTCTCGGCGACCACCTCGCCCATCCGCTCCTCGATCGGGCCCGCGAGCTCGGCCACCCGCGCCTCGACCTCCGGATCCTTCGGCACGTCGGGGCCGACGAGGATGGTGTCGCCCGTGGCGTCGTTCACGCGGCCCTCGGCATCGAAGGTGATCTGCAGGTGCCCGAGATACTTGGAATAGGCGTAGGCCTGCACGACGGGCACCAGCGTGCCGTCCTCCTGGCTGACCATCGTGGGGTAGGCGCCCGAGCGGTCGGGGTCGGAGGCAGAGAGGTAGGTGTGCGAATGCCCGCCCACCACCGCGTCGACGCCGGGGATGGCGGCAATCTCGGTGTCGGTGGGCAGCCCGACATGGGTCAGCGCGACGATCTTGGTCACGCCCTGCTCGGTCAGCGCCCCGACATCGGCCGCCACCGCGTCGACCTCGTCGGTGAAGATCACGTTCGGGCCGGGGCTCGACAGCTCCGGCGTGTCGGAGGCCAGCGCCGAGACGATGCCGATGCGCGCGCCACCCACATCGAGCACCAGGGTGTCCTGCACCAGCTCGCCCAGTTCGTCGGATTGCGACAGGTCGAGGCTGCCGGAGACGACGGGAAAGTCGAGCGCCTCGACGAAGGCCGCCAGCTTGCCCGGACCGAGGTTGAACTCGTGGTTGCCGAGCGCCGCCGCGTCGAAGCCGATCGCGTTCATGAACTCGGCCGCCGCCATCCCCTCGTAGGTCGTGAAGAACAGCGACCCCTGGAACTGGTCGCCCGCGTCGAGCACGATCACGTTCTCGCCCTCGAGCTCGGCGCGCTTCTGGTCGATCAGCGCCTTCAGCCGCGCGACGCCGCCGAAGCACTCGCCGGCCGCGTCGTCTTCGGCCGAGCACGTCGAATCGAACCGGTTGATCGGCTGGATGCGGCTGTGCAGGTCGTTGATGTGCAGGATGTGGAGGGTAAACTCCTCCTCTGCCAGCCCCGCCTGCGCGGTCAGGGCCAGCGCGGCGGTTGTGGTGGTGAGAATCCTCGCGAGCATTCCCGTGTCTCCCTGTGGTTGGTGCGACAGGTTTGCGCGGCCCGCGGCCCAAGGTCAAACCCGCGCCCGGGCCTTGTTGCGCGGGCATGAAACGGTTGCATGAAGGAAAGGCACCGAACGGGGGCGCCTTGACCCGGCGTGCCGCCCGGTGCAGGAGCGGGCCATGCTGATCTTCAAGATCTTCCGTCGCTCCGAATGGGATGTCCTGCGCGAGGCAGGGCGCACCCGCGGCGCGCCGGTGGACGTGGCCGACGGCTTCATTCACTTCTCCACGCGCGAGCAGGTGGCCGAAACGGCGGCGAAGCATTTCGCCGGCGAGAGCGACCTCGTGCTGGTGGCGGTCGAGGCCGACCGGCTGGGCGACGCGCTGAAATGGGAGGCTTCGCGCGGCGGCGCGCTGTTCCCCCACCTCTACCGCGACCTGCGCATGGCCGACGTGGTGTGGGACAAGTCGCTGCCGCTGGGCGCCACCGGCCACATCTTCCCCGAAGGCGTGGTGTGAGCCTGGTGGAGCGGGCGGGTCTCGCCGCCCTCCGCCTCGTCGATCCCGAGACCGCCCATGCCCTCGCCCTGCGGGGTCTCCGCGCGGGCCTGGTGCCGCTGCCCGGCCCGGTCACCTCGCCCCGGCTCGCCACCGACCTCGCCGGGCTCGCCCTGCCCAACCCGATCGGTCTCGCCGCCGGCTTCGACAAGAACGCCGAGGCGCTCGCCCCCCTCTCCCGCGCGGGCTTCGGCTTCATCGAGGCCGGCGCCGTCACGCCCCGCGCGCAGGAAGGCAACCCGCGCCCCCGCCTCTGGCGCCTGCCCGCCGACCGGGGCGCGATCAACCGCTTCGGCTTCAACAATCTGGGCATGGAGGCCGCCGCCCCGAGGCTGGAACGGCGGCCAAAGGGCGCCGTCATCGGCCTCAACCTCGGCGCCAACAAGGACAGCACCGACCGCGCAGCCGATTTCGCCACGGTGCTCGCCCGCCTCGGGCCGATGGTCGACTTCGCGACCGTCAACGTCTCGTCGCCCAACACCGAGGCCTTGCGCGACTTGCAGGGCGCCGCTGCGCTCGAGGCGCTGCTCGCCGGCGTGATGGCGGCGCGCGCCGCGCTGCCCCGGCCGATCCCCGTCTTCGTCAAGATCGCGCCCGACCTGTCCGACGCCGAGATCGCCGCCATCGCCGCCACCGCGCTCGAGACGGGCGTGCAGGGCCTCGTCGCCACTAACACGACGCTCTCCCGCGAGGGCCTGCGCTCGCCGTGGAAGCGGCAGAAGGGCGGGCTGTCGGGCGCACCGCTCATGGCCCGCTCGACCGAGGTGCTGCGCCGCCTGCATGCCGAGACCGGGGGCACCCTGCCCCTGATCGGCGTCGGCGGGATCTTCACCGCCGAGGATGCTCTCGCCAAGATCGAGGCGGGCGCCATGGCGGTGCAGCTCTACACGGCGCTGGCCTACGAGGGGATCGGCCTCGCCGCGCGACTCGCCCGCGACCTCGACCGCCTGCTCGCGGCCCGCGGCTATTCAAGCGTGGCCGAGGCGTGCGGCGCCGGCGCCTGACTGCGTCGTCGCAACGGAACGCCGGGCGCGCGCGCGGCCCGTGCGGCGGGCGCGGGTGGGCGGGTGGGCGACCGTCGCGCGGGGCGCGTGCGCGCCCGGCGTTCCGTGCAAAGGAGTCACCCGGGGCAGGCCTGCGCCGCCGCCGACGCGCGCCGCGCCTCCGCCTCGCGCCGCGCGCGCAGTTCGGCCAGCTTGCGCCGCTCCGCCGCCGGGTCGATTGCCACCGGCACCTCGCGGTAGCGGGTCTCGACCTCGGGGCAATAGCGCAGGCCAAGCCCGCCCCCCCACACCGACCGGCCCCCGCCCACGCAGAATTCCAGCACCGTCGCCGAATAGGGCTCGCGCCGCAGCGCGTAGCCCCGCTCGAGGGTCGCCTGCGTCTCGACGATCAGGCGATCGAGCGTGGCGAGTTCCGATCCCGCCGCGCGCAGGCACGCCTCGCGCGGGGTCGCGCAGGCGACAAGCGGCAGCAGCAGGGCCAACGGGGCGAGTCGCATGAGCGGAACCATAGGGCGTTAACCTTGACCAACCGTTGCGTTGCGTCGGCGCGACCGCGCGTCGCTGGCCCGGCGGCGCCAGCTTTGCTAGCGGTATGCCCCAGCATGCAGCGGAGGGGCGAGACATGACCGAGCACTTCGACGAGCGCAAGGCGAAGGCCTCGGGCTGGTTCCGTGAACTCCGCGACCGGATCGTCGCCGCCTTCGAGGCGCTCGAAGACGCGCAAGCGACAGGCCCCTTCGCCGCACAGGCCCCGGGCCGCTTCGAGGTGACCGAGACGCGCCGCAAGAGCGACGACGGCTCCGACGCGGGCGGCGGGCTGATGAGCGTCATGCGCGGCGGGCGCGTCTTCGAGAAGGTCGGCGTCAACGTCTCCACCGTCTACGGCACGCTGGGCGAGCGCGCGCAAAGGGCGATGGCCGCCCGCGGGGTGCCGGGGATGGCGGCCGACCCCCGCTTCTGGGCCTCGGGCATCTCGCTCGTGGCGCACATGCAGAACCCGCACACGCCGGCCGTCCACATGAACACGCGGATGTTCTGGACGCCGGGCGCGTCGTGGTTCGGCGGCGGCTCCGACCTCAACCCCTGCATCGAGGTGCCCGAGGATACCGCCGCCTTTCACGCCACGCTGAGGGAGGCGTGCGCCCCCCACGGCGCCGACTACTACGACCGCTTCAAGGCCTGGGCCGACGAGTATTTCTACGTCCCCCACCGTCACCGTGCCAGAGGCGTCGGCGGCATCTTCTACGACGACCTCGACACCGGCGACTGGGAGGCCGATTTCGCCTTCACCCGCGCGGTGGGCGAGGCGTTCCTGCCGGCCTTCGTGCCGACCGTCGAGCGCAACCGCGACCGGCCCTGGACGGAGGCGGACCGCGAGGCCCAACTGGTGCATCGCGGTCTCTACGCCGAGTACAACCTGGTCTACGACCGCGGCACCAAGTTCGGCCTCGAGACGGGGCACGATGCCAACGCCGTTCTCATGTCGCTGCCGCCGCTGGCGAAATGGCCCTGACGTCCTGCGGCTGAACGGTATCCCGCCGCGCGACTCCGCCCGCGCGCCGACTCCGCCCGCGCGTCGCCGCGCGAATCGTGTTACCCTGCGCATATTGTCGCAGGGCGAACCGCCGCGGCGCGAGGAGGAGGACGACATGGCGAGGACGATCGGCAACCCGTTCCAGTGGGCGCTCGAGGGCGTGGGCGGGCTCGGCACGGGGCTCGGGCATGCGGTGCGCGGCCTGCACGGCACCGAGGCGGCGCCCCCCGCAATCCGCACCATCGACATGCAGGACGTGCGCGAGGCGCTGCGGCGCGGCGTCGACGACGCGCTCGCCTTCCGCTCCGACGTGCTGCTGGCGGTGGCCATGTATCCGGTGATCGGGCTGTTTCTCGCCGGCTTCGCCTTCCACGCCCCGCTGATGCCGCTGGTCTTTCCCGTCATCTCGGGCTTCGCGCTGGTCGGTCCCCTCGCGGCGGTCGGTCTCTACGAGATGAGCCGCCGACGCGCGGCGGGCGAGCGCGTGGGCTGGGGCGCGGCCTTCGGCGTGCTGGCGCGGCCCTCGCTCTCGGCGCTGATCGTGCTGGGCGCGGCGCTGCTCGCGCTGTTCCTCGCCTGGATCGGCACGGCGGCGGTGATCTACAACGTCACCCTCGGGCCGGAGCCGCCCGCGAGCCTCGCCGCCTTCGCGGCCGACGTCACCGGCACGCCGGCGGGATGGGCGATGATCCTGACCGGCTGGGCGACGGGCTTTCTGTTCGCGGGTCTGGTGCTGGCGGTCGCGGTGATCTCGTTCCCGCTGCTGGTCGACCGCGAGGTGGGCGTGGTCACCGCGGCGGTCACCTCGGTCCGCTTTGCGCTGGCCAATCCGCGCCCCGTCGCCGCCTGGGGCGCGATCGTCGTGGTGGGGCTGGTGCTGGGAAGCCTGCCGCTGTTCCTCGGCCTGATCGTGGCGCTGCCGGTGCTTGGCCACGCCACATGGCACCTCTACCGCGCCGGCATCGCCCCGCAGTGAAGCCGGCGGCGCGCC
>LJNT01000069.1:0-9753 GCA_001314685.1 Rhodobacteraceae bacterium HLUCCA09
CACCGATCGCGATGGAGGAGAAGCTGCGCTTCGCCATCCGCGAGGGCGGCCGCACCGTCGGCGCCGGCGTCGTCTCGAAAATCATCGAGTGACCGCGCGGCCCCGCCGCGGCACATGTCGATCTCGAAAGGGCGCCCCGCGGGGCGCCCTTCTCTTTTGACCGCCCCGCCTTGCCGGCCGGCCATCTTCCCCCGAGGCCGCCCGTTATCGCCAACCGTGACCGAGGGGCGCATTTGGTCGTCTTGCCCCGCACTTCGGCGCTTGTCACAAACCGCCAACCGCCGGAGGAGGAATACCATGGGGTACAAAGAGGTCTACGCGGCCGCCAAGGCCGACCCGGAAGGGTTCTGGATGCAGGCCGCAGAGGCGATCGACTGGGTCGAGAAGCCCTCCCGCGCTCTGTTCGAGGGCGACGGGCCGGTCCCCGAATGGTTCGTCGACGGCAAGGTGAACACCTGCTGGAACGCGGTCGACCGGCATGTCGCGGCGGGGCGCGGCGCACAGGTCGCCCTGATCCACGACAGCCCGGTGACCGGCGTCACCCACAAGATTACCTATGACGAGCTGCGCAACCGCGTCGCCTCGCTCGCCGGCGCCCTGCGCGCCAAGGGCGTCGAGAAGGGCGACCGGGTGATCATCTACATGCCGATGGTGCCCGAGGCGATCGAGGCGATGCTGGCCTGCGCGCGGCTCGGCGCGATCCACTCGGTCGTCTTCGGGGGCTTTGCCGCGCACGAGCTCGCCGTGCGTGTCGACGACGCCCGGCCCAAGTGCATCATCGCCGCCTCCTGCGGGATCGAGCCGGGCCGCGTGGTGCACTACAAGCCGCTCCTCGACGCGGCGCTGGAGCAGTCGCGCCACCAGCCCGAGTTCTGCGTGATCTTTCAGCGCGAGCAGGAAGTGGCGCATCTCGAGGACGGGCGCGACGTCAGCTGGTACGGCTTCCAGTACGGGGTGGAGCCGGCCGAATGCGTTCCCGTCGAGGGCAACCACCCCGCCTACATCCTTTACACCTCCGGCACGACGGGGGCGCCCAAGGGCGTGGTGCGGCCCACGGCGGGCCATCTCGTGGCACTGAACTGGACGATGAAGAACGTCTACGGGATGGACCCGGGCGACGTGTTCTGGGCGGCATCCGACGTGGGCTGGGTCGTGGGCCACAGCTATATCTGCTACGCGCCCCTCATTCACGGCAACACGACCATCGTGTTCGAGGGCAAGCCCGTGGGCACCCCCGACGCCGGCACCTTCTGGCGGGTGATCCGCGACCACCGGGTACGCGCGTTCTTCACCGCGCCCACGGCCTTCCGCGCGATCAAGCGCGAGGATCCCAAGGGAGAGCTGGTGAAGGACTACGACCTGTCGTCGCTCGAGACGCTGTTCCTCGCCGGCGAACGGGCCGACCCCGACACGGTGCGCTGGGCCGAGCGGGTGCTGGGCGTGCCGGTGATCGACCACTGGTGGCAGACCGAGACGGGATACGCCATCGCCGCCAACCCGGTGGGCATCGAGATGCTGCCAGTGAAGGTGGGCTCGCCGTCGGTGCCGATGCCGGGCTGGGACGTGCAGGTGCTCGACGAGGGCGGCCACCCGGTCGGCCCGAACACGCTGGGCGCCATCGCGATCAAGCTGCCCCTGCCCCCCGGCACCCTGCCGACGCTGTGGAACGCCGAGGAGCGCTTCCGCAAGTCGTATCTCGACCACTTCCCCGGCTACTACGAGACGGGCGATGCGGGCTATATCGACGACGAGGGGTATCTCTACATCATGGCCCGCACCGACGACGTCATCAACGTGGCCGGCCACCGCCTCTCGACGGGGGCCATGGAGGAAGTGCTGGCGAACCACCCCGACGTGGCCGAATGCGCGGTGATCGGCGTCGAGGACGAGTTGAAGGGGCAGCTGCCGATGGGCTTTCTGTGCCTCAACGCAGGGGTGACGCGCGATCACGGGGAGGTAGTGCGCGAATGCGTCGCACTGGTGCGCGAGCAGATCGGCCCTGTCGCCGCCTTCAAGCTCGCGGTGGCCGTCGACCGGCTTCCCAAGACGCGCTCGGGCAAGATCCTGCGGCGGACCATGCAAAGCATTGCCAACGGGCAGGAATTCAAGCCCCCGGCAACCATCGACGACCCCGCCATCCTCGAGGAGATCGCCACGGCGCTCGCCGGCATCGGCTACCCAAGGGCATCCGCGCCGGCCGAGTAGGCGAGCGGCGCCAAACCTTCCAGAAGCGTCAACCTGACCTTTTTGGCATGTTGGTGCGACGCCCCCCACTTCGCTAGGGTCGGCGCAACCATAACGTGCAATTCGCCCGGATCCATGACCTGCCTCGGCTCCGGGCGCCGATCGACGCGCCGCCGGAGGGACATGAGCGAACGGACGGAGGAGACGAAGCGCCTCACCCGCTTGGCGCTTGTCAGCCATGATATCCGGTCGGCCCTGTCCGACGTGGTCGGCGGCCTCGACCTTGTCGAGACAAGCGGCCTCGACCCCGACTCACGTTTGCAACTGGAGCGTGCGCGCGCCGCGGGCGAGACGCTGGCGCGCCTCGTCGACGACGCGGTCGCCGCCCTGACCGACGGCCAGGCGCCAGCCAGGCTTGCCCGCGTGGGCCGTGCGCCCGACACGGTGGTCCTTTCCGATCTCGTGCGCGATCTCGAGCGGCGATGGAGCGGGCACGCGGCGGCCAATGGCCTCGTCCTGCGCATCGACCTCTCCCCCGACGTGCCGCTGGCGGCCACCATCGCGGCGGGCCCGATCGAGCGCCTCCTGTCGAACCTGCTCGACAACGCCCTGAAATATGCCGAGCGCGGGGCCATCGTCCTGTCGATCGGCCTCGACGCCGAGGGCGCCCTGCGTTTCGCAGTGCAGGACGAGGGGCCGGGCTTTTCCGACACATCGCTCGCACGGCTCTTCCGCCTCGGCGGGCGGCCGCCGGACTCGCCCCAGCCGGGCACCGGCATGGGCCTGCACATCGCCAAGTCGTTGGCCGACCAGATGGGAGGTCGGATCGAGGCCGGAAATCGCCGCGCCGAGGCAGACTGGGAGTCGCCAGACGGGCATTCGCCAGACGGGCATTCGCCAGACGGGCCCTCAACTGACGCGGACACCTTGAGCGGGGCCTGCGTGGCCTTCGTCCTGCCGGCGCGGCGCTGGCAACCCGACGGCCTCGAGCCCGACGACGACACCCCCGTCTTGCCCGACCTGACCGGGCGCCGCGTGCTGGTGGCCGATGATTCGGGCGTGAACCAGGCTGTGCTGGCCCGCATGCTCGGCCGCCTGGGCGCGCGCGTCGACACGGTCGACGACGGCGGAGCGGCGCTCCGGGCGCTGCGGCGCGGCGGCTACGATCTCGCCATCCTCGACATCCACATGCCGCACCGCTCCGGCATCGAGGTCATCGCCGAAACGCGCCGCCTGCCCGGCGCCAGCGGCCGCGTGCCGATCCTCGCCGCGACGGCCTACGTGCTGCAGGGTCAGCGCGAGGCCATCTACGCCGCCGGCGCCGACGGCCTGATCGCAAAGCCCGTCGTCAGCCTCGCCGCGCTTGGCGAGGCGATCGCACGGCTCGGTCAAGAGACCCGGACATGGCTCCCGGCGCGCCCGGCGACAGACGCCTCGCCGCACCCTGGCCCGAACGAGACGGAGACCGCGCAGGAAACGCCCGTGGCCCCGCGCCTCGGCCACCTGCTCGCCCTCGCCGGCCCCGACGAGGCGGGCGAGCTAATCGACCGTCTCGCGGCCGATCTCGAGCGCAGCGCCGAGACCCTCGCCGACGCCACCGACCGGGGCGATTCGCACGGCGTCCGTGCGGCGACTCACGTCCTCATCTCGCTCACGGGCGCCGTGGGCGCCGGCCGGCTCCAGCGCGACATGGAAGCGGCCAACGCCGCCGCGCACCGCGACGACTGGACCGACATCCGCACCCGGATCGACGCGGTGGCGGCACCGCTCGCCGCCCTGCGCCGCGAGGTTGCCGCCGCCCGGGGGGCCACCGCCGCCGAGACGACTGCAAGCGGGCCGAAGGAGGCGCCAGCGCCGTGACCGGGCCAATTCTGCTCGTCGAGGACACGCCCTCCCTGCAACTCGTGTACGCGTCGGTGCTGCGGGGGGCGGGGCACGAGGTGATCACTGCCGACACCGCGCAGGATGGATATGCGCGCTTCGTCGAGCATCGGCCGCGCGCCGTGCTGCTCGACCTGATGCTCCCCGACCGCGACGGCCTGGAGCTGATGCGCGACATGCTGGCGCTCGAGCCCGCGACATGCGTGGTCGTCGTCACGGCGAACGGCTCGATCAACCGCGCCGTCGAGGCGATGCGCGCCGGCGCCCACGAGTTCCTCGTCAAGCCCTTCGACGAGACGCGGATGTTGGTCTCCATACGCACCGCACTCGACACGGCCCGGCGGCGGAGCGCGATAGACGGCGACGCGCGCGGCGGCGCGGCGGCCGAGCCGGGCGGCATCGCCGGGTTCGTGGGCTCTTCCGACGCCATGCAGCGGATCTACGGCACGCTGCGCTCGGTCGCGCGGTCGATGGCGACGATCTTCATCACCGGCGAGAGCGGCACGGGCAAGGAGATCTGCGCGCAGGCCGTGCACGACGCCTCGGCGCGCGCCTCCGGCCCCTTCGTGCCGCTGAATTGCGGCGCGATCCCGTCGGAGCTGCTCGAGTCGGAGGTGTTCGGTCACCTCAAGGGCTCCTTCACCGGCGCGATCGCCGACAAGCTCGGCGCGGCCGCTGCGGCCGACGGGGGCACGCTGTTCCTCGACGAGATCTGCGAGATGGACCTCGCGCTGCAAACCAAGATGCTGCGGTTCCTGCAGACGTCGACCATCCAGCCGGTGGGCGCGGTGCAGCCGCGCAAGGTGAGCGTGCGGATCGTCTGCGCCACCAACCGCGACCCGCTGGACGAGGTGCGGCGCGGCCGGTTCCGCGAAGACCTGTTCTACCGCCTTCATGTCGTGCCGATCCACCTGCCGCCCCTGCGCGAGCGCGACGACGATGTGATCGAGATCGCCGAGGAGGGGCTGCGGCGGCTCGCGGCGGAGGAGGGCAAGGCCTTCACCGGCCTCGACGACGAGGTCGCCGCGCTGTTCCGGCGGCTGCCCTGGCCCGGCAACGTGCGCCAGCTTCTGAACGCCCTGCGCAACGTGGTGGTGCTCAACGACGGGCCGCTGGTGACGCGGGCCATGCTGCCGGCGGGCCTCGAGGAGGAACGGTGTGGCACATCGGGGCACGCGGGGCCAGTGGCCCGGCACCCCCTGTCCTCTCGGCGGGAGGCCGGAGCGACGCGCCGGACGGAAAGCGGCGGCGGGGCGCGCGGCGGCGAGGCCGACGCCCTGCGCCACTGGGCTGCCAACTGGCCGGCGAGCCAGCCCACGACCGAGCGCACACCGCCCGACACGCCGCCCGACCCGATCGACCTGCTCAGCGGCAAGACGCTGGCCGAAATCGAGCGGATGGTGATCGAGCGTGCCATCGAGCGCAATGGCGGCTCGGTGCCCCGCGCGGCGCGGGAACTGGGCGTCTCGCCCTCGACGCTCTACCGCAAGCGCGAGGCGTGGGCGGCGAAGGCGTCATGACCGGAAGACCCGCATCTCCCCCCGCATCAGGCGCTGGTCACCACGATCTTGCCGGGCACCGTCCGGGCGCGCAGGGCCTCGATCGCAGCGGGGGCCTCGGCGAGCGGGAAGCGCGCGCCGACATGCACCCGCAGGGCGCCCTCGGCCGCGCCCGCCATCACCTCGCCCAGCGCGGCGGTCAGCCGCTCCGGCGCAAAGCGGCGGTAGCCGCCCAGGTTGAGGCCGATCACCGTAAGGTTCTTGACGAGCAGATGGTTGGCCGGGATCTGCGGAACCTCCCCCCCGGCGAACCCGATCGGCAAGAGTCGCGCCTCGGGTCGCGCCGCGCGGAAGAGTGCCTCCCACACCGCGCCGCCCACCGTATCGAACACCACGTCGGCCCCGCCGAACGCCCTGACCTCGGCGCGCAGATCGGCCGTCGCGGCGTCGATCAGGTGCACGGCACCGGCGGCGCGCGCCGCCTCGAGCTTGTCCGCGCCACGGGCGACGGCCACCACCTCGGCCCCGAGCGCGGCACCAGTCTCGACCGCGGCGAGGCCCGAGCCGCCGCCCGCGCCCGTTACCACCAGTCGCTCGCCGGCCTGCAGATGCGCCCGGTGCACCAGCGCGAGGCGGGCGGTGCCGTGGGCCACCAGCACCGAGGCCGCCACGTCGAGCGGCACGCAGGCAGGGACCTTCACGCAAAGCGCCGCAGGCACGTTCGCCGCCTCGGCCAGCCCGCCGTGGCCGGCATGGACGGCGACGCGCGCGCCGACCTCGGGCTCTGTCACGCCCGGCCCCGCGGCCTCGACCGTGCCGGCCATCTCGATGCCCGGCACGATGGGGGGCTCGACACGATCCTGGTAGCGGCCCTCGAGCAACAGCAGGTCGGCGAAGTTGAGCGCGCAGGCCGCGATCCGAAGCCGCACCTCGCCCGGACCGGGCGGCGGAAGGTGCGCGGTCGCGCGGTGCAGCGGGGCGCCCTCGCGGACGGCCTGCCAGCGCACGACCGGAGCGCGCGCCCGGGAGCCGGCCGGCGGGGGGGTGTCGCGGGGGGTGTCGTCCATGGCTGCCGCCTCGTTCTACCGCCCCCACCCTGCGCAGCGCGGGCTGGCGACGCAAGCGGCGCAGGCCGACAGCGCCCCTCTCGCAACAACGCGGCCGCGCGCACTTCAAAGCCGCATGTCGCAGGTCAGCTTTTTGCATTTTGCAACACATGGCCCGGGCGACCTTTGCATTTCGCAAATTTGCCGCGGGATGCATGCATGATTGAGCGGCACCGCCACGCGCTCGCGCGAAAGATGAGTCGCCAAATGAAGAGGCATGAAGATTTCTTTAATCACCCCAACGGCTTGTCGGGCCAGCAACGACCATAGGCTTTGGTCGATGGTTTTGGCACGAAACTTGCCGCAAACGAAGCACAGAGTACGCGAGGAGAGTATACATGTCGCACCCGGTTGATGTTCATGTCGGAAAGCGTGTCCGCCACCGTCGCTGGATGGTGGGGATGACGCAGCAACAGCTCGCCGAGAAGGTGGGAATCAGGTTCCAGCAGATCCAGAAATACGAGACCGGCATGAACCGGATCAGCGCCTCGCGCCTGTGGGACATCGCCGACGCCCTCGGCGTGCCCGTCTCGTTCTTCTTCGAGGGTCTGCGGGATGAGCCCGAAGAGGCCTCCGAGCCCGACATGTTCTCCGACAAGGAGGCGCTCGAGCTGGTTCGGTCCTACTACGCGATCCCCGAGCACCAGCGCCGCCGCCTGTTCGACCTCGCGCGCGTTCTGAGCGACGCCGCCTGACAGGGTGCCGACAGGCGCCAGGCGCGGTGCTTGACGCGCCCGCGCCCTGCGCCTAGCGCGGGAGTGCGGCCAGGCAGGCCGCGCCGCACCTGCGCCCGATGACCGACCCGACCAGACCCGACCAGACCCCGGCCCTCTCGCCCGACGAGACGCGCGAGATCGTGGCGACCGCCGCGGCGCTCGCCGATGCCGCGCGCGCCGAGACGCTGCCCCGTTTCCGGGCGGCCGGCCTTGGCGTGGACAACAAGGCGACGGCCGGCTTCGACCCGGTGACCGAGGCCGACCGCGCGGCGGAGGCGGCGATGCGGCGCGCCCTCTCGGAGCGACGGCCGGGCGACGGCATCATCGGAGAGGAGATGGCGGGCGTCGCGGGGCGCTCGGGCCTCGTCTGGGTGCTCGACCCGATCGACGGCACCCGCGCCTTCGTGATCGGTGCGCCGACATGGGGCACGCTGATCGCCCTGTGCGACGGACAGCCCGAGGCCGGGGGCCGACCGCTCTACGGCCTGATCGACCAGCCGCATACGGGCGAGCGCTGGGCGGGCGGCCTCGGCCAAGCCAGCCTCGCGGCGCCGGGCGGCGAGAGCCGGCTCGGCACCCGCCCGGTGGAAGCGCTCGCCGAGGCGCGGCTGTGCACCACCTTCCCGGAAGTCGGCAGCGCGGCCGAGCAGACCGCCTTCGCCCGCGTCGCGGCCGAGGTGCGGCTCACGCGCTACGGGCTCGACTGCTACGCCTACGGGCTGCTCGCCTCGGGCCATGTCGACCTCGTGATCGAGGCGGGCCTCGCCCCGTACGACATCTGCGCCCCCATCGCCGTGATCGAGGCAGCCGGCGGGATCGTCACCGACTGGCAGGGCGGCCCGGCGCAAGGCGGAGGAAAGGTGCTCGCCGCGGCCAACGCGGGGCTCCACGCCGCCGCGCTGAGGTTGCTTTCGGAGGAGTGAGCGCGCCGGACGACCGGCGCCTCCCGCGCGGCCGGCCTGCAGTATTCCGGCGCGAGGCCAGCCCCGCCTGCACCTGATCCGCACGCGCCTGTCACTTTCCCAACATGCGCCCGGCGATCCAGGTGGCGGCGACCGCCCGGTCGTCCCCCATCATCAATGTCGGGAAAACGCTCTCCCACAGGGTCTCGGCGCGGGCCGCCCGCTGCGCGATGGCCGGTGTCGACCCGAGGTCGAGCACGACGAGATCGGCGGCCGAGCCGGGCGCGAGCGTGCCGATCTCCACCTCGCGCCGCATCGCCCGCGCCGAGCCCTCGGTCGCCAGCCACAGAAGCTGCGCGGGGTGGAGCGCCGTGCCCGAGAGCTGCCCGATCTCGTAGGCTGCCGCCATCGTCCGCAGCATCGAGAACGACGAGCCGCCCCCCGTGTCAGTCGCCAGCCCCACGCCGATCCGCCCGCGCATCGCACGGGCGCAGTCGAACAGCCCCGACCCGATGAAGGTGTTCGAGGTCGGGCAATGCACGACCGAGGCGCCCGCCTCGGCCAGCCGCGCCCGCTCGCGGTCGGTCAGCCAGATCGCGTGGCCGAACATCGCGCCGGGGCCGAGCAGCCCGTGCGCCTCATAGGTGTCGAGATAGTCGCGCGCCTCGGGATGCAGCTCGGCTACCCAGGCCACCTCTTCGCGCTGCTCCGACAGATGGGTCTGCATCGCGCAGTCTGGGTTTGCCGCCCAGAGTGCGCCCAGCGCCTCGAGTTGTTCGGGGCTCGAGGTGGGCGTGAAGCGGGGCGTGATGGCGTAGCGCGCCCGACCCCGCCCATGCCAGCGCGCGATCAGCGCGGCCGAGTCGTCGTGGGCCGCCTGTGCGGTATCGCGCAGGGGGGCGGGCGCGTTGCGGTCCATGCAGGTCCGCCCGGCGGTGACGCCCATGCCGCGCGCCTCGGCCGCCTCGAACAGCGCGTCGACCGAGGCGAGGTGGATCGTGCAGAACGAGGCGACCGAGGTGGTGCCGTGGGCGATCAGAAGGTCGAGCCAGGTCTCGGCCTGCGCGCGCGCGTAGTTCGGGTCGGCGAAGCGCGCCTCCTCGGGGAAGGTGTAGGTTTCCAGCCAGTCGATCAGGCGCTTGCCCCAGGAGGCGATGATGGCCGTCTGCGGGTAATGCGCATGGGCGTCGACGAAGCCGGGCAGGATCAGCGCGTCGCCGTGGTCGACCACGGTCGCGGCGGGATGGGCCGCACGCAGCCGGTCGGCGGGGCCGACCGCCACGATCCGCCCCTCGCCGACGGCCACGGCGCCCGCCCGCTCATGGCGCGCGGCCTCGTCGGGGGGCACGTCGAAGGGGCTTTCGGCGAAGGTCAGCACCTGCCCCAGGATCAGCGTCTCGGCCTGCATCGCATGACACTAGGGCCGGCCGCGGTCGGGGTAAATCCGCCGCCCGCCCCGATCCGC
>LJNT01000069.1:9770-18495 GCA_001314685.1 Rhodobacteraceae bacterium HLUCCA09
TGCGCACCGGCCGGTTGCGCCCCGCCGTTCCCCGCCTATTGTGCCCGCGATCCATGACGGGAGGGCGGCCATGACAGGCGAGCGCGACGGCCAGGGCCTGGAGGAGCCGCGCAAAGGACCCCCGCCGCCCGAGAGCGACGACGACTGGCCCGAGCTGGCCGACGCCGACGCCTATTCGCTGCCCGCCGAGTCCGTCCGCACGATCCTGCGCGCCATCGACGCCGGGGATGTCCGCGCGCTGGGCGCCGAGCTGGAGCAGTTCCACCCCGCCGACGTGGCCGACCTGATCGAGCAGCTCGGCGAGGGGATGCGCCGCGACCTGTTGCGCCTCTGGGGCCGGGAGATCGACGGCGAGATCCTGTCGGAGCTCGACGAGGCGGTGCGGCGCGAGGTGATCGCCGCCCTGCCGCCCGAAGTGCTGGGCGAGGCGGTGCGCGACCTCGATTCCGACGACATCGTCGACCTCGTCGAGGACCTGCCCGACGAGGACCGCGAGCGCATCCTCGCCGCCCTGCCCCGCGTGCTGAAGACCGGCGTGGTGCAGGCGCTGAGCTACCCCGAATACTCTGCCGGACGCCTGATGCAGCGCGAGGTGGTGCGCGCGCCCGAGCACTGGACGGTGGGCGACGCCATCGACGCGTTGCGGACGGCCGAAGACCAGCACCTGCCCGAACAATTCTACCACGTCATCCTCGTCGACCCCAAGATGCACCCGGTGGGCTACGTGACGCTCTCGCGCATCCTGTCCTCGCCCCGGCGGACGCCCCTGCGCGACATCGTCGAGCCCTCGTTCCGCACCGTGCCGGTCGACCAGTACGAGGGCGACGTGGCCTATGCCTTCAACCAGTATCACCTCATCACCCTGCCCGTGGTCGACACCGAGAACCGTCTCGTGGGCGCGATCACCATCGACGACGCGATGGCGGTGCTCGACGAGGAGAACGAGGAGGACATCCTGCGCCTCGCCGGCGTCGACGAGGAGAGCCGGATCTCGGACCGGGTGGTGGACACGGTGAAGCGGCGGTTTCCGTGGCTGGCGGTGAATCTCGGGACGGCGATCCTCGCCTCGGTGGTGATCGGGCTGTTCGAAGACGCCCTGGCGCAGATCGTGGCGCTGGCGATCCTGATGCCGATCGTGGCCTCGATGGGCGGCAACGCGGGCACGCAGTCTCTGACGGTGGCGGTGCGGGCGATCGCGACGAAGGACCTGACCGGCGCCAATATCTGGCGCGTGGTCAGCCGCGAGGCGCTGGCGGGGCTGGCTAACGGGGTCGCCTTCGCCTTGATCATGGGGGTGGTGGCGACCGTCTGGTTCTCGGACCCGACGCTGGGGCTGGTGATAGCCGCGGCGATGGTCGTCAATCTCGCTGTCGCGGCGCTCGCGGGCATCCTGATCCCCGTGGCGCTCGACCGGGCGGGCGTGGATCCGGCGCTCGCCTCGGGCACCTTCGTGACGACGGTGACGGACGTGGTGGGGTTCGTCGTCTTCCTCGGTCTCGGCGTGCTGGTGCTGCTGTGAGCGGTAATCTCGCCGCCCGGAAGGCCGCGGCGCGCACGGCGGCGGCGGCGCGGCGGGTCGAGGCGCACGCGGCGCATCGGGCGGCGGCCTCGGCCGCGCTCGTGGGGCACCTTGCGGGCACGGAGGGGCGCGTGATCTCGGCCTACCTGCCGATCCGGAGCGAGGCAGACCCGCTGCCCGCGATGGCGGCACTGTCGGGCGCGAACCGCGTCTGCGTGCCGGTGGTCGAGGGCAAGGGCAGGCCACTTTCGTTCCGTGAGTGGCGACCGGGGTGCCGCCTGGTCGAGGGTCCGTTCCGGGTGATGGTGCCCGAGGGTGGCGCGGTGCTGGTGCCGGACCTGTTGGTGGTGCCGATGCTCGCCTTCGACGCGGGTCTCTACCGGCTGGGCTATGGCGGCGGCTTCTACGACCGGACGCTCGCCTGCCTGCGCGCGGCGGGCGGGTGCCGCGCCGTCGGCTTCGCCTATGCCGCGCAGGAGGTGGACGCGGTGCCGCGCGAGGCGACCGACGAGCGGCTCGACGAGATCGTCACCGAGCGGGGTCTGCGGCTGCGGGCGTAAGGCAGCGGCGCGCCTTGCGGCGCATTCCCTTCTGCGAGCGCCCGTGCCGGGCGCGTGCCTCCGGCGGGGATATTTTCGGCAAAGAGAAGCAGGGGCGCGGAAAAGGCGCGGCGGGCGCTTGCCGGCCGCGGTGGGGCGCTCTAGGCCCTTCGCCATGAAGATCCTGTTTGTGGGCGACGTGGTGGGCCGGGCCGGCCGGTCGGCCGTGACCGAACGGCTGCCGGGCCTGCGTGCGGCCTGGGACCTCGATTTCGTGGTGGTGAACGGCGAGAACGCGACCTCGGGCGCTGGGTTATCGGCGACGCACGCGATGCTGTTGTTCGAGGCGGGCGCCGATTGCGTGACGCTGGGCGACCATGCCTTCGACCGACCCGAGATGCTGTCGTGCATCGAGCGGGAGACGCGGATCGTCCGCCCGCTGAACTATGCCAAGGCCGCGCCGGGCCGGGGGGCGCGGGTGTTCGAGACGAGGGGCGGCAAGCGGATCCTTGTCGTGCAGGCCCTGGGCCAGGTCTTCATGAAGCGGCCCTTCGACGACCCGTTCTCGGCGCTCGACCGGGTGCTTTCGGCGCATCCGCGTGGCGGGCAGGTGCAGGCCGTGCTGGTCGACATCCATTGCGAGGCGACGTCGGAGAAGATGGCGGTGGGCCATTTCTGCGACGGACGGGCGAGCGTGGTGGTGGGCACGCATACGCATGTGCCCACGGCCGACGCGATGATCCTGCCCGGCGGCACCGCCTATCTCTCGGACGCCGGAATGTGCGGCCCCTACGAGAGCGTGATCGGGATGGACAAGGCCGAGCCGATGCGCCGCTTCGTGACCGGCATGGGCAAGGGGCGCTTCGAGCCGGCCGAGGGGGCGGCGACGCTGTCGGGCCTCTATGTCGAGACCGACGACGCGACCGGCCGCGCGGTGCGGGTCGAGATGGTGCGGCAGGGTGGCGTGCTGCCGCAGGCGGGGCCGGCGCCCGTCCCGGGCGGCGCGGCGTGAGCGCGGTCGACCCGGCGGCGCGGCGCGACTGGGCGGTGCTGACGGGCCTCCTGGTGTTGCTCGGCGCGGGCTGGGGCATCACCCAGCCAATGGCGAAGATCGCCGTCTCCGAGGGGTATCGGCATATCGGCATCGTCTTCTGGCAACTGGTGCTCTCGGGGGCCATCCTCGGCGCGATCTGCGCCGTGCGCCGGCTGCCGCTGCGGACGGATGCGCAGGCGCTGCGCTTCTACACCGTGATCGCGCTGATCGGGACGCTCCTGCCCAACGGCGCCTCCTACGAGGCGGCGCGGCACCTGCCCTCAGGGTGGCTCTCGATCACGCTGTCGATGGTGCCGCTCTTCGCCTTTCCCGTCGCGCTCGCCTGGGGGATCGACCGGTTTCACTGGCCGCGGTTTCTCGGCCTCCTGCTGGGCCTTGTCGGGGTGACATTCCTCGCGCTGCCGGTACAGGCGTGGCTGACCGGCGACGCCGAGCTCGGCGCGGTGACGCTGGCGATGGCCGTCTGGCTGCCGCTGGCGCTGGTGGCGCCCGCGCTCTACGCGCTCGAGGGCAACGTCGTGGCGCGCTTCGGCATCGGGGGCATGGACCCGGTGCAGCTGCTGTTCGGTGCCTCGGTGGTGGGCGCGATCCTCGCCCTGCCCGCGACGCTCGCCACTGGCACGTGGATCGACCCGCGCCCGCCCTGGGGGGCGCCCGACGTGGCGATCGTGGTGGCCTCGGTGGTGCATGCGCTGGTCTACGCGGCCTATGTCTGGATGGTGAGCCGGGCCGGCGCCGTGTTTGCCGCGCAGGTGAGCTACCTGGTCACCGGCTTCGGCATCGTCTGGGCGATGCTGCTGCTCGGCGAGAGCTACGGCGCGGGATTCTGGCTGGCGATGGGCTGCATGTTCGCGGGGCTGTTCCTGGTGCAGCCGCGGACGGGCGGGGGCAGGATCGATCCGGTCAGGTGAACTGCTCGCGGATCAGGCGCTCTTCCAGCCCGTGGCCTGGATCGAAGAGGATGCGGTGCTCGACAGCGCGCTCTGTCCGGACGATCACGGTGACCACGTCGCGCACGCCCTGCCCGTCGGCCTCGGCCATCACGGGGCGCTTCCTGGCCTCGAGAACGTCGAAGCGCACCTCGGCCGCCTTGGGCAGCAACGCGCCGCGCCAGCGTCGGGGGCGGAAGGCGGCGACGGCGGTCAGCGCCAGCACGTCGGAGCCGATGGGCAGGATCGGGCCGTGGGCGGAGTAGTTGTAGGCGGTCGACCCCGCGGGCGTGGCGACGATGGCGCCGTCGGCCACCAGCTCTTCCATCCGCACCCTGCCGTCGACGGTGATGCGCAGCTTGGCGGCCTGCGGGCCGGCGCGCAACAGCGACACCTCGTTGATGGCGAGCGCGTCGTGTGCCTGGCCCGCGGCGGTGATGGCGCGCATGGCCAGCGGGTTGATCACCGCCTCCTCGGCCGTCTCCAGCCGGGCAGCGAGGCCTGCCTCGCGGTACTCGTTCATCAAGAAGCCGATGGTGCCGCAATTCATCCCGTAGACCGGGGCGGGCAGCGCCTGGGTGCCGTGCAACGTCTGCAGCATGAAGCCGTCGCCGCCGAGCGCCACGATCACGTCGGCCGCCTCGGGGGGCACGTCGCCATGCTTCGCCACCAGCGCGCGGCGGGCCTCCTGCGCGATGGGCGTGTCGCTGGCCATGACGGCGATCTGTACCATCGCGTTCCTTCCGGCGCCGGGCCGCGCCACCTAAGCCCCGCGCGCCGGCAGTGGCAACCCTCGCACGGGCCGCGCGGCGCCGGACAAGAGCCGCGCGACGTCGGCTCGCTGCCGCCCGCGGCACTCCGCATGCCGGAAACGCGGCTTTGCCCGGAGGGCGAATTGCTTTATCTCGCATGACCAACGCCGCTGCACGAGGCGGCCCGCCGCCACACGCAGCCCCCGTGACCCTGACCTTAGGAGAGCCCCATGAACGCTCCGCATCGCGACGACGGCTTCTTCACCGAGACCCTCGCCAGCCGCGACCCCGAACTGGCCGCCGCCATCGACAAGGAACTCGGGCGCCAGCGCGACGAGATCGAGCTGATCGCGAGCGAGAACATCGTCAGCCGCGCGGTGCTCGAGGCGCAGGGCTCGGTGTTGACCAACAAGTATGCCGAGGGCTATCCGGGCCGCCGCTACTATGGCGGCTGCCAGTTCGTCGACATCGCCGAGGAGCTGGCGATCGACCGGGCGAAGCAACTGTTCGGCGTGGGCTTCGCCAACGTGCAGCCCAACTCGGGCAGCCAGGCCAACCAGGGCGTGTTCACCGCGCTCCTTCAGCCGGGCGACACGATCCTCGGGATGAGCCTCGACGCGGGCGGCCACCTGACCCACGGGGCGAAGCCCAACCAGTCGGGCAAGTGGTTCAACGCGGTGCAGTACGGCGTGCGCGAGGGCACGCTCGACGTCGATTACGACCAGATCGAGGCGCTGGCACTCGAGCACAAGCCGGCGATGATCATCGCCGGCGGCTCGGCGATCCCCCGCCAGCTCGACTTCGCGCGCTTCCGAGAGATCGCCGACAAGGTGGGCGCCTGGCTGCTGGCCGACGTGGCGCATTATGCCGGCCTGATCGCGGCGGGCGTCTACCCCTCGCCGTTCCCGCATGTGCATGTGGCGACCACGACCACGCACAAGACGCTGCGCGGCCCGCGCGGAGGCATGATCCTGACCGACGACGAGGCGCTGGCGAGAAAGTTCAACTCCGCGATCTTCCCCGGCATCCAGGGCGGGCCCCTGATGCACGTGATCGCGGCCAAGGCGGTGGCCTTCGGCGAGGCGCTGCGGCCCGAGTTCAAGGACTACCAGAAGCAGGTGATCGCCAACGCGCAGGCGATGGGCGCGGCGCTGGTCGAGGGCGGGCTCGACCTCGTGACGGGGGGCACCGACAGCCACCTCCTGCTGGTCGACCTGCGGCCCAAGGGCGTGAAGGGCAACGCGACCGAAAAGGCGCTCGGCCGTGCGCACATCACCTGCAACAAGAACGGAATTCCCTTCGACACCGAGAAGCCCACGGTGACGAGCGGCATCCGCCTCGGCTCGCCCGCGGGCACGACGCGCGGCTTCGGCACGCCCGAATTCGCCCAGGTCGGCCGCTGGATCTGCGCGGTTGTCGACGGACTCGCCGCGACCGGCGGCGAGGGCGACGCTGACGTCGAGGCCAAGGTGAAGGGCGAAGTGGCCGAGCTCTGCGGCCGCTTCCCGCTCTATCCGGGGCTCTGACCGAGAGGCGCCCCCCTCTGAGTCTCCATGTTGCATTAACCGCGGGCGAGGATACATGATCTGCCGATGATCAAGTATTCCCTCAGATGCGCCGACGGCCATGCCTTCGACAGCTGGTTCGCTTCGGCTTCCGCCTACGACTCGCTCGCCGGGGCCGATCGGCTGACCTGCGCCGTCTGCGGCGGAGGCGGGGTCGAGAAGGCGATGATGGCGCCGCGCCTCGCCGGGGGCGGGGGCGAGGCCGGGGACACGGGTGGGCGCCCGCTCGCGCGCCCTGCCTCGCCGGCAGAAGCGGCACTGGCCGAGTTCCGCCGCCGGGTCGAGGCCGACACCGAGGATGTCGGCCGCCGCTTCGCCGCCGAGGCGCGCGCGATCCACGAGGGCGCGGCGCCCGAGCGGGCGATCCGCGGCCAGGCGAGCGGCGCCGAAGCGCGCGCCCTCATCGAGGATGGCGTGCCCGTGCTGCCGCTGCCCGTCCCGCGCGAGCGGCAGGTCAACTGATGGCCCGCCACGCGGCGCCGGCCGCGCTGGTGACCGGCGCGCGCCGTGGCATCGGCGCGGCGCTGCTGGAGCGACTGGCGGCGCGAGGCCCCGCCATCGGGACCGCCCGCCCGCCCCTGCCCGCGGAGAGCCCCGCCGAATGGCTGCCGCTCGACGTGACCGTGCCGGCCGATTTCGACGCGCTCGGGCGCGCGCTCGACGAGCGGCCGCTGTCACTCGTTGTCTGTAACGCCGGCATCTACCCCGACAAGGGCGAAAGCCTCGCCGACGGCTATCCGCCCGCGATGTGGGCCGCGACCTTCGCCACCAACGTCACGGGCGCCTTCCTGACGGTGCAGGCCGCCCTGCCCTCGCTGCAGGCCGCCGTTGCGGCAAGGGCGCCGGCGCGCATCGCGATCCTCGCGTCGCAGATGGGCTCGACCGAACGGGCGCCGGGGGCCAGCTACATCTACCGCGCCTCCAAGGCGGCAGCGGTCAATCTCGGCCGCAACCTCGCCACCGACCTCGCCGGCCTCGGTATCGCGGTGGGCATCTACCATCCCGGCTGGGTGCGGACGGCGATGGGCGGCACGGATGCCGAGATCCCGGTCGAGGAGGCGGCCGACGGTCTGATGGACCGGTTCGACACTCTGACTGTCGAGACGACCGGGCGGTTCCTGACATGGGACGGCCGCGCGCATCCCTACTGAGCGACGCGGGCAAATTCCTTCTCAAGGAATTTGCCAAAAGTCTTTCTCAAGACTTTTGCGCCCGGCCCCCGGCCTGCGCTTTCAGCCGGGCCTCGCGCCAGGCGATGAAGGTGACCGAGGCCACGATCACCAGCCCGCCCGCGATCACGAAGGGGTCGATCGGCTCGCCGAACAGCGCCACGCCGACCGCCACCGACCAGACGAGCTGCAGGAAGATCACCGGCTGGGACACGGCGAGCGGGGCGGTCGCGAACGCGAGCGTCATCGTGTAGTGCCCGCCGGTGGCGAAGGCGGCGACGAGCAGAAGCAGCGCCAGTTCCCGCCCGGTCGGCGCTACCCAGACCGAGGCCGCGACCGGCGCCAGCGCCAGCGTCACCACGATGGACAGAAGGCCCACCACCGCCGCTGCCGGAAAGTCGGAGGTCATGCGCTTGGCGAGCAGGTAGCTGCCGGCGAAGAACACCGCGCAGGCCAGCATCGCGCCATGGCCGGGGTCGAGCTCGCGCATCCCCGGCCGCAGGATCAAAAGCGCCCCGAGAAGCGCCGCGAGCACGGCGAGGATACGTCGGATCTGCAGCCGCTCGCCGAGAAACAGCGCCGCGCCGAGCGTGACGTAGACCGGGTTGAGATAGTTCATCGCGGTCACCTCGGCGATGGTGATGCGCGTCATGGCGTAGAACCAGCACAGCACGCCGGCCGCGTGCAGCACGCCGCGCAGGGTGAAAAGGCCGAGCGCGCGGCGGGTCAGCTGCGCCGACCGCAGCGCCGGCCACATCGGGACCAGGAAGACGAGTCCCAGAGCGTAGCGCAGGAAGGCCGATTGCGGCGCCGGCACCCGGTCACCGAGGTATTTCACCGTCGCGATGACGCCGACGAAGAGCACCCCTGTCGCCACCATCCACCCCACCGCTGCGAGCGGCCGGTCCCCCGGTGCGGCGGGCGGCGGCGAAAGGTCGGGCGGGGCAGGCATGGCGCGCTCCTACGCCCGCCCGGCGCGACAGGCAAGCCGACGAGTCCGGACGCCCGGCCCGCGCGGGCGGGATACAGGCGCTGCCGGATGGCCGGGACGCTGCTCACGCGACTGACGACCCACCGGGCCGCGACGCTGGCGCGCCGTGTTAGTGTCCGAGGAGGTGGTGGAATTTCCGTCCGCGCTGGCGGTGTAAGCGGGGTGGCCATCGAGGTGTACGGTCAGGGTGGAGTTTGCCGACTTCGA
>LJNT01000189.1 GCA_001314685.1 Rhodobacteraceae bacterium HLUCCA09
GTCGCCGCGTCACCGTCCTTTGGACAATGCTCCAACGCAGGGAAACCTTCGATCCAAACAGAAAGGCCGCCTGACTTCCGCATTACTCAGCAGCCGCCCCGACATGCCCCTCGGCGCGGCGGGTCTCGCAGTAATCGGTGTCGGAGCAGACGAACATCCGCCCGCCGGCATCGTCGACGATCACCTCGTCGAGATAGGCGTCGGTCGCGCCGCACAGGGCGCAGGGCGCGTCGGCCTTCACGGGGTCGAAGGGGTGATCCTCGAAGTCCAGGCTGACGACCCGCGTATGCGGCGGTAGCGCGTAGATCCGCTGCTCGCGGCCCGCGCCGAAGAGCTGGATCGCCGCGCTCTCCAGCCTGGGGTTGTCGAACTTCGGGATCGGCGAAGGGTCCATCACGTAGCGGCCCTCGACGCGCACGGGGTAGGCATAGGCGGTGGCGATGGCGCCGTGACGGGCGATATCCTCGTAGAGGCGCACATGCATCAGCCCGTATTCCTCGAGTGCGTGCATCTTGCGTGTCTCGGTCTCCGAGGGCTCGAGAAAGCGCAGGGGCTCGGGGATCGGCACCTGGTAGACGAGGATCTGGCCCTCTGCCAGCGGCGTCTCGGGGATGCGGTGGCGCGTCTGGATCACGCTCGCCTCCGCCGTGCGCGTCGTCGTCGCCACCCCCGCCACCCGCTGGAAGAAGCGGCGGATCGAGACCGCGTTGGTCGTGTCGTCGGCGCCCTGGTCGATCACCTTGAGCGTATCCTCGGGCGTCAGCGTCGCCGCCGTCACCTGCACGCCCCCCGTGCCCCAGCCGTAGGGCATGGGCATCTCGCGGCTGGCGAAGGGCACCTGGTAGCCGGGGATGGCGAGCCCCTTGAGGATCGCGCGCCGGATCATCCGCTTGGTCGGCTCGTCGAGATAGGCGAAATTGTAGCCGCCGCCGGTCATGTCGGTCACAAGAGCCCCCTTTCGGCCAGCTCGCGTTCCAGCGCCTCGGGCGAGGTGAAGCGCACGGAGTCCATGCCGACCGCGCGGGCGCCGTCGACGTTCTGCGGGCCGTCGTCGATGAACAGGCACTCCGCCGGCGCCACGCCCGCCCGGTCGCAGAGCGTGCGGAAGATGCGGGGGTCGGGCTTGGCCACGCCCTCTTGCCCCGAGACGACCGTCACGCCGAAGGCGCTGCCGAGGCGCGGATGCACGGTCAGGCCGCGCGGCCATGTCTCGGCCGACCAGTTGGTGATCGCGTGCACCGGCACGCCCCGCGCCGTCAGCCGGTCGAGCAGCGCCCATGTGCCCTCGATCGCGCGGGGTACGGTGAGAGGGTAGCGCGGGACGTAGTCCGCGAGCAGGCGGGCATCGGCCGGGTCGTCCAGTTCCGCCGCGAGCTCGGCAAAACGTGCGCCCGCGTCGGCCCGGTGGTTGCGCGCGGCAAAGTCGATGCGCGCCATGAACGCCTCGATCTCGCCGCGGTTGTCGAAGACATCCGCCCATGCCAGGTGCGGCTGCCATTCGACCAGCACGCCGCCGATGTCGAAGACGACGACCGAGGGGCTCATTCCGCCGCGTCCTTGCGCGGGCTCTCGGCCGCCTCGCGGCGCAGGCGGCGGACCAGCTCGAGCTCGGACTGGAAGTCGACGTAGTGGGGCAGCTTGATGTGTTCGAGGAAGCCCGTCGCCTGCACGTTGTCGGCGTGCATCAGAACGAATTCCTCGTCCTGGATCGGGGCGCCGGTGTCGTCCTCGCCCAGCTCCTGCCAGCGCAGGGCGCGGTCGACCAGCGCCATCGCGATGGCCTTGCGCTCGGACTGGCCGAAGACGAGGCCGTAGCCGCGGGTGAATTGCGCGGGCTCGGTCTTCGACCCGGCGAACTGGTTGACCGTCTCGCATTCGGTCAGCTCCACCGTGCCGATCTCGACGGCGAACCCAAGCTCGGGGATATCGACCTCGACGGCGACCATGCCGATGCGCAGCTCGCCCACGAAGGGGTGGTTGCGCCCGTAGCCGCGCTGCGAGGAATAGGCGAGGCCGAGCAGGAAGCCCTCGTCGCCCCGTGCGAGCGCCTGCAGGCGGAGCGGCCGGTCGGCCGGCAGCTCCATCGGCTGGCGGGTCAGGTCGGGGGGCCGCGCCGCGCTCTCCGGCTCCGGGGCGGGCTCGGGCTGGATCACGCCTTCGCGGTCGAGATAGCCGAGCACGTGGGGAACGGGGCGCGGCTCTCCCTCGGCCTGGGGGGACTCGGCATTGGGGTCTGCGGGCGCCTCGCCCTCGGCGGCCAGCGCGAAGTCGAGCAGGCGGTGGGTGTAATCGAAGGTGGGCCCGAGGATCTGCCCGCCCGGCACGTCTTTGAACGTGGCCGAGATGCGGCGGGCGCAGAGCATCGCGCCCGTCTCGACCGGCCGCGCGGCGCCAAGGCGCGGCAGCGTCGTCTTGTAGGCGCGGATCAGGAAGATCGCCTCGATCAGGTCGCCGCGCGTCTGCTTGATCGCCAGCGCCGCGAGGTCGGGGTCGTAGAGCGCGCCCTCGGCCATGACGCGGGCGACCGTGAGCGCCAGTTGCTCGCGGATCTGCGCGAGGGTCAGCCCGGCCACGCCCGGGTCGCCCCGCCGCGCCTCGGCCAGCCAGTCGTGCGCGGCGTCGATCGCCCGCTCGCCCCCCTTGACCGCGACATACATCAGAGCACCCGGGTGGAGCGGGGCAGCGCCGCGAGGCGGTCGCCGCAGGTGAAGAAGAAGTCGAGCCCGAGCGGAAAGCGCGCGTGGTTGGCGCGAAAGGCGGCGCGGTCAGGCAGCGACAGGGCGGCGCGGGTGGCAATGCCGGGCCCTTCCAGCTCTGCCCCCTCGGCGGCCAGCCGGTCGATCTCGATGATCAGCGTGGCAGAGCGGTCGGGGTATTCGGGCAGGCCGCTCGCGTAGGTGTCGAGCGGCTGCAGCGCCTCCCACCGGCCAAGGGCGAAGGCGGCCTCGCCCGGCCCGACGAGGGGCGCAGCGGTGTGAAAGGCGAGCCAGTCGCGCACCGCCGTCGTGTCGGTCTCGCCCGCGAGGTGCAGCGGCGTGTCGGCATCGACCAGCGTCAGCAGCAGCACGCCGGCGGCGGTCGAGAGGGGCGCGGGGGGCTGCGCACCCGCCAGCCGCTCGATCCGGCCGGGTCGGGCGAGGGCGGTCATCGCGGCGCGAAAGGCGCGGGCGGCCTCGACCGGCGGATCGCGGAACCCACCCGTGGCGAGCATCACGAATCGCCCCGCATCAGGGTGAAGAACTCCACCTTCGTCGCGGCCGCTCGCCGGGCGAGTGCAGCGCGACCCTCCGCCTCGGCCTCGGCCAGCGGCGCGAGCAGGGCGGCGCGCAGATGATCCGCCTCCGCCCCCTGCATCAGCGCGTCGGCCAAAGCGGCGCGGCGGGCATGGGCCTTGTCGCGCCCCTGCACCCAGGCGTGGCCGTCGCGCCCGTCGGCCAGCCGCAGGGCGCAGCGCGTCACCGTCATCTCGCCGAGGTTGAAGGGGGCGCCGGTGGCGCCGGCCCGGCCGCGCACCATCACGGCGCCGGTCTCGGGCGGGCGCAGCCAGTCGTGCGCGGGTTCGGGCAGGCCGCACTCGGCCCAGAGGCGAGCGACCTCGGCCGCGGGCGCGCGGGCGAGCAGGCCCATCCACTCCGTCCGGTCCATCTCTGCGGAGTCGCACATCGGGGCCGTTGCCTTGCCGAGTCTTTTTCTATACAACTAGACAAGTATCCCAGGGGACGCCCCGACGCAATCCTCGCCTTCGTGAAGTTTCGATGACATGCCCCGCACGCCCCTCTGGACGAGTATCGAGGCCGCGCTCACCGGCGACATCGCCGAGGGGCGCTACCCCCCGGGCGAGAAGCTGCCGAGCGAGGCGGCGCTGGCCGCGCGCTTCGGCGTCAACCGTCACACGGTGCGGCGGGCGCTCTCGGCGATGGCCGGCGCGGGGCTGGTGCATGCGCGGCGCGGCGCGGGCGTTACCGTGCTGCGCGGTCCGACGGACTATCCCATCGGCCGCCGTGTCCGCTTCCATCGCAACCTGCAGGCGGCCGGGCGGCTGCCTTCGCGCGAGGTCGACGCGCTCGATCCCTGCGGTGCGGCGGCAGACGAGGCGGCGGCGCTCGAGGTCGCGCCGGGCGCGCCCGTGATCGTGTGCGAGGGGCGCTCGCTGGCCGACGGTCAGCCCATCGCGCTGTTCCGCAGCGTCTTTCCGGCCGGGCGCCTGCCGGGGATCGGCGAGGCGCTGCGCGAGGTCTCGTCGGTGACCGAGGCGCTTGCCCGCTGCGGGGTGGCCGACTACACCCGCCGCTCGACCCGGATCGCCGCGCGCCCCGCCGATGCGACGCAGGCGGCGCGGCTGATGGTGGCCGAGGGCGCGGCGCTCCTGCGCACCGTCTCGGTCAGCGTCGACTCCGAGGGGAAGCCGGTGGAATACGGCACGACGTGGTTTGCGGGCGAGCGGGTGACGCTGACGCTGGCAGAGCCCTGACGCGCTCAGCCGCCGTGCTTTTCGAGGAACGCTTCGGCCGAGAGCGCGCGGAAGTCGTCGAGCGCGGCGCGCAGTCTCTCGTGCTCCCAGTCCCACCACGCCAGCGCGATCAGGCGCTCGGCGACGGGCTGCGGCTGGCGAGGGCGGAGGGGCCGGGCGGGCACGCCCCCGACGATGGTGTAGGGCGCCACGTCGCGCGTCACCACCGCGCCCGCGGCCACCACTGCGCCGTGGCCGACGCTCACCTCGGGCTTCACCTGCGCGGCGTGGCCGAGCCAGGTGTCGTGGCCGATCGCGGTGCGCCGCGCGCGGCGCCGCCCGAACCACGCGGCATCGTCCCCGGCGTCGTCCCAGTAATCGGCCGAGCGATACATGAAGTGGTGCAGGCTTGCCCGGTCGAGCGGGTGGTCGGTGGCGCCCACGCGCACGAAGCTCGCGATGTTGGCGAACTTGCCCACCTCGGCGTTGGCGATGTCGCAGGTCCGGTCGCAGTAGGAATAGTCGCCAAGGGTGGAATGGGCGATCCGCGTGCCGCGCCCGATCTCGGTGAAGCGGCCGAGCGTGGTCTCCGTCAGCTCGACATCGGGGTGGACGACAGGTGCCTCGCTCAGCCGCGCCATGCCGCTCAGCCGCCGTCGCCCTTGATGAGGCGGCGGCGCAGGACGCCCGACAGCCAGTCCATCAGCATGACGGTCACCACGATCAGGATGATGTAATAGGTCACCTCTTCCCAGTCCTTCTGGGTGATGATCGCCTGCGTGATCAGCAGACCGATGCCGCCCCCCGTGATCGCCCCGATCACCGTGGCCGAGCGGGTGTTCGACTCGAAGAAGTAGAGCACCTGGCTGAGCAGCACGGGCATGACCTGCGGGAGCACCCCGAACCGGTAGCGCTGGACGGGCCGCGCGCCGGTCGATGCGACGCCCTCGATCTGCTTGCCGTCGACGTTCTCGAGTGCCTCGGAGAAGATCTTGCCGAAGCTGCCGGTGTCGGTGAACAGGATCGCCAGCGCCCCCGTCAGCGGGCCGGGGCCGAAGGCGCGGCTGAGCACGATCGTCCAGATCAGAGCGTCGACCCCGCGCAGGAAGTCGAAGACGCGCCGGGCGACTCCGCGGACCAGGCGCAGCGGCGTGAAGTTCTTCGCGGCGATGAAGGCAAGCGGCAGGGCCACCATCGCCGCGCCGAAAGTGCCGAGAAACGCCATGAGGATCGTCTCGGCCATCGCCCACGCGACGTCGCCGTGCCGCCAGATGCCGTTGTTCCAGAAGTCCTGCCAGGCGCCGACGAGATTCGGCCGCGCCGGGTCGAGCTGCTCGCCGAAGGCGATCTCGGTGAGCGATCGGTTGTAATAGGGGCTGTCGAGCGTGAACCAGAACAGCTCCCACCCGAAGAAGTAGCGGTGCACCTCGGTGCGGCTGCGCGTCATGGTCAGGCGCCCGGCGTCGGTGCGGATGTCGAGGCGGGAGGAGGAATAGCTGATCCAGTCGGGCAGGTCCGCCTCGGCGATGTCGATCTGCACGCCGCCCGCGCGGCTCGCCTGCGCCTCGATGGGGCCGAACTCGGGGTGAAGGTAGGTGGCGGTGTTCTCCGCGCCCAGGATCACCGCGTGCCCGTCTTCCAGCTCCACGCGCACCGTGTCGCCGCGCGCCACCCAGTCGGGCTCGAGCTCCTGCGGATAGGTGGCGCGGCGCTCCCCCTCCTTGGCCACTGTAACCTCGCCCGAGCGGTTGTCGCGGGTGACGTGCACCTTGTGGCTGTAGCTGTCAGCCACCAGCGTCGCGGCGTTGTCGAGCCGCACACGCTCGGCGAGGCCGGGGATGTCGAAGGCGAAGAAGACGTAGACGAGGTAGGCGAGGATCGCCGCCGGGATCGCCAGCGCGAAACGTCGCCTGGCGCCGATGCGGGCCACGGCCTCGGCGCGGCGGCGGTCGATGGGGGCGTCTGCGGTCGCGTCGGTCATCCTGCCACCCCCGTGCCGTAGGTCAGCCGGTTGCGCCACACGCTCGACAGCTGGTCGACCGCGACGATGGTGAGAAACAGCAGAAGGAAGATCGCCGCCGCCTCGTCGAACTTGCCCTGCCCGAAGGTCATCGAGTTGCGCAGCTCGTAACCGATGCCGCCCGCGCCGACGAAGCCGAGGATCGCCGAGGCGCGGATGTTGATCTCGAAGCGCAGGAGGCCGTAGCTGAGGTAGTTGGGCGCGACCTGCGGGATCACGCCGAAGGCCATGCGCTGCCCCCAGCGCGCACCGACCGAGTGCAGGCCCTCGACCGGCTTGAGGTCGGCATTCTCGTTGACCTCGGAGTAAAGCTTGCCGAGCGCGCCGGCGGTGTGCAGCGCGATGGCGATCATCGCGGGCACCGGGCCGCTGCCCAGCATGAAGATCAGCACCAGCGCCACCACGATCTCGGGAAAGGCGCGCAGGATGTCCATGATCCGCCGGAACACGGGGATCAGCCGCGGCCACGGCGCAAGCCCGCGGGTGGAGACGAGCGACAGCGCCATGCCGCCGAAAAAGCCGATCAGCGTGGCGAGGGCGGCGATGTTGAGCGTCTCGATCAGCGCCGGCAGGTAGCGCCAGAGCAGGCTTGGCATCTCGGCTCGCTGCGCCCACGCCTCTTCCGCGACGTCCGCCGGGAAGTCGAGCATGTTGTGCCAGCCGTCCCAGAAGCCGCCGGCGTTGCGCGCGTCGGCCACCATGAAGCCGCCGACGAACAGCACGGCGAAGATCAGCAGCGTCAGCCCGCTATACATGCGCCGCCGGCGCACCAGCGCCATGTAGGCGCTGCGCGGATCGTCGGGCGAAAGCTGCGCGGGGGCGGCGAGGTCGGCCATGGGCGCTCCGAAGCGATGCGGGGAAAGGCCCCGCCACAGGGTGGCAGGGCCCGAGAAACGCGCCGAGCGCTCAGTTCATCTCGCTCTGGCGCACCGCGATGATCGTCTCGTAGGCATCGTGGCCGATCGGCATGAACCCTGCCGTCTCGCCCGCGGCGACACTGTAGGCGCAATCGGCGTCGCGATCGTGCAGGCCGTTCATGAGCTCGGTCACGGTCGCCTTCACGTCGTCGGGCAGGGCCTTGCGGAGCACGATCGGCCCCTCGGGGATCGGCTTCGACTTCCAGATCTCGACGAGCTGGTTCATGTCGACGAGGCCGGCGTCGGAGGCCTTGCGCAGGGCGCCCGAGTTGTAGCCGTCCTCCCAGGCGCCAAGGCCGTCGGCCCAGGTCACGCCGGCGTCGATGTCGCCGTTGGCGACCGAGACGATGGTTTGCTCGTGCCCGCCGGTGAAGACCACGTCGCCGAAATAGTCGCCCGGCTCCATGGTCCCTCCGGTCGCCTGCGGGATCTCGACCGAGGGGATCAGATAGCCCGAGGTCGAGTTGGGGTCGCCGAAGCCGAAGACCTTGCCCTTCATGTCCTCGAGAGACTCGATACCGCTGTCGACGCGGGCGAAGCCGATCGAGTGATAGCCGTAGGAGCCGTCGAGGTTCGTCTTGACCAGCACCGGCTCGACGGCCTCGGCGTCGGCGAGATAGGTCGCGGCATAGCTGGAGGCGCCCAGCCATGCGAGGTCGATCGACCCGCCGAGCAGGCCCTGGATGACGCCGTTGTAATCGGCCGGCGTGAACATGCGGACCGGCACGCCGAGCGCCTCGGTCACGTAATCCGCGAGGCACTGGTTCGACGCGAGGCGATCCTGCGCGTTCTCGCCTCCGAGGATCCCGATGCGGAATTCCTCGATCTCCTGCGCCATCGCCGGGGTGGCGAGGGCGGTCGTCGTCAGCGCGACGGCGATCAGTCTTTTCATGTGGTCCCCCATTTCGTCCATGTCGGTGTGGGTAGGTGCCCCGCCCCGGGGCTGCCCCGGGCGCGGAAGCGGTGAAAACTCAGCCGGGCTGCGCCACGGGGACCGGCGCGTGATCGCGGATCTCGGTCGAGGTGGCATGCTCGGAAAAGGTCGCATCGGCGCCGTAGATGTCGCGCGCGACGCCGGTGGTCAGCTGCTGCGGCGTGCCGTCGAACACCACCCGCCCCTCGCGCATGCCGATCACCCGGTCGCAGTAGCGCCGCGCGGTATCGAGCGTGTGCAGGTTGCAGATGACGGTGCGCCCGTCCTCGTCGTGGATGCGGCGCAGCGTGTCCATCACCACCTGCGCGTTCATCGGGTCGAGGCTGGCGATCGGCTCGTCGGCGAGGATCACCTTCGGCTCCTGCATCAGCGCGCGGGCGATGGCGACACGCTGCTGCTGGCCGCCCGACAGCGCCTCGGCGCGCTTGGGCGCGTGGTCGGCGATGTCGAGCCGCTCGAGAATGTCGATGGCGCGGTGGATGTCGGCCTGCGGAAAGACGTTGAACAGCGTGGCCAGCGTCGAGCGGCGGTTGAGCGTGCCGTGCAGGACGTTGGCGACGACATCCATCCGCGGCACGAGGTTGAACTGCTGGAAGATCATCGCGCATTGCGACTGCCAGTGCAGCTTGGCGCGGCCGGTGAGCGCGCCCACGTCCTCGCCCTCGAACTCGATCCGGCCCTCGGTCGGGTCGGTCAGCCGGTTGAGCATCCGCAGGAGGGTGGACTTGCCGGCGCCGGAGCGGCCGATGATCCCCACCATCATCGGCTGGCCGAAGCTCAGCGTGGCCGCGTCCACGGCCACGTTCGGGCCGAAGCGCTTGGTCAGTTTCTCGATGCGCAGCAAGGCTCGCTCCCCTGATGGTCTCGACGGGCGGTAGCGAGGCGCCAAGACACCGGCATGTCAGTTTTGAAACGGTTTCGTCACGTTCGACCCGCCGCCCCGGCTGAGGGGGCCATCGGGTCGGGTGGCGGCGGCGCGACCTGCCGCCTCGGCGCCCCTCGTGCGCGCGGTCTGCGGGCGGGCTCTCTCCGGGCGGGCGGTCTCCGAAAGGCCAGTGTCCGGGCGGACGGCGGCGACACGGGCCGGCCATCCGAGCGCCGCCCGGATCGCCGGGTCGTCGAGCTTGGGGTCGTGCGTCAGCAGCACCAGCGCCGTGCGCGTGTCGAGGCCCACCGCCGCCACCGCGTCGTCGGGCCAGTCGTGC
>LJNT01000155.1 GCA_001314685.1 Rhodobacteraceae bacterium HLUCCA09
CGACCATGTTCAGCCATGACGCGCTGGTCGGCGTGAAATGCAGGTGGAAGCGCGGGTGCGTCTCCAGCCAGGCCTGCACCTCGGGCGTCTTGTGGGTCGCGTAGTTGTCGAGCACCAGGTGCACGTCGCGGGACTTCGGCACGGAGCGGTCGATACGGCGCAGGAACTTCAGGAACTCCTTCGCGCGGTGGCGCGGCATGCAGTCGCCGATGATCTTGCCCGACTTCACGTCGAGCGCCGCGAACAGCGTGGTCGTGCCGTGGCGCTTGTAATCGTGGGTCATCGTGGCCGCGCGGCCCTTCTTGAGCGGCAGCCCCGGCTGGGTCCGGTCGAGCGCCTGGATCTGCGACTTTTCATCGACGCAGAGCACGACCGCCCGCTCCGGCGGGTCGAGGTAGAGCCCGACGATGTCGGTGACCTTCTCCTCGAACAACGGGTCGTTCGAGACCTTGAAGGACTTCGTCAGATGCGGCTTCAGCCCTGCCTCCGCCCATATCCTCCCCACGCTCGACGGCGAGATGCCGACCGCCTCGGCCATCAGGCTGCGGGTCCAGTGGGTGGCATTGGGCGGGCTCTCCTGCACCGTCTTGGCGATCACCTTCAGGCGCGTCTCCCGCGGCAGCGGCGGAACGCGAGAGGGACGGGTCTTGTCGCGCATCAGCCCCGCTACACCCTCGTCGAGGTAACGCTCCTGCCAGCGCCAGACGGTCGGCTTCGACGTGGCCGCGCGCCGCATGATCTCGACCGTGCCGTGAGCGTCCGCCGTCGCCAGCACGATCTCGGCCCGCCAGGCCAGCTTGGGGGGTTGCGGTCGGCGACCAGGGATTGGAGTTCGGCTCGGTCAGCGGGGCTCAGGAAAAGGCAGATGTCATCGCGTCTCATACCCCGACCATGGAACACCCCGCCGAACCATGGAATCCTCCGTCAGGTGCGGAACACTAGGTGGGCGAAAAGAACTCCGAAATGAGATCGCCAATGCGTTCTCGCGCCTCGGACATTTCCATGAACCTCGAGCCTGGCCACGCGAAAAGAGTGCAGAAACCGGTCGCCGCGAGTCAATCGAAACTGCCCCCCGCCGCCCCGAACCAAGGAGGCGGGCACGGGCGGGCGACACTGCGCATCCGACGCCAGGAAGTCTCTCCGATCCGCCGTCTGACGATGCAGCCTTGCAGGCCGCGGCCTGCCCGCCCGCAGTCCTCCTCGAAGTGCACGCACATCGGTCGCGGTGCCTGTCGAGCCCACACCCATTCGACGACGTGCGCTTGGGGCGCAAAAGGAAAGACGTCGCACCGGATCCTCGGCGTTTGACGGCTCAAGGCAAAGAGGCCACTCTCGCGCGCGTGAAGGATCCGATCTGGTCCGACAGGGGTGCGTGGCGGCCAGATGCAGGACGACAAGACCCGGATCATCCGCAAGTGCCATCTCTTTGCCGGCGCGACGGAGGAGAGCCTCGCGCCGCTGGCCCGCGCGAGCACCGTCCGCGCGTCGGAGCCCGGCGGCGAGATCTTCTCCGCCGGCGACGAGGCGGACGGCCTGCGCGTCGTCCTGTCGGGACAGGTGCGAATCTGGATCGCGGGGTCTGACGGGCGCGAGCTGACGCTCGCCTTCCTCGAGCCCGGCGACCCGTTCGGCGAGATCGCCCTGCTCGACGGGCTGCCGCGCACCGCCAGCGCCACCGCGCAGGAGGCCACGCGCTGCCTGTTCCTGCCGGCGATGGCAGTGGACCGGGTGCTCGAGGCGGACCCGGCGCTGGCCCGCCATCTCGTTCTGTCGCTCTGCGAGTTGTTGCGGCGCAATCTCGGCACGATCACCGGGTTCGCCTTCGCAGGGCTGGGCGCGCGGCTGGCGCGCACGCTCCACGATCTTGCGCTCGACCATGGGTCGATCGAGGGGCGCACCGCCCGGTTCGAGCGCCGGTTCTCCCAGCAGGATCTCGCGCAGCTCCTCGGCGTGACCCGCGAGGCCGTGAATAAGCGCCTGCGCGCGCTGGAGCATGACGGGCTGGTGATCCGCGAGGGTGTGCGCCTGACGATCCCCGACCTGCCGGCGCTGGCCGCCCGCGCCGAGGCCGAAGAGGGGCTCGGCGGCTAGCGCGCCGCCGCGGCCCCCCTGCCCTGCCGTGCCCTGTCCTGCCGCCGCTGCCGTGGTCCGGGTGGTGTGATCGCGTTCACATCGCGCCGGCGCGTCTTTTGCCAGTGTCGTCTCAGGGTCGCAACGATGCGGACCCGGAGAGCCCAAGAGGAGACGACACGATGACCACCCTGATCTACCGCGGCACCGCCTACATCAGGCCCCAGGCCGCCATCGAGGCCCCCGTCCCGACCACGGGCAGCATGATCTACCGCGGACAGCGCCACGACGGGGGCGCGGTGGCGCGCCCGCGGACCGAGGCCACGATGTGCTACCGCGGCGTCGCTTACCGTCGCATGGCCAATGGCGAGGCGGCCCCGATCGCCGCCACGCCGGACCTGACCACGGTCGCCCTGTCGCACTGAACGCGACGCTCCCGCAGCCAGACCTGCGCCCCCGGCCCCGGGGACGCTCCGAAGGAGAGACCCCATGTTCTGCGCACTCGCACGCACGCTCGCGCACACGCTGATGCTGATCGCCGCGCTCCACGCACCGCAAGAGGCCCCGAGGGCGGCCCTGCACGACGGGCAGGGCCCCGGCCCCACATTCTACGCGCCCGCGGCGCCCGAAAAGGGCGGCCGCACCTGAGGGCCGGGGCTAGCCGGCCCAGACATGGAGCTTCAGCCGGCGTCCCCGCAGCTCCACCGGGCCGAGATCGCGCAGACCCAGCTCGTCGATCCAGCGCCCCGGCGTGCCGCTTTGCTGCAGGAGCGTATCCGAGACGGCGAGGCGGGCGCCGGCGCCCTTGGCCGCCTCCTGCAGGCGGCTGGCGGCGTTGACGGCGTCCCCGACCATCGTCACGTGGCGGTGGGTCGCGCCACCGAGCACCCGGGCCTCGACAGGCCCGTAATGGGCGCCGAGGCGGATCGATCGGGTCGGGTCGGCGGCGTCGCCTTCCCCCGTGAGCGCGGCGGCGAAGGCGAGGGCGGCGGCGGCGTCGCCGGGCGCAGGCTCGGGCAGGCCGAACGTCACCATCGCGGCGTCGCCGACGATCTGGTCGACCACGCCGCCATGCGCACCGGCCAGCTGCGCGACCCGCTCGTGAAATCGCTCCAGCAGGTCCGCCGCTCCGTGCGGCCCCAGTTCCTCGCTGCGCGCCGTGAAGCCCGACAGGTCCACGAACACGGCCGCGGCGTTCATCTGCCGGCCGTCGAGCGCGGCGAGGTCGCTGTCGGCCACCCTGTCGAGCAGGCTCGGGGCATGAAAGCGCGCGAGGTTGCGCGCGCGGCGCGCGTTGCGCGCGGCCTGCCCTGCGACGCCGAGGCCGGCGGCACCCGTGAAGCAGGCCAGCACGGTGGTCGCATCGAACCACCAGCCCGCGACGAAACCGGCCTGCAGGGTCGCGCCGGCGCCGAGCGCGATCCCGGCGAGGCCAGGCGCGGCAACTCGGGCACGGAGGCGGGCCACAGGATAGGCGACGCCCGCAACCGCCAGCGCGAGCAGTCCGCCAAGGGCCCACGCCACATCGTCTCGTCGCAGGTGGCGGCCCTCGATCACGTTGGCCGCCAGCGTGGCATGCGCCTCGACGCCGGGCATGGCCCGGTCGAACGGCGTGGGATGGCGGTCGCGCGCGCCCTGCGCCGAGATCCCGATGAACAGGATCCGGCCTTCGAGGTCGGCGCGGTCGAGCTCTCGCAGGGGCCATGTCGGCACGGTGCCCTCGGGCCCATGGAAGACCAGCGGCACCGCGCCGTACCGGTCGAGCGGCACGGACGCCTCGCCGAGGCTGATCGTGCCGCCCGCGCGCGCGCCGCGCAGGACGACCGGGGCGAATCGCTCCGGGTCGGCCGCGCGCAGGGCGGCGAGCGCCAGCCCGGGCACCCACACCTCGCCGTCGGGCCCGACGAACGGCACCGCGGCGGGCAGACGACGCAGGCCGGCATCTGGCTCGAGCGCAAGGTTGGCGTGGCCGAGGATCGACGACGCGGCGAAGGCCGGCAACGGCCCCATCGGCACATCGACCGAGCCCGGTGGAGCGGCCACCGCGGCCTCGACGCCGCTTCGGGCAATGGCGTCACTCAGCGCGTCGCCCGCGGCGGGCGGACCGCCGCGCGCGGTGGCAAGTACCACAGGCCCGGGACGCGCCAAGGCATCGCGCAGGGCCTCGTCGCCGGGCGTCGGGTCGGTCAGCAGAAGATCCACCGCCACGGCCGAGGCGCCCCGCGCTCGTGCCGTGTCTATGGCCCCGGCCAGCACCGGTCGCGGGGGCGGAAATCGCCCGATCCGGGCGATGTCGGCATCGTCGATCAGCAGGATCGCGACGCTGTCCGGCGCCGGCAACGGCCCTCGCAGGGCGAAACGTGCATCCACGAGGCGCCCCTCCAGCGCGCCCCAGATCCCGTCCCGCTCGCCGGGGTGCCAGAGCACCGCGGCGACAGCGAGAAGGCCCGCGATGGCCGCGCCGGCATGCCGGCGCCAGGAGCGCGGTTGGCCCGGTCGCGTGCCTACCAAGCGGATCCCAGGCGCTCGGACAGGCCGTCGATGCGCGATTGGCCCCATTGCACGACAGGCCCGCCGGCGCCGTCGGCGGCGACGTCGATCCCGTCTCCCGACGAGAGGACGACCGCGCGATCCGCGGCCCGGATCGCCACGGCACCTTCTCGGACGAAGGCCGACGTCGCCCGATCGGCCACCTCCACCGTCCACTCCGTCGACCGCACGGCGGCCACGGCAGATGGCGTGCGGACCGCGAAGCCGTCGCGCCGGCCGCCGGGGCGGAGAAAGCCCACGAGGCCGCGGAAGACGTCGACGCCGGCCATGGCGGGCGGCGCGTCGGCAGCGCGCAACAGCCTGTCGAGGCCGACCCGGGCCTGGGGACCGACCACCATGCTCAAACCGTCGGTGCAGCGTATCGTCGCCCGCGCCCCGCGGCGGGTGACGATCGTGTCGCCGTTCTGCACCAGGACGCCGGCGACGACCCGCGCCCGGACATCGCCACGCTCCACGATCACCCGGCCGTTCGCCTGCGTCACCTGGCATCGGTCCGCCGACTGCGCCGCGCCGGGGCCGGAGGCCGCCGCCAGGATGGACGCTAGCGCGACGGCGCGCGCGAAACCTGCTCTGCGTCGTTTCAAGGTCTCGGGCCCTTCACGCCGGATCGAAAACATGAAGCCCGGTCCGCCCCGTGATGTCCACCGCGAAAGCAGGGCACGCGCCGATCATCCCGACGGGCGTCACCTGTCGGAGACCCGCAGGGACCGGCAGCGTCGTGCGCATCGCGTGAGCGGACGCTCGCGGCAGGCCGCGGGTGGCGGACCGGGGCGGCAGGTGTGCCCCTCGTCAAGGGCCGGGGCGTGCGGCGTCGCCTGGCCCGCATCACCTGTCCCGTGTCGTCGTCCATGGGCGAGACAAGGCGGCCACATGCTCTGGGCCGATCCGCCGGCGGGCAGCGCTCCATCTGGAGGATACCCCGGAGGCAGGCCAAGAAGGACCCATGACAGACCCCGCGCCCTTCAACATCCTCGCGATCGCCCAGGCCGGGCGGCTGCAATACGAGGCGCTGCTGCTCGCGGCCTCGCTCCGCGCGCAGGATCCCGCCTTTGCCGGCCGGCTGATCCTGGCCGAGCCGCAGCCCACGGGCGCCTGGGCAGGCCACGCCACGCGCATCGACGACCCCGATGTGCACGCGGCCCTCGACCGGCTGGACGTCGAGGTCGTGCCCTTCGAAGCGCGCCATTTTGGCGCCGCCTATCCCAACGGCAACAAGATCGAGGCGCTGGCGCTGCTGCCGCCGGGGGCGCCGTTCCTGTTTCTCGACAGCGACACGCTGGTCACGGGGCCCCTGAGCGCGGTGCCGGTGGCCACGGCCCGCCCCGCAGCCTCGATGCGGCGCGAGGGGACATGGCCGCAGCCCAACCTCTACGGCCCGTCTCGGGCCGAGATCTGGCGCAGCCTCTACGACCGCTTCGGCCTCGATTTCGAGAGCTCGCTCGACAGCCGCTGGCCGGCGGATCGGTGGCAGCGCTACCTCTATTTCAACGCGGGCTGGTTCTGCGGGCCGGACCCGGCCGCATTTCACCGCCGTTATCTCGACATCGCGCTGGCCATCCGCGACGAGCCGCCGCCGCAGGTCGCGGCCCAGCCGCTCGACCCCTGGCTCGACCAGGCGGCGCTGCCGCTGACGATTCATGCGCTGGGCGGCGGGCGGCCGGGCGAGGCGCTCGAGGGGCTCGACGGATGGGCGACCTGCCACTGGCGGGTGATGGCGCTGCTGTTCGCCCGCGAGAGCGACCGGGTGGTGGAGGTGCTGCGCGAGGTGGCGGCGACGCCCTGGGTCAAGAAGGCGCTGCGCAATCACGCCCCCTTCCGCAAGTTCATCTACCAGAAGAAGGGGGAGCGGGCACGCGCCATGTTCGACCGGGCCGCGCTGCCCGCATCCGAGGCAGCGATCCGCCGCCGGCTGAAGAAGGCTGGACACTGGATGCGGTGAATCGCGCTCAGCCCTCGGCGCCGGCCTTCCACTCGGGGAACAGCGCGCCGATGGGCGCGAGCACACGGTCGACCAGCGGGATCAGCGCGAGCCCGAGGGCGAGGCCGATCACCCCGTCGAGCAGCGCCGTGACGATCCATGCGACCGCGCCCTGCGCGGCCTCGACCGTGTTGGCCACCGCCGCGGCAATGTCGTGAATGACATGCGCGGGCGCGGCAAGGCCCATCTGCTCGGCCCCGTGCACGATGATCGAGCCGCCGACCCAGAGCATCGCCAGGGTGCCGACCGCGGTCAGCCCCTTGAGGAAGGCGGGCATCCCCTTGACGATCGCGCGGCCCGCGGCCCGCGTCATGTCGAGGCGCCCGTGGGTGGCCAGCGCGAGACCAACGTCGTCGGCCTTCACGATCAGCGCGACCGCTCCGTAGACGAGCGCGGTGATGCCGACGGCCACCAGCACGAGCGTGGCCGCCTGCGTCAGGAAACCGCCCGCGGGGAGGGCCGCGAGCGCGATGGTCATGATCTCGGCCGACAGGATGAAATCGGTCTTGATCGCGCCGCGCACGCGCTTCTCCTCGAGATGCGCGGCGTCGAGCGTCTCGGGCACCTTGGCCCTGGTCTGCTGGTGGGCATGGAAGAGGTGTGCGACCTTCTCTGCCCCCTCGAAGCACAGATAGGCCCCCCCGAGCATCAGCAGCGGCGGGATCACCCACGGCGCGAAGGCCGAGAGCGCGAGGCCGGCGGGCAGCAGGATCAGCAGCTTGTTGCGCAGCGAGCCGGTGGCGATGCGGCGCACGATCGGCAGCTCGCGCGCGGCCGGAAAGCCCTGCATGTATTTCGGCGTCACGGCCGCGTCGTCGATCACCGCGCCCGCGGCCTTGGAGCCGGCCTTGACCGCCTGCGCGGTCACGTCGTCGATCGAGGCTGCCGCGACCTTGGCGATGGCCGCCACGTCGTCGAGCAGGGCAAGCAGGCCGCTCATCGAATGCATCTCCCGTCTCTCTGCGCGGGGCGGAGCCTAGCCCGGCCCCGCCCCCGCCGAAAGCCGCGAATCCGGCCCTGGAGCGGGGCCGATTCGTGGTAGGGGCCCGGCATGAACCGTGCCTCCGCCACCCAAGCGGCCCTGCCCGTGGTCTCGATGCCCCTCGCGACGGCGCTGGTCGTGCTGGCCTCGGTCGGCTTCGGATCGGTGCCCTTCTTCGCGCGCGGGCTGACCGAGGCGGGCATGGCGCCCCACGCCGTGGCGCTCTGGCGCTACGCGCTGGCCGCCCTGCTCTTTCTTCCGGTGGTGGTCGGGGCGCGGGCACAGTGGCGGCTTCTGCTGGCGGGGGCGGCCGTGGGCCTCGCCATGGGGCTCGGCTGGGTCGCCTACGTGCGCGCGCTCGCGGCGCTGCCGGTGGCGACGGTCGGCGTGGTCTACATGACCTTCCCGGTCTTCGCGCTGCTCGCCTCGCGCCTGCTGTTCGGCGAGCGGCCGAGCGTGCGTGGCATCGCCGCGGCGGGGATCGTGACGGCGGCGGCGGCCCTCGCGGCGGGGCCGGCGGCACTGCACCCCGCCTCGGCGGGGATGATTGCGCTCGCCTTCCTCGCGCCGGCGACCTTCGGCGCGGCCATCGCCTGCCTCGTCCACCTACTGCCACCCCTGCCGGTGCTGGCGCGGATGGGCGTGATCTCGCTGGGATCGGTCGCGGGCCTCCTTCCGCTGGTCGCGGCGACACCGATGGAACGGATCCTGCCGGCGGACGGGGGCGCGCTGGGCCTCGTCGTGGGCATCTCGCTCGGCACGGCGCTTGTGCCGCAACTGCTCTACACCGTCTTCGCGCCGGTGGTCGGCGCGGCGCGCGCGGCGACGGCCGGCGCGGTGGAGCTGCCCACGATGCTGGCGATCGGCTGGCTGGCGATGGGCGAGGCCATCACCCTGCCCCAGGCCGTCGCGGCCGGGCTGATCGTGGGCGCCATCGCCCTGTCGCCGAGCCGCAAGCTGCGCGGCCCGGTCGTGACGGCCGCGACCATGCCGCGCCGCTGAAGCCGCTCACTCTCTCCGCAGCAGCACGGCCGAGGCGGGGGCGGGCGCGGCGCGGGCCTGCCCGGCCTCGGCGGCGAAGGCGGCGAGCGCCTCGAGCGTCTCGGACCGCCCGTCTGCCACGACGACGACCGCGCCTGTCCGCGCCGCCTCGAAAACCGCCCGGTCGATCCGGCGCCCGATGGCAGGGGCCGACATGCCGTCGCGGTCGATGCTGCGCCACACGAGACCCGCAATCGCACCCGCCTCGCGCGCCGCGCCAAGGGCGGAGTTCAGACCCTCGTCCCGTAAAAGCAGCCCGTATCCGCCCTCGGCGAGGATGCCCCCCACCTGCGCGGCCTGCGCGGTATCGTCGGCGAAGCCGCCCTCGGCCGCGTCCATCACCCCGATCGCGCCCCGGAAGGCCGAGAGCCGGGCAGCGACGGTCACCTCGACATCCTGCGGCTCGGCGCCCGCGGGCAGGCCGAGCCCGGAGAGAATCACCTCGAGCCCCGCCGCGCGATACGCCTCGGCGAGTTCGGCCGCGTCCCGGGCGTCGGGGTCGAGCGCCACGGTCAGCGGCAGGCCGAGCGCGGCGACGGTCGAAGGGGAGAGGCCCTCGACATGGCGCAGGACGATCGCCAGGAGCGGCCGGCCGTCTGCCGCGTCGAACGGCATGGCGTTACGGGCAAGCGCCCCGAACGCGCCCGGCTCGTCCGCGCCCGGCTCGACGGCCCCGGGCTCGACGGCCCCAGGCTCGACGGCGGCGGGGGCGCCCGAGCCCTCCACCGTGTCCGCCGGCCCGCTTTCCCCTGACCCGATAATGGGCGCGATCGAGCCGCTGCCGGGCGGTGCCGTGCTGCGCGCCTCCGGCGTGGCGGCGCGCCAGGGGCCCTATGCCGTGCAGCTCACTCCGGTCGAGGAGGCCT
>LJNT01000184.1:0-1373 GCA_001314685.1 Rhodobacteraceae bacterium HLUCCA09
ATCTGCTTGCGCGCCGCATCGAACGATACGTCATCGACATGCCACGGCGCCTCCAGCCCCGGCGCCATCGTGAAAAGGCTCTTCTCCGGTCCCATCCCGCGGGCAGGCCGCGGCCGACTTCGTGATATCAGCCGACGCCTTCGTCGGGTCCCTTCTCGGTTTGTGCGGGTTGGCCGAGTGGATGCGGAATTTGCAGCCGGCCCGGGCGGGAACAGCGGGGGGAGCCGTCGCGTTGCCCGCGCCGAATGGGGACACCATGACCTTCACCCGCATCTACGTCCGCTTCGAGCGGGCGATGGCCTTTCTGATCCTGCTCGGCATGGTCGTGGTGATCGGCCTGACGCTCTATGCTTTCGGTCTGCGGCTGTGGCAGGTGATGGGCGCGCTGCCGGGAGACTTGAACTACACCGTGTTCCAGTCGCTTTTCGACCGGGTCCTCGCGACGATCATCGCGCTCGAGATCGCCCATTCGATCCGCGAGATGGTGAGCGGGCGACACGCGCGGGCGCAGCTGCGCACGGTGATCGTGATCGGCATGCTGGCCGTGGTGCGCAAGCTCGTCGTGCTCGACGTCGAGAGCACGTCGGGGCTGTTCCTCGCCGGCCTCGCCACGGTGATCCTCGCACTCGGCATCACCTTCGCGCTTGTCACGACGTTCGGGGCGCATAGCGAGCCGCCCGCAGCGCCGGGGGCAGACGACGACTGATCCCGGCGGCCCCGGTCCGTGACTGGCGCGGGATTCCCTTCGGTTCGTCGCTGTGATGCCCTTCCATCGAAGCATGGAGGTTTCGATGGCGGTTGCGGTCACACGAACGGACTTGTCAGCGCGCGAGCTACGGGCGACGGCTTCGAAAGCGAAGGATGCCCAGGCGGCGCGGCGCATGCTGGCGATCGCGCTGGTGCTGGACGCGGTGGACCGCAAGACCGCCGCCGAAAGCTGCGGTATGGATCGGCAGACGCTGCGTGATTGGGGTCACCGCTACAACGCTGAAGGGCTGGAAGGGCTGTCCGACCGCAGCTCGGCCGGGCCCGCGCCTCGGCTGCGCCCTGCCCAGAAGGCGGAGCTGGCGCAGATGGTGCGCGAGGGTTCCAACCTCGCCGTGGACGGGGTAGTGCGCTGGCGGCGCGTCGACCTGCAGCGCAAGATCGAGGCGCACCTCCGCGTCACCATGCACGAGCGCACGGCGCGCACGCAGTTGGCCGCGCCCGGATTTCGCCGCCTCTCGGTGCGCCCGCAGCACCCGAAATCCGACCCCGAGGCCCCGGCGTGATGGACCCCGGCGTGATGGGCCCCGGCGTGATGGAGCCCGGCGTGACGGGCCCCGGCGTGACGGGCCGCATCCGGATCAGCCGGAACCCGGCCACCGCCCCCG
>LJNT01000184.1:1402-10791 GCA_001314685.1 Rhodobacteraceae bacterium HLUCCA09
GGGGGCGCAAGCCATGCCCACAGGCTCGGCTGCTCTGCGATGAAGGCCGGAGGCCACGCCTCGGCTTCCGGCCCGATCAGCATGACCTTGGGACAGGCCGAGCCGGCCTTGCCGTCCGCCCAGCCGCTCCGGCACCGTGCCGCTCGCGCGGGAACGGTGGCGGCAGGCTTGCTCGCCCGCCGCCACCGTTCCGTCGTCGTGGGCTGCGCTGTCGCGGAAGCCCAGGGGGGCTGATCATGTGCCTCTTCCTCTCCCGCTTCGCCTTGCGGAAGCGGGCGAAGGCCTTGTGCACGGGGTGGCGGCAACCGCTCGGCGGCTCCTGCCGAATGGAAGCGGCGCGAGGGTCTCCCCCTGCGCCGCCCCGGTCCGCCCCGGGGTGGAGTGGTCCTCAGTTGAGCTCGTCGGAATAGGCCTCTTCAAGCTCGGCCTCGGCCTCGGCCACGGCCTCCTGCATGGTGGCCAGCACCTCCTCGCCGCCCTCGACGTTCTGCGCGAACCAGTCGTAGACGGGCGCGGCCGCCTCGGCGAAGGCCGCCTTTTCCTCGGGGGTGGGCACGTAGATCTCGCCGCCGCCTGCGACGAACTCCTCGTAGGCCTGGATCGACTTGCGCTTGGGCGAGGCGAAGGTGGCCTGCTGAAGCTGGTAGAAGCCGTCGACCACGACGCGGCGCAGATCCTGCGGCATTTCCATGAACTTCTCGTTGTTCATGAACCACAGCGCGCCCATGTAGGCGTGCCCGTCGAGCGTGAGATACTTCAGGCCGGCATCGGGGAACTTCATGCCCATGATGTCGGTGATGCCGTTCTTGGTGCCGTCGACGACGCCCGTCTGCAGCGAGGTGAACAGCTCGGGCCACGGGATCGGGGTGGGCGAGCCGCCCAACGCCTTGACAAGCTCCTGCGGCAGATCGGCGACAACGGTGCGCATCTTCATGCCCTCGAGGTCGCCCGGGCCCCGCACCGTCTTCTGTGTGTTGGCGAAGTTGCGCCAGCCGCCGGTGTTGCCCACCGTCATCAGCCGCACGGCGCCGCCCGAATCCTCCATCACATTGTCCTGCAGCAGGTTGACGAGCGGGCTGTCGACATCGAGCACCGCCTCGGCCACCCGGTCGTCGGCCATGAGGTAGGGCAGGTCGAAGACCTGGACGTAGGGAAAGATGCCCGAGACGCCGCCGGAGGTGGAGATGTAGATGTCGATCGAGCCGTCGGCGACGCCCTGCAGGCACTCGGCGCCGTTCGAGCACAGCTGCGTGCCCATGAAGATCTCGACCTCGATCGCGCCGTTCGAGGCGCTCTCGACGAAGTTCTTGAAGACGATGAGGCCGTCGTAATCCTCGTCGTTCTCGTTGGAGTTGGCCGTGGCGCGGAGCGTGAACTCCTGCGCCGTGGCGGCGAGCGGCGCCGCCGTCAGCATGGTGGCGGCCAGAAGCGCGCCGGTGACCTTCTTGAGCATGAGATACCTCCCTGTTGGCATGCGTATCATGGAGTGACGAACCCGGTCAGGCGGGGAACCGTCATGGAGATGGCGGGGAAGAAGGTGATCAGGAAGATCACCACGACCTCCACCGCGAGGAAGGGCAGGATGGCCTTGGAGATCGTCTCCACCCGTTCCTTCGAGACCGACGAGGCGACGAACAGCACCAGCCCCATCGGCGGTGTGGCGAGGCCCACGGTCAGGTTCACCGACATGATGATGGCGAAGTGCACCGGGTGCACGCCCATCTCGACGAAGATCGGCCCGAGGATCGGCCCGAGGATGATGATCGCGGGCCCCGCATCGAGGAACATGCCCACGACGAACAGCAGGATGTTGACGAGAAACAGAAGGACCAGCGGGTTCTCCGAGAGGCCGAGGACGATCTCGGCCAGCATCTGCGGGGCCATCGACAGCGAGACGACCGTCTTGAACGCCACCGCCGCGCCCACCAGCAAGAGCACGGTGGCCGAGGCCATGGCCGAGCGCGCCAGCACCGGGCCGAGATCGGCGATGGTCATCGACCGCAGGATGAAGAACGACACGAACAGTGCGTAGGCCACGGCGATGGCCGACGCCTCGGTCGGGGTGAACACGCCCACGACGATGCCGCCCAGGATCAGGATCGGCGTCTGCAGGGGCGCCACCGCCTTCTTGCAGACGATGCGGAAGTCGGGATCGACCCGCTTGCGGTAGGCCACAAGCGCCATGTGCACCGCGACGAGGCACACGGCGAATGTCGCCCAGCCGATCCATGCGGCCTGCGGCGCGGTGGTGCCGTCCTCCATCACCCGCTCGGAGGTGATGCCGGTGAACCCGGTGAAGGCGACGTAGAGCAGGCCGCCGAGGTTGAGCCGCAGCAGCAGGAAGCTCACCCAGTACTCGACGCGGCTGATCTCCTGGCCCCGGTGCACGATCCGCTGGGCCTTGGGCAGGTCGTAGCGATCGGCCAGCAGGCGGACCATCACCATCAGGCCGACGCCCACCATGATGCCCGGCACGATGCCGGCGAGGAAGAGGGCGGCGACGGATTCGCCCATCACGTAGGCGTAGATGATCATGATCCCCGAGGGCGGGATGATCGGACCGATGACGGAGCTCGCCGCCGTGATCGCGGCCGCGAAGCGGCGGGTATAGCCGTTCTTCTCCATCGCCGGAATCAGGGTGGACCCGAGCGCCGAGGTGTCGGCCACCGCCGAGCCGGACAGCCCTGCGAACAGCATCGACGACAGGATGTTGACGTGCGCCAGCCCGCCCCGAAGGTGACCCATGAAGGCCTGGGAGAATTCCACCAGCCGCACGGTGATGCCGCCGCGGTTCATGATTTCGCCCGCCAGCATGAAGAAGGGCAGCGCCATGAGAGGGAAGCTGTCCATACCGTTGTAGAGGTTGCGGTAGAGCAGCACGAGGTCGCGGCTCGCCCCGTCGATCAGCAACAGCGAGCCGGGCGCGAGCAGCAGCGCGAAGAAGACCGGCAGGCCCAGCATCAGCAGGACGAGGAAGACCGGCAGGAACCAGATCAGCATCACTCGGCCTCCGGCAGGTCGGTGTGTGGCAGCTCCGGCAGGTCGACCGCGCCCATCAGTGAGGCCACCTGGCGCAGGATCAGCTCGACGTTGACGAGGATCAGCAGCCACAGGCCGACGAGCAGAGAGGCCATCATCCAGGACCGCGGCACCCGGAACCATTCGTCGAAGGTGAGCGAGGTCGGCACCCAGAGCGAGGCCGTGGCGAAGCTGCCGCCGAAGCCGGTGACCTCGTTCCAGCCGATGCGCGTGGCGAAGACCATGACCGCCAGCGAGAGCGCCAGCAGGATGAGCGACAGCACGGCGCCGGCCACCCGCGGCAAGGCGCGCTCGACCATGTCGATCGCCACGAAGCCGCCCTGCCGGTAGGCCATCGGCGCGATGAGCCCGGTCATCCACAGCATCATGAAGCGCGCGGCTTCGTCAGGCCAGGGCAGCGCGCTGTTCAGCACGTAGCGGAAAAACACCTGGGCGAGGATCACGGCGACCATGATCGCCAGCGCCGCGACGGCCAGCGCCCTGCCAAGGCGCAGAAGCAGGTCGTTCACGACCTTCAGGACCCGGATCGGCCCCAGCAGCACGCCCATCGGCGTCTCCTCCCTGTCCAGGGCCGGTTCGCCCGGCCTCTGTCGCGCCGGTGCCCGGCGCGCCACTGTCGCGGCTCAGCCGCGGCGCGTAAAGTCCCGTTCGGCGAAGCCGCCATAGGCTCCCCCCACGAAAAGAAGCGGCGCACCGGGCGCGCGAGCCACGTGCTCGACGAGGCCCAGAACGATGGTGTGGTCGCCCGCGCCATGCGCGGCGTGGTGGGCGCAGTCGAGGCGCGTGACGGCGCCGGGCAAGGCGGGGGCGCCGGTCGCGCCCTGCTGCCAGTCGATCCCGCCCCAGTCGCGCCCGTCGCGGGCGAAGGCGCGTGCCATCGGAAGCTGACCTTCCTCGAGGATGTGGATGGAAAAGCCGTGCGCCGCCACGAAGGCGTCGTGCCGCGACGACGAGATGGCCGGCGACCACAGGACGAGCGGCGGGTCGAGCGAGACCGAGGCGAAGCTGTTGGCCGTCATCGCCAGCGGCTGGCCGCCCTCGATGCAGGTGACGACGGTCACGCCAGTGCCGAACGCGCCGAGGGCATCGCGGAAGGCGCGCGCCGTCTCCGGTCCGGGGCGGAAGCTGTCCATCGGCGGTCCTTTCGATCCGTCGGGCATGGGCGACGCCTCAGGGCACTTCGTGGCCGAGCGCGGCCGTATAAAGCGCGAACCAGGTCTGCCTGTCCATCTCGACGTCGAGCGCCTCGGCGATGCGCCCCATCCGGCCGAGATTGTTGGTGCCGAGCACCGGCAGGATGCCGGATGGGTGGCGCAGCAGCCACGCGACCGCCACCGCCGCGATGTCGACGCCGTGCGCCTCGGCGACCCGCTTCAGTTCGCCATCGAGGGCCACGTTCTCGCCCGACATGAGCGCACCGCCCCCGAGCGGCGACCAGGCCATGGGGGGCAGGCCGAGGCGCTGGAGATGGGCGATCTGGCCATCCGTGAAGGGGGCATGGCAGGCGAGGCTGATCTCGATCTGGTTGGTGACGAGCTTCGTCTCCATCGCCGATTGCAGCAGGTCGAAATCCCACGGCATGAAGTTCGACACGCCGACGGCGCGCGCCTTGCCCGAGGCGACGGCCCGGTCGAGCGCGGCGCCCGTCTCGCGGTGATCCATCAGCGGGTCCTGCCGGTGGATCAGCAGCAGATCGACATGGTCGGTGCCCATGTCCTCGAGCGACTGGTCGAGCGAGGCGGCGATATGGGGGGCCGAGGTATCGTAGTGCTTCACCCGGGCGGCGGCGTGGCGGCCCATCGGCGCCACGATATCGCACTTCGTGACGATCTCGATCCGGTCGCGCAGGCCCGGCGCCGCCTTCAGCGCCGCGCCGAAGACGGCCTCGGCGGTATAGCCGCCGTAGATGTCGGCCTGGTCGATCGTGGTGATGCCCTGCGCGAGGCACGCCTCGATCTTGGCCTGCACGTGGGCCGGCGAGGTATCGTCGTCGTCGGTCAGCCGCCACATGCCGTAGACGAGGCGCGAGAACGACAGCTCGTCGGTGAGCGCGACGCGGTCCATGCCCATCACCTGCGCTCCCCGACACCGAGGGGGGTGGCCGGCGTGGTGGCCGGCACGCGGCCGTAGGCATGGGGCAGCGAGACGGTCTTCATGTTGGGCAGGATCCTCTGGCCGGCGTGCTTGCATTCGTCGAGATGGGGGTAGCCCGAGAAGATGAAGGCACGGATGCCCATCTTCCGGTACTCCTCGATCTGCGACATGACCTGGTCGGTCGATCCGACAAGGGCCGCCCCGCAGCCCGAGCGCGCGCGCCCGATCCCCGTCCACAGATGTGGCTCGACATAGCCGAATTCGTCGGCCAGCTCGCGCGCGCGGCTCTGGTGCGACACGCCGAGCGAGCCCGAGTCATGCGCCCGGTCGCGGATCAGCCGGCCGTATTCGTCGTCGAGCCGGCTCACGAGCTCTTCGGCATATTCCTTGGCCTCCTGTTCGGTGTCGCGCACGATCATGTGGACGCGCAGGCCGTAGTCGAGCGTTCTGCAATACTTTTCAGCCACTTGGTTGGCAGCCTTCATGCGCTCTGCAAGCACGTCCCTCGTTTCGGGCCACATCAGGTAGACGTCGCAATGCTGGCCGCACAGCTCCAGCGCATGGGGGCTGTAGCCGCCGAAATAGAGCAACGGGCCGTCGGTCTGGTAGGGCCTGGCCGGATCGGTCCAGATGCCCTTGAACTCGTAGATCTCGCCGGAATAGTCGATTTCGTCGCGCGTCCACGCCTGCTTGAGGATCTCCACGACCTCGCGCGAGCGCTGGTAGCGGGTGGCGCTGTCGGCCTTTTCGCCGGGGAAGTCCGACGATATCACGTTGAGCGTCAGCCGCCCCTCGAGCATGTGGTCGAGCGTGGCGACGGTGCGGGCGAGCATGATCGGCTGCATCTCGCCGCAGCGGATCGCGGCCAACATGTTGATCTTCTCGGTGATCGGCGCGCAGCCCGCCACGAACGACAGCGTGTCCTGCCCCACCTGATAGGACGACGGACACAGGATGTTTCGAAAGCCCTGGGCCTCGGCCTCGGTCAGGATCGCCGAGCAATGCGCCCACGACGAGCGCAGATTGCCCTCGGGCACGCCCAGATGGCGATAGTCGTCGGAGCACAGGGCGGCGAACCACGAGACTTCGGCGCCGTCGAGATCGGCAGAGGTGACGGGGACGATGGTCATGTCGGGCGGCGGTCCTTCGGGTCGGGCGAATCTGTCGCGTGCTGCGAGTCGGGGCTTGCGTAGCATTCGCCTTGATGTAGATCAATCGTGCATCAATTGCCCGCCGACTCAGCCCTCATGAACCCACAGCCCCCGCCCGAGACCGCGTCTGCCGCCGCCCCGCTCTACGCGGTGGTGGAGCGGCACCTGATGCGCGAGATCATGGCCGGGCGACTGGCCGACGGCGCGCGCCTGCCGCCCGAGCGCGACATGGCCGCCTCCTTCGGCGTGGCGGTCGGCACCCTGCGAAAGGCGCTCGCCGCGCTCGAGGAGCGGGGGGTGCTCGAGCGGCGGCAGGGCTCGGGCAACTACATCCGCGCCGGGCAGGACGTGGCCGGCATCTACGCCTTCTTCCGGCTGGAAAAGCCCGGCGGCGGCGGCGTGCCCTCGGCCCGCATTCTCGATCTGCGCCGCACCGCGAAGCCCGCGGGTGCCCCCGATTTCGGCCCCGACGACGAGGCGCACCGCATCCGCCGGCTGCGCCTGCTCGACGACGTGCCGGCGGCGCTCGAAGAGATCTGGATCGACGCATCCCGCCTGCCCGACCTGACGCCGGCGATGCTCGAGGCGCCGCTCTACCACGCGCTCAGGCGGGCCGTGGGCCTGTGGATCGCGGCCGCCGAGGACAGGGTGGGGTTGGGGCGCGTGCCCGATTGGGCGCCCCCCGATTTCGGGCAGGGGGCCGGCGCCGCGTGCCCCCGCGTGCAGCGGATCGGCCGCGCGCAGGACGGCGCGGCGGTGGAATACTCGCAGACATGGATCGACCCCGAACAGGCGGTCTACGTCCAGCGGATCACATGAGGACAGGCATGGACACAGTGAACTACGGCGTGATCGGAACCGGCATGATGGGCCAGGAGCACCTGCGCAACCTCGCGCTGGTGCCCGGTGCCCGCGTCGCGGCGATCCTAGAGCCCGACGCCGAGCAGCGTGCCCGCGCGCTGGCCATCGTGCCCGCCGCGCAGGTCTGCGAGGGGCTGGCGGAGCTGCTTGCCGTGGAGGAGCTCGACGCGCTGGTGATCGCTTCGCCCAATCACCTGCATGTCAGCCAGCTCGAGGACATCGCCGCACGCCGGCCCCTGCCGCTCCTGGTGGAGAAGCCGCTTTACACATGCGCGGCCGACGTGCCCCGCCTGCTGGCGTTCGAGGCGGCCTACCCCGCCCCCGTCTGGGTGGCGATGGAGTATCGCTACATGCCCCCCATCGCGACCTTCCTCGAGGCGCTGGAGCACGCCACCGGCGGGGCGAAGATGCTGACCGTGCGCGAGCATCGCTTTCCGTTTCTCGACAAGGTCGGCAACTGGAACCGCTTCAACCGGACGTCGGGCGGCACGCTGGTCGAGAAGTGCTGTCACTTCTTCGACCTGATGCGTTTGGCGCTCGCCGACGAGCCGGTGCGCGTGATGGCGAGCGCGGGGCAGGCGGTGAACCATCTCGACGAACGCTACGGCGAGCGGGTGCCGGATGTGTGGGACAACGCCTACGTCATCGTCGAGTTCGCCCGCGGCGCCCGCGCGATGCTCGAACTGTGCATGTTCGCCGAGGGCTCGCGCTACCAGGAGGAGTTGTCGGCCGTGGGCCCGGCGGGCAAGATCGAGGCGCTGGTGCCGGGGCCCTCGCGCTTCTGGCCGTCCCATCTGGGCCCCGCGCCCGTGCCGCGCGTGATCGTCAGCCCGCGCGAGCCCAAGGGCCCGCAGGTTGTCGAGAGCCCGGTGGACGCGACGCTGCTGGAGGCCGGCGACCACAACGGCTCGACCTTCTACCAGCACGTCAGGTTCAACGCCGCCGTGCGCGGCGAGGGGCCGGTCGAGGTGAGCCTGCGCGACGGCTGGGCAGCGGTGGCCATCGGGCTGGCCGCGCAGGAGGCGGCCGGGCGCGGCGGCGTGGTGTCTCTCACCGGCGCACCTTTCGCTCCCGCCCCTGCGGTGGCCGGCGCGCGGGCGGCGGCCGCTGCCGCGCCCTGAGCGCGCGGCGCCTCACTCGCCCGCCGGCAGCTCGAGCGGTCGATCGCGCGCCTGCGCGTTGGGGCCGGGGAAGTCGCCTTCTGCCGGCGCCACGGGCGTATCGGAGTAGCCGCCCCCGCCCCCACCGCTTCCGCTGCTCGTGGGTGTGCATGCGGCGAGCGTGGCGAACGTCGTCAGGGCGATGAAAAGGCGCATGGGGTCTCTCCTTTCAGATGGGTCGGATCCCACGCGCCGGGGCGCGAGACGTTTCCGCCGGGCCGGTCAAGCCTGCGTGTGGCGCCCGCGCCTCAGATCCGCCCGCTGGCCGACAGCATGACGGCGATGGGGCGCGTCCCCTCGATCTCGGAGAGCACCAGAACGAGGCTCGCCGTCATCGGCACGGCCAGCAGCGCCCCCGGCACGCCCCAGAGCGCGCTCCAGAACGCGAGCGCCAGAAGAACGACGAAGGGCGAGAGGTTGAAGGCCTTCCCCATCATCCGCGGCTCCACCCAGGCGCCCACGAACATCTGGGCCGCGGTCAGCGAGACGAGCACCACCCCGGTCATCCACAGCGTGCCGAACTGCGCCAGTGACAGAAGGACGGGAAAGATCACGCCGACGACGGAGCCCAGATAGGGAATGTAGTTCAGGAAGGCGATCAGCACCGCCCAGAACAGCGCGAACTCGATCCCGAGCACCAGCATGATGACAAAGGAGATCGCGCCGAGGATCACGTTGATCACCGTCTTGACGAAAAGGTAGGTGCCGATCTTGTCGTTGATGCGGGCGAGGATCGACAGCGCCCGCCCGCCCGCCTCATCGCCGCCCATGGCGATCACGACCTTCTGCGCCATCGTCCCCCGCTCGGCCATGAAGAAGCTCGCGTAGAGAACGACGAGGAACAGCGTCACCCCGAAGCCCTGGATCGAGAGCAGCGTGGGCGCCAGGAGCGCGCGCACGTCGATCTGGTCGATCGTGGCCCTGCGCAGGTTGGCCCAGGTCGGCTGGTCCTCGATCCCGAGAAGGCTCGCACCGCGGGTCAGGAGCGCCTCGAGGTTGGCTTCGTAGCGGGGCAGGGCGGCGACCACCTGCGTAAGGTTGTTGATGACGAGCACGAACAGCCCGACCACGGCAGCGGTGAAGC
>LJNT01000078.1 GCA_001314685.1 Rhodobacteraceae bacterium HLUCCA09
ATGCGCGACGACGACGAGGTGCTCAAGGAGATGCACGCCCACGGCATCTCGATCTACCGCACGTCGAAACAGGCGGACGGCTCCTGGGCGATCGTGCAGGATCCGCACAACCGCCGCATCTCCGTCATGACCCCGATGGAGATTTCCGGCCCCGTCCGCGGCTCGGCCCATGTCCGCACGAAATATTCGCCGGACGGCACCATGACCCGCGGCACGGTGAACAACTGCGCCCACGGCGTGACCCCCTGGGGCACCTACATGGCCGCCGAGGAGAACTGGGCCGGCTACTTCTCCAACACCGACCAGCTCGACCAGAAGCCGGACCAGCCGCGCGAGCATGCCCGCTACGGCGTCTCGACCAACCCCAACGGCGGGCGGTACGGCTGGCACAAGGCCAAGTCGGGCGCCGACGAGTACATCCGGTTCGACGCCACCACAAAGGGCGACTCGGCCACCGAGGATTACCGCAACGAGCCCAACACCTATGGCTGGATGGTCGAGATCGATCCGTTCGACCCCGAATCGACCCCCGTCAAGCGCACCCATCTCGGCCGCTTCGCCCATGAGGGCGTCGTGTTCGCGCCGGCCGTCGAGGGCGCGCCGGTGGTCTGCTACTCGGGCGACGATGCGCGCTTCGAGTACATCTACAAGTTCGTCTCCGACGGCGTGTTCGTGCCGGGCGAAACGGATGGTTCGATCCTCGACACCGGCACGCTCTACGTGGCGAAGTTCAACGACGACGGCACCGGCGAGTGGCTGGCGCTGGCGCCGGGCCGCAACGGGCTGACGCCGGCCAACGGCTTTGCCGATCTGGCCGACATCCTCGTCAACACGCGTCTGGCGGGCGATTTCGTGGGGGCCACCAAGATGGACCGTCCCGAATGGGGCACCGTCGATCCCAACACCGGCACGCTCTACTTCGCGCTGACCAACAACTCGCGCCGCACCCTGGCGCAGACGGACGCGGTCAACCCGCGGGCCGAGAACAACTTCGGCCAGATCGTGCGCTGGGACTACGAGAACAACGACCACACCAAGGCGTCGTTCGAGTGGGACCTGTTCGTGCTTGCGGGCAACACGCGGAACTCGGCGCTCGCCACCGGCGGCGCGCTGACCGACGACAGCATCTTCGCCTGCCCGGACGGGCTGTGGTGCGATGGCGACTCGCGGCTCTGGATCCAGACCGACATGGGCGACAAGGGCCCCGACTACGAAGGCCCGCTCGCCGACATGGGCATGAACATGATGCTTGCCGCCGACCCCGCGACCGGCGAGATCAAGCGCTTCCTGACCGGCCCCTGGGGGCAGGAAACCACGGGTGTCGTCACCACGCCGGACGGCAAGACGATGTTCGTCAACTTCCAGCACCCCGGCGCCCATGCCTCGGCCGAGCAGTTCGCGGCGGGCGATTTCGGCTCCGGCTTCCCCGACTACGACGGCACGGTGCCGCGGTGTGCCACGGTGGTCATCACCAAGGACGACGGCGGCGCAATCGGCACCTGACGCCGAACGCCCGAACCGGTGGAAGGCGCGCGGCCCCGCGCGCCTTCCCTCCTTGCACGGTCGCCGATCGCCCGGCCGCCCCATGTCGGTCACGCCCTCACATGCTCTCCGGTACCCCATGAAGCACGGCCCTGCCGCTCTGCCGATCCTTGTCGCAGCCTCGGCCGCGCTGTCGTCCCCCGCCGACCCGGTGTCGCGAGGGGGGGAAATCTACGCGAGCGTCTGCCTCGAATGCCACGGCCCGACGGCGACCGAGGGCGAGTCCGGCGATATTCGCGGCCTCGGCCTTGCGACCGTGACCGGCGCAGTCCGCTCCGGCCCCGGGATGATGCCCTCCGTTCCGCTGACGCGCGACGAAGTCGCCGCGGTCACGGCATATCTCGCAAGTCTTCGCAGGCAGTAGAACTGAGTGCGAGGCGGGCGCAGCGCGGCGGTGCCGACCGGACGCCATCGCGAGGCCCCGGCGCGGCCCCTTGCGGGGCCGTCACGGGTAAGGGCGGGATCCACGCCCTCGACAAGGGCGTGTCAGGCCCCGCGTCACTGGCGCATCGCCTCGTTCAATTCCTGCTGCAACTGCCGGGCGCGCTGCGGGTCGATTTCGAGGATGCGGCCGACCAGTTCGGGATCGGCCGCGACCAGATCGCCTGCGGTGACGATCCCCTGATCCGCGAAGGCGCGCAGGTGCGTGGGCGTGAAGGTATCACCGGGGATCGCCTTCTGATCCTGCGCCGTCAGGGCGTCCGGCGATGCGCTAACCGCCAAGGCGGCGACGAGTGCGATGGCGAGCGACGTCCGAAAGGTCATGTGTCCTCCATTTTTGCGTTCGGTCGGTGGTTGATCCGTGGCAGCCCGCGGGGCCGGCGTCATTCGGTGACCACGAGGGGTTGTTCGGCCAGCAGGCGCTGATCGTCCCCGGCGTGATAGCGCAGCAGGTAACGGCCGGGCGTCTCGGGGGCGGTGCGGGTGAGGGTGCCTTCGTCGCCATCGACCGAATTCTTGATGCGGTCGTAGCGCGACACGATATCGTCCGGGGCGCGGCCCTCTTCGACGATCACCACGTAACCCTCGATACCACCCTCGATCGAGACCTCGAACTCGGCCTCGGCGCTCACCTCGCCCGGCGCCTCCATGTGGATGTCGGCGGGACGGACGGTCAGCGGATGGCGCGCCGCGATGGTGTTGTCGCGGACGAGGTAATAGCGCAGCTCGTACTCTCCGGGGTCGGAGGGGGCGGTATAGTCCTGCGTGCCATCGCCGCCGACGCGGTTGTCCATGCGCTGGTAGCGGCTGGCCTCTTCCGGGCTGCCCTCGCGGGCGATCAGCAGGTAATCCTTGTCGCTGTCCGCGCCTTCGACCGTAACTTCAAAGGTCGCGCCGGCGATCACTTCGAAAGGCGCGGTGAGGTCCACCTCGACCGCGGGTGCGGCAAGCGCGACGTCGATGCGCGGGTCGTCGTCGAGTGTGGCCTCGACCGAGGTGGCGCCGGTCATGTCCCCAAGCGATCCCTCGATGCGGTACTCCCCCGGCGGCAGCAGAAGCCGGATATACTCGTCATCCTCGTTCACGGTCTCGATCACGTCTTCGGTCTCGACGTTCAGCGCCAGCCATTCCACGCCTTGCAGCGTCTCGCCGGTCTCGGCGTCTTCGGCCCGCAGGTAGAGGGTCGCCTCGATCTTTTCCATCGCGATCTCGACGGGGGGCGCATCGCCGTCGGGCACGGTGAAGCTGGCCTCCCCCGCGAAGCCCGGCGCGTCGACATCGGCGACATGGTCGCCCGGCATCAGGTCGAGCGTGATGCGGCCACGCTCGCGTCCGCTGAACACCTCCTCGCCGGTCGCCTCGCGCACCTCCCAACTCGCGCCCGGGAGGGTCTCGTCATTGCGCGCGTCCACCGCGCGCAGGGTCACCTCCCGGGCCGCGGGCTCGACCTCGGCCACCTCGGTCAGCGCGTCGGCCAGCTCGGCACCGGACTGCGTGGTGAAAAGCTGCCCGCCGGTCTGATCGGGGATGCAGGACAGGGTCTCGACCGCCTCGGCCTCCATCGCGAAGCCGACCACATGGGCGCGCAGGTCGATCCCCTCGGCCGCGAACTCCGCCGCAAGCGCGCAGGGGTCGCCGCCGCAGTTTTCCAACCCGTCGGTGATCAGGATGATATCCGCCGATTCCGCCGTGCGCGGGAGCAGGTCGCGCGCCTGTGCCATCGCGTCGGTCAGGGGCGTCTTGCCAGTGGGATTGAGCGCGCCGATCGTCGCCGCAAGGTCACCTCCGGCATGGGGGCCGACGGGCAGCACCGTCTCGATATCCCCGCAATCCCCGCGCCGCGTGTGGCCATAGCTTACCACGCCGATGGGGACGTCCGCATCACGCTCCGCGGCGAAGCTGCCGATCACCTCGCGGGCGATCTCGACGCGGGACTTGCCGTCTTCGATCTGTGCCCACATCGATCCGGAGGCGTCGAAGACGATGACGCTCGCCTGCTCGGCCTGTGTCGTCGTCGCCAGCATGGGCAAGAGGAACGCTGTCGTCAGCGCGGCGTGCAGAGCCTTGGGCATCGTGGTGTTCCCGTCCTGTCGTGTAATGAAGCTGTTTGTCGCGGGTGGCAGCGGGCCTTGGGGCTGGCGCCAGAGACCGGCCACCGGCGCGGGGCGTGCGCTGCCCGTTGAGCTGGGCGGGTTTCCCGGCCCTCGCGCGAAACGCCCGGGGTCGCCCCGCGACGGCGGCACTCGCCGTCTTCGTCGTGGTTCGCTGTGGGCAGACACCCCGTGCTCGCCTCCGTCTCTCCGGGCCGGTCGGACGGTAGAAAGGGTAGCGCGGGGCGCGAGGCCCTGTCCCCGTCCGGATGAAGGGGCGGTGCCGCCGATGCGTCGCGGTCCCTTCACCGGTCCCGAGGCGGGACGGCCCGCCGCGCCCTAGTCGCCGTCGGGGGCGGCGCCCGCAGGCTCCACCCTGGGGCTGCGCAGCCAGTTGACCGTATCGGGCGTCGCGATAATGCCCCGGACCGGGGCCCCGTCGACGAAGGAGACCGCCTGCACCGCGTGATCCTGCCAGAGGCCGCGCTCGATCAGGACGGTCTCCGCAGGGCCCGCCGCCTCGAGTCGCCGGACCAGATCGGCATCGGAGGGAAGGCCGTCGGCGCGCGCCGGCATCGCGTCCCCCGGGGCCATGCCACCCGGCGGCGCCGTCCCGGTGCCATCGATCCGGGCGGGATCGGCCGCCGCGCAGGGAACCGGACCGCAGGTCGCCTGCCCGGACCGCTCGATGACGCCCCGGCCCGCCGCGACGAGGTCCGCGCGCATCCCCTGGACCGGACGCGTCGCGATGCGCCACGCGACGTCGGGCCCGGTGCCGAAGGCCTCGGGCGGCGCGACGCGATCGGATCCTGTGCTCTCGACCAGCCGCGCCCGGCGCGCGGGGCCCAGATTGTACCGCTCGACCGAGACGAGCGACACGGGCACCGGTCCGCCGGCTCCCGCGGGCCGGACCTCGCGCGTCTCGACGGTGATCCAGCTGCGATAATGGCGCAGCGAGGCCTCCTCCAGGTCGACCAGCATGACCGCGCGTGTGGCGGGCGACAGGTCGGCATCCGGCAGGAAGACCGAGGCGGGATCGCCGGGCAGCGTCTCGCGCAGGGCCTCCTCCAGCCTGCGGATGTCGCGGGGCGCGAAGCCCTCAACAAAGGAGGCGGCGACCCCGGACACGGTATCGCCCTCGGGGGCCATCGATGCGGCGGCCGGGCCGGGAAGCGGCACGGGCACGGCGATCACGCGGCGTTCGAGCCCCTCGAACCCCTGTCCCCAGACCGAGATCAGCGCTGCGCCGCGCCCGTCGGGTTTCGGGTGGCCGGGCGAGAGCACGGCGTCGAGGCGATAGGCCACGGGGCAGCGGCGCGAGTCCGGGATGCGGCTGTCCTCGTGCAGGATCCGCGGTGCCTGTCCCTGCGGCCGACGCGTCAGCCGGTAGCCGCGCAGCGCGTCCGGGTCGGGGCAGAACTCTGCCCCGCCCGGAACGGCGATCGCCTCCAGCTCCAGCGTGGTCGCGGCCTGCGGCGACCGGGTCGGATCGTCGGGGTCCGGGCGCGAGACAGTGATCCGCGACGGCGCGTCGTGCGCTTCGCCGATCCCGCGGGCGAACAGGACGGTCGCGGGGCGGCGGATCTCGAGGGCCTCGATCAGGTCGGCGCCCTCGGACCGTGCCTCGGCGCGGGTCGCGGCGAGGGCGGCGTAGGGGGCCGCCTCGACCTCGGCCATGTCCGCCTCCGACGCTCCGACACGGATCGGCGAGCCCGGCACCCAGGCGTCGCGGTCCAGATCGACGACGAAGATGTTGGAATAGGGCAGCCCCGATCCGCGTTGCAGCCCGTAAGTCTCGAAGGCGAAATACCGCCCGTCCTCGGAGAAGCCGATCACCCGGTCGTGGGTGTAGTCGGCCGCAGCAGGACCGGCGAGCCCGGCGACCAGACCGAGGGCGCGGGCGGCGCGCATCATTGCGCCGCCACCTCCGCGGGCATCGCGCGGTCCTTCAGCTTGCGGAATTTTCCCGACATCCCCTCCAGCCGTGCGTCCCATTCGGGGTTCGGGGTCTGGCCCTCGATCGTCCGGAAATAGGCTTGCAGAAGGCAGGCCACCGCCAGCGGCTCCAGAAAGGCCTGCTTGACCGACCACGCGAGGATCAGCGCCACGACGATGCCGGCCGCCGACAGGTTTCCGGGAAAGAGATGCGAGATCGCGGCCGCGGGCGCCAGCAGCAGGATCAGGATCACCGCGGTGAGGCCATAGACGAAGACGGTAACGAAGGCGGCGTTGCGCAGCATCGGCCCATAGTTCTGCGCGTAGAGCACCAGCGCCTCCCGTGCCGAGGCCCAGGGATCGGTGGCGCGGGTGCGGATCGCATGGGCGAGGATCACCTCGTCGATGAAGCCCACCGCCACGTTCAGGAAGGCGCGCAGGATGGTCACGAGCTGCTTGATGCCGGGGATGGGCAGGAGCGTGAACACTCCGCGCACCAGCCCGGTGATCGCGCGCAACACGCCCTTCACGATCTGATCGACGGCGAAGAGCGTGCTGGCCTCGGCGAAGCGGGCGCGCACCATCGCCTGCGCATGCCCCACCTGGCTCCGGCCCTCGGGGATCGGGCGGTTATCGATCAGCTCCACCATGACCGCGATGTGACCAGCCTTCACGAGGTAGAGGACGTATTCCCTGAGCCAGTACATCACGATGGCGACGAGGCCGAAGCCCGTCACGCCGCCGAAGACCGTGGCCGAGCCGCGGAAGCCCTCGTCACCAAGCGCGCCGATCCCCCAGCCGATCCCGGCACCGGTGCCGGTGACGACGACATAGGCCAGCGCCGCGCCGAAATAGACCGCCATTCGCAGCAGCACGAAAGGCAGCGTCTGCACCATCAGTCCGATGCTGCGCCTGAATGAAAAATCCCACATCCGCGTCTCTTCCCCGTGTCCTGTTGTTGGGTCCTGTCGTTGGCCTGCGCCCGGTGCGCGCGTCCGGCCCCGTCGCTTGCGGTCCTGCCGGCCGTCCGCCGCGGTCCGCAGGTTAGGCTGGTTGCGGCTGCCTCGCCCCCTCCGGATGAAGGGGACCGCGACAGGACGTCAGGACGCCGCCCGGATCGGCAGCGACAGAAGCAGCGCGACCAGTTCCGCCTGCCGGTTGGTCCCCGTCTTGGCGAAGACGTTGCGCAGGTGGAAGGACACGGTGGTCTGCGAGACGCCGAGCTCGGCCGCGATCTCGTCGAGGCGCGATCCCGACGCGAGCCGGCGGGCGACCTCGGTCTCGGCGGGGGTGAGCGAGAAGAGCTCGCGCAGCGCCGCACCCGACAGCGGCGCCCGGCGCGCGAGGTCGGCGACATAGACGAAGACCACGGGCTCGTCGGCATCCGCGCCGCGCGCGTCCGGCGGACAGGAGAACAGGACCGCAACACCTGCCGATGCGTCCTCGATCCGGATCGACAGGCTCTCTTCCCGCCCGTCGAGAGCCGCGCGCACCATCTGGCGCAGGGGCCGTGCAAGGCCCGGCGGCTGCGGTGGCCCACCGGAGGGCGCGGCGAGGTCCAGCTGGGTCGTCGCCGCCCTGTTGGCCCGGACCAGCCGGCCCTTCGCATCGTAGGCCAGCACGCCGACCGACAGGTGGTCGAGCAGGTGCCGCCCGATGCGCGCCACCGGCGCGCTGGCCTGCCGGGCCTGCCGGGTCTGGCGCAGGCGTGCCTCGATGGTCGAAAGCAGAAGGTCGTAATCGATCGGCTTGGTCAGGTAATCGTCGGCGCCGGCGCGCTTGCCGCGGATCATCGCCTCGGTCGTTGCCAGCGCCGACAGGAACACCAGCGGCACATGGCTCAGATGGGGAAAATTGCGGCGAAAGTCGGCAAGCACGCCGTAGCCGTCCCTGCCGGGCATCATGATGTCGCATAGCACCAGATCGGGCGTGCACTCGCCCAGTGCGGCGAGGACTTCGGCGGCGTCGGCGGCCTCGCGGACGCGATAGCCTGCCTCGCGCAACTCGTCGGCGATGTCGCGGCGCAGCGCCGGCTCGTCCTCGCAGCAGAGGATCAGGGGGGCGGGCGGCGCGGTCATGCCTCCTGCCTTGCTGCCGCCGGAAGCCAGAGGGTGAAGAGCGAGCCGCGGTCCTGCCAGCTTTCCAGCGTGATCGTCCCGCCCTGAAGCGCGGCCAGTTCGCGCGACAGCGCCAGACCCAGGCCGGTGCCGGGCTTGGTCATCTGGTCGTGACCGCGGTAGAACCGATCGAAGACACGCTCCTGCTCCTCCGGCGGTATGCCCGCCCCCCTGTCTCCCACGGCGCAGGCCACCCGGTCGCCCTGGGCGAAGATCCGAAGTTCGACGGGCGTATCCGCGGGGCTGTATTTCAACGCGTTCGACAGCAGGTTGTCGAGGATGTGCCCGACCAGGTGCCGGTCGCACAGCGCCTGCAATCCCGCCACGCTGCTCGACAGCACGATCTCCCGGCCCGGATGCTGGGTCCGCGCGTGGGCCGCGGCCCGTTCAGCGAGGTCGGACAGCACTTCTGGCGCGAGCCTGCCCTCGACGGCCTGCTCGTCGAGACGGCCCGCCATCAGCACCGCATCCAGCACCCGCGTCAGCCGCCCCACCGCATCCTGCACGATGGCATGGCGCTCGGCGACATCCCGCGCGCTGACTGCCTCGCCCTTGCGCAGAAGGCGATGCATCGCGCTGTCTATCAGGGTCAGCGGCGTCCGGATCTCGTGCGACACGAGCGCCGCGAAATCCCTGTACCAGGCTGAGGTGCTGCGCTCCCGCTCCAGCAGGGCGGAGGCGCGGACCTGCATCATGTCGGCCCGGTGCAGGCGCCGCTGGTTGCTCAGCAGCAGCCAGGAGATCACCAGCGCCGCCGCCAGCGCGCTCGCCACCGCCAGAAGGACCGTTCTCTGGATGTCGCGGTAGTCGTCCAGCCGTTCGGCCGCCGCCGTCCACTCGGCCGTCATCACGTCCGTCGCCATGCGCTTGAGGTCCGGCTGCAACGCGAGGCCAAGCCGGGCCAGCCCGTCATGCACCGTGTCGCCGTGCCCGCGTTCCACGGGGTCGAGCGCGCGCAGCTGCCCCTCGATCCGACCGACCGTTTCCTCGTGCCCGAGCTCCGCGAGGTAGCGCAGCTGGGGCCCGTCCTGCAGCAGGGCAAGCCGTGAGAGGACCATGTCGTAGCGATGCTCGATCATGTCCGGTGTCCGGTCCGGGGACAGCGCAGCCGCGGCGAGCGCCAGCGTCTCCATCTGCGTCTGGCTGACCACCCAGAGCATGTTCTGCGTCGCAGCGATCCGCATGTCGCGTTCCAGGGCCGCCGTCCGGGTGAGCGCGAAGGCGAGCGGGATCAGGCAGACGG
>LJNT01000186.1:0-9332 GCA_001314685.1 Rhodobacteraceae bacterium HLUCCA09
CCGCCATCGTCATCTCCTTCCGAATGCTCAGAAGAAAACTCGCCGCTCAAGCAGCGCGCTGGAACTGCGAAAATCAATGGGGCGGAGACGGCGCATACGCAGTCCCCAGAATTTCGTACGAAATTCTGCCGCCTCCCGGCACCGGGCGCGACCGGGCCTCGATGACCGTGTGACAGATATCGCCGCCGGCGACGGGCGGTGTGGCGGAAATTCGTACGAAATTCCGGGACAAGGCCGCGCCGGTTCCGCTCAGACGAAGCGGTTGACGTAGGTCTCCAGAATCTCCTGACGGCCGGAGCGCGGCTCGGGCGCGATCCCCTCGTCGAGCACCCGCTTCTGGATCGCGGCGAGGTCGCTTTCCAGCATCGCCTGTGCCTCGGGCCGCGCCCAGCCGGCGTAGCGCTCGCGCAGCGCCGCCTCGAGCCCGCCATCCTCGAGCATCGCGGCAGCGGCGGTCAGGCCCCGTGCGCACACGTCCATCGCGCCGACATGGGCAGCGATCAGATCCTGCGGGTCGATCGACTGGCGCCGCAACTTCGCGTCGAAATTGGTCCCGCCGGTGCCGAAGCCGCCCCCCTTGAGAATGTGGTAATAGGCCAGCGCCACCTCGGGGACGTTGTTGGGGAACTGGTCGGTATCCCAGCCCGACTGGTAGTCGTTGCGGTTCATGTCGATCGAGCCGAACAGCCCTTCGGCCACCGCCAGCGCGATCTCGTGCTCGAAGGAGTGGCCGGCCAGCACGGCGTGCCCGCACTCGATGTTGATCTTCACCTCGCTCTCCAGCCCGTGCTTGCGCAGGAAGGCCGCGGTGGTGGCCACGTCGTAATCATACTGGTGCTTGGTGGGTTCCTGCGGCTTCGGCTCGATCAGGATCGTGCCCTCGAATCCGATCTTGTGCTTGTAGTCGACGACCATGTGGAGAAACCGCGCGAGGTGGTCGAGCTCCTGCTTCAGGTCCGTGTTGAGCAAAGTCTCGTAGCCCTCGCGCCCACCCCAGAGCACGTAGTTCTGCCCGCCGAGCTTGTGGGTGGCGTCCATGCAGCCCTTCACCGTGGCCGCGGCGAAGGCGAAGACATCGGGGTCGGGGTTGGTGGCCGCGCCGCCCATGAAACGGCGATGGGTGAAGAGGTTGGCCGTCCCCCAGAGCAGCCCGGTGCCCGTCTCCTCCATCCTGGGGCCCATGTAGTCGGTGATCTCCTCGAGCCCGGCGAGGTTCGTCGCATAGTCGCCCGTCTCGGGGCGCACATCGGCGTCGTGGAAGCAGAAGAAGGGCTGGCCCAGCAGGGTGAACATCTCGAAGGCGACATCCGCCTTCATCTTCGCCCGCCCCATCTCGTCCTGCGGGTGCCAGGGGCGGAGGAAGGTCGGGCCGCCGAAGGGGTCGTTGCCCTCCCACGCGAGGGAATGCCACCACGCGACGGCGAAGCGCAGATGATCCTCGAGGCGCCGGCCCATCACCTGCGCGTCGGGATCGTAGTGACGGAAGGCGAGCGGGTCGGTGCTCTCCGGCCCCGCGTGGCGGACGGGAGCGATCCCGTCGAAGAATCCCGTGCTCATTGTCTGCCCTCTCAATGCACCTCGCCGCCCAGCACCTCTTCGAGGCGGGGGGCCTCGCCCGGCTTCTTTCCCGCGATGATCATGCCGAGCAGGTCGTCCTCGCTCGCCTCGTGCACGTCGACCGTGCCCACCAGCCGGCCGTTCTTCATCACGCTCGCACGGTCGCACAGCGCCTTCACCTGGTGGATGTCGTGGTCGATCAGGAAGATGCCGAGGCCCTGCCGCTTCAGCTCGTCGATGAGCTGGGCCACCATCCGCGTCTCCTCGACGCCCAGCGCGGCGGTGGGCTCGTCCATGATCAGGATCTCGGCGTTGAAATAGACCGCCCGCGCGATGGCGACCGACTGGCGCTGCCCGCCCGAGAGCGCCTTGACCGGCGCCGCGTAGCGCCGGAAGTTCGGGTTGAGCCGCGACATGATCCTGCGCGTCTCGGCCTCCATCTGCGCGTCGTCGACCAGCCCTGTTGCAGTGGTCAGTTCTCGGCCGAGAAAGAGGTTGGCGGCGGCGTCGAGATTGTCGGCCAGCGCGAGATACTGGTAGATCGTCTCGATCCGGTAGCGGCGCGCGTCGCGCGGGTTGTTGATCACCGCCCGCTCGCCCTTGACGTAGATCTCGCCGCCGTCGCGCGGCAGCGCGCCCGAGAGCATCTTCATCAGCACCGACTTGCCCGCGCCGTTGTGGCCGAGCACGCCCACCACCTCGCCCGGGTAGAGGTCGATCGACACGTGGTCGACGGCGTGGATGCCGCCGAACGACTTCTGCATGTCGCGCAGCTCGATCAGGGGGGTTCCGGTGCGGTCGATATCGGGGCGGTCGCTGCTCATGTCCGGTCTCCGGTGCGGCGGCGGTAGATGATGTCGATCAGCACGGCGAGCACCAGAACCGCGCCCACCACGATGTTCTGGAGCGGCGCGTCGACGCCCACCATCGCCATGCCCGATTGCAGCGACTGCATGATGAGCGCGCCGAGGATCGCGCCGTAAATCGTGCCGATCCCCCCCGAGAGCGCGGTGCCCCCAATGACGGCCGCCGCGATCACGCGCAGCTCGTCGAGGGTGCCGATGTCGTTGGAATGGAAGGTCAGCCGCGACGAGGCGACGACCGCCGAGATGGCGCAGAGCACGCCCATGAGGGCGAAGACCCTGACCGTCAGCATCCGCGTGTCGATGCCGGCGAGCTGCGCCGCCTCGGGGTTGCCGCCCGCGGCGAAGATGTAGCGCCCCAGCCGTGTGCGCTGTGCCACGACCGTCATCACGATCGCCACGAGGACCAGCAGAACCACCGAGATCGGCAGGCCGTAGCCCTCGGTGTAGCCCTCTGGCATGACCGCGCCGCGGGCCTCGAACATCCGCTCGAGCCGCGCCTGCGGGATCTCGTAGCTGTTCAGCAGCCACACGAAGCCGACGATCGCCACCGCGATCACGGCCGCGATCACCGCCTCGGCCCAGAGCGGCTTGACCGGGAAGTCGTGGCGCATCTTGTTGCGTCGCGAGTTCCAGAGCGCCCAGAGCGCGCCGGCCACGGCGAGCCCGGCCGCGACCCAGCTCCACGTCTCGCCGAGCGTGCCGTTGATCCCGCCGAAGAGCTGGAAATTCTCGTCGAGCGGGCCGATCGTCTGGCCCCGCGTCAGATACCACGCCACGTTGCGCCACACGAGCAGGCCGCCCAGCGTGACGATGAAAGCGGGAATGCCCAGATAGCCCACCAGCCAGCCATGGAAAGCCCCGATCGCCGCGCCCGTCAGGATGCCGACCGTGATGGCGATGGGCGCGGTCGCGGGGTGATTCAGGCCGAGGCCCAGCCATTCGGGCGTCACCACGGTCTGCGTCATCGCCATCATGGCCGAGCAGGTGGCCAGGAGCGAGCCGACCGACAGGTCGATGTGGCGCAGCACGATGACGAAGACCATGCCGGTCGCCATCAGCGCCACGCTCACCGTCTGGATCGTGAGGTTGAACACGTTGCGGGGGGTCAGGAACCGCCCCTCGGTGACGAAATGGAAGGTCAGCGCGAGAACGGCGAAGGCGCCGATCATGCCGAGCAGGCGCGTGTCGAGCTCGAACTGGTCGAAGAACGAGCGCCGCCGCGCCGGACCCTGGGTGCTGGCCGCATCGGTCATCTGTGGTCCCCTCTCGAAGCCCGCCCGCGGGCCGGGCGGACGGGTGGCAGGCCTGACCCCGGCCGCCCGCACGCGACCCGTGCGCGCGGACGGCCAAGGCAGAAGGTCAGGGCCGTCAGTTGCAGGGGGCCGGGCCACCCTCGACGCCCTGGCAGAGCGTCTCTACGTCGATCCAGCCGGCATCGACCACCACGTCGAGATTGTCCTGCGTGATCGGGATCGGCGCGAGGAACTTGGCCGTCAGCGTGGTGCCGGAGGGCGATGTCCATTCCTCGGCGCCCTCGATCTCCGACATCTCGGTGCCCTGCGCCATCGCCACGGCGATCTCGCCGGCCTCGCGGCCGAGGTCGCGCGCGTCCTTCCAGACGGAGACGGTCTGGGTGCCCTTGGCGACGCGGTTGAGCGCGGCGAGGTCGCCGTCCTGGCCGGAGACGGGGATGCCGTCCATCCCCTGCGCGGTCAGTGCGGCCACCACGCCGCCCGCGGTGCCATCGTTCGAGGCCACCACGGCATCGACGTCGTTGTCCTGCGCGGTGAGGATCTGCTCCATGTTGCGCTGGGCGTTGGCCGGCAGCCACTGGTCGGTATAGGCCTCGCCGACAATCTCGATGTCGCCCGCGTCGATCGCCTCCTGCAGCACCTCCTGCTGTCCGCCGCGCAGGAAGTCGGCGTTGGGGTCGGTGGGCGAGCCCTTGATCATCACGTAGTTGCCGGTGGGCTGCTCCTCGAGCACGGCGCGGGCCTGCATCCGCCCGACCTCGACGTTGTCGAAGGTCAGGTAGAAGGCACGCGGATCCTCGATCAGGCGATCGTAGCCCACCACGGGGATGCCTTCGTCGGCGGCAGCCTGCACGGCGGGGATGATGGCCTGCGTATCCTGCGCCAGGATGATGAGCGCGTCGACGCCCTGGGCGATGAGGCTCTCGACGTCGGAGAGCTGCTTGGCCGACGACGACTGCGCGTCGGTCGAGACGTATTCGGCCCCCGCCTCGTCGAGCACGGCGCGGATGGCGCCCTCGTCGCGCTTCCAGCGCTCTTCCTGGAAGTTCGACCAGCTCACGCCGACCGTCAGGTCCTGGGCATGGGCGGCGGCGCTACCGAGCAACACGGCGGCGGCCGAAAGGGTTGCGAGCAGTTTCATGCGGTTTCCTCCCTTGGTGCGCCGTCCCTCCCTCCTGGCCGGCGCGCCGTTTCGGTATAAGTGTCCGTATTTACGCTGTCCAAATGTTATTCGACGCCCGTGTTTTGCCGTGCAAGATGAAGGCATCCGGCAAACGGGGAAGAGATGGCGCGACGCACTCGCACAAGGGCTTTCGCGGCACCGGGCGCGGCACCCCGCGGCCCGGGCGCGAGGGTGCGGCGCACGGTCGCGGCTGCCGTCGTCGCGTCCGCGGGCGCCTCGGCGGGGGCCGATCCGCATTTCGTGGCCCGCCCGCTCGCGCCGCATGTCTATTCGGGGGGCTGGGAGCATTTCGTCGGTGGCGGGGTCGCCGGCTTCGACTGCGACGGCGACCTCCTGCCGGAACTCTACGCCGCCGGAGGCGCCGTGCCCGCGACGCTGTTCCGCAATCGCTCGGCGCCGGGCGGCGCGCTGACCTACGAGGCCGAGACGCCCGAGGCGCTGGCGCTGACCGGGGTGACGGGCGCCTACCCGCTCGACATCGACGGCGACGGCGTGCTCGACCTCGCGATCCTGCGGGTCGGCCCCGACCGACTGATGCGGGGCCTCGGCGACTGCCGCTTCGAGGCGTTCGAACGCATCGGTTTCACCTCGGGCGACCACTGGACAACTGCCTTTACCGCCACCTGGGAGGCGGGCAACGCGCTGCCCACCCTCGCCTTCGGCCCCTACATCGACCGGTCCGACCCCACCGGCCCCTTCCGCGCCTGCGACGCGCCGCTCCTCTACCGCCCCGAGGGCGGCGGCTACGGCCGACCTCTGCGGCTCGAGCCGGGCCATTGCACGCTCTCGATGCTCTTCTCCGACTGGTCCCGCACCGGCCGTGCCGACCTGCGCGTCAGCAACGACCGCCACTACTACGTCGCGGGCGGGCAGGAGCAGATGTGGGCGATGGAAGAGGTGCCCCGCCTCTACACCGAGGCCGACGGCTGGCTCCCCTTCGCGATCTGGGGCATGGGCATCGCCTCGCGCGACCTGACGGGCGACGGCTGGCCCGACGTCTACCTCACCTCGATCGGCGACCAGAAGTTCCAGGTGTTCGACCCGGACGCAGGCGGCCCGGTCTGGCGCGACGCCACCTACGAGCGGGGCACCACCGCCCACCGCCCGCATACCGGCGACGACGGCCGCCCCTCTACCGGCTGGCACGCCGAGTTCGGCGACGTGAACAACGACGGGCGCGACGACATCTTCGTGGCCAAGGGCAATGTCGAGCAGATGCCGGACGCCGCTATGCGCGACCCCAACACCCTGCTCGTGCAGCGGGCGGACGGCACGTTCGAGGAGCGCGCGGCCGAGGCCGGCATCGCCACCCTCGAGCGGGCGCGCGGCGCGGTGCTGGCCGATCTGAACCTCGACGGCGCGCTCGACCTCGCCGTGGTCAACCGTCGCGCCGAGATGGAGCTGTGGCAGAGCGCGGGCGTCGCCGGAAACTGGCTGCTCGTGGGCCTCTCGGCGCCGCCGCCCAATACGCAAGCCATCGGCGCCTTCGTCGAACTGCGCACCGGGGCCGGCGTGCAGACCCGCGAGGTGACGGTGGGCGGCGGCCATGCCGGCGGGAAGGCGGGGCTGATGCATTTCGGCCTGGGCGCGGCCGAGCGCGCCGAGATCCGCGTGATCTGGCCGGGCGGCGCGGTGTCGGAGTGGCGCCCCGTTGCGGCAAACCGAATCCTGCACCTCGCGTCGGACTGAACGCGGGGCCCCTGCGCCGCAAGCGCGGGCCTGAGCGCGCCTTCAGCGGTCCACCGGCAACCCGCTCGGCACCGCCTCGGGCACGCCGAGCCGCTCGGCCGGATCCTCCAGCGCCTTCAGAAACGCGAGGATGTCGGCCACCTCGGCATCGGACAGCGCCACCGGATCGAGGTCGCTGGCGGCGGCGATGCGGTCGATCTCTTCGGGGCGGTCCAGCACCCAGTGGTCGTCGACGCCAGGCAACTCGGGCAGCCGCGCGTCCGAAACGTCGTAGCGGCGAAGCGCGCCCACCGGGTCGAGGTGGTGGCGCACCACGTCCTCGAGCTCGACATAGGCGCCGGAATGGCCGTAGGGCGCCGTCAGCGTCACGTTGCGCAAGCTCGGCGTGCGGAAGCGGTAGGCGTCGGCGGGGTCGTTTGTCACCCGCATCCGCCCCTCGTCGCGGTGATGCGCCTCGAAGCGGCCCGCCTTGCCGGGGCCGATCTGCGGCATGGCGATGGCGTGAAAGCGGTGGTCGGTCTGGAACCAGCCGGAATGGCACGCCGAACACCCCGCCTCGCCGTAGAACAGCGCCATCCCCCTGAGCGCAGCGCCTTCCAGCGGCGCCTCGCCCCGCATGTGCCGGTCGAAGGCGCTGTCGTCGGCCCGCCACTCGAACCGGATGAAATCGGCGATCACGTTGGCGATCAGGGGAAAGTCGATGGCCTGCCCCGGCGCGACGCGGGCGAAGGCATCGGCATAGGCCGGCATGGCGGCGACGCGGGCGGCGATGCGGTCCCACGCGCCGCCCTCATGCGCGAGCATTCCCTGCCCCACCGCCTCGGCGATGTCGTTCTCGCCATAGTGCCCCGCCATCTCGTCGGCCGAGAGCACCGGGAACATCGCCTGTGCGGCGAGCGCCGAGTCGAATCCGCTCACCATCTCCGCGCCCAGGGGCGTGCGGATGCCGCCGGGGCGCGTGGGGTCCTCTTCCAGCCGGCCGTCGTGGAAGAACACGGTGAATTCCTCGGCGCCCAGGTTCCACAGGCCCGGCGCGTTCCGCGGGAGACGCTGGAGCGGCAGGTTGGCCGGGTCGGCTGCCCGCTCGGGCCCCAGCCCAAGGCCACCGTCGCCGAGGGACAGCGAGACCCCGTCGGACGTGCCGAAGCGCGGGTGATGGCATGTCGCGCAGGCGACCTCGCCGCTGCCCGAGAGCACGGGGTCGTAGAACAGCAGCCACCCGAGCTCGACCCGCGCGCGCTCGGGTTCGGCGAAGACGGGTGCTGGCCCGAGATCGGGCCCGGCCGCGGCCGGGCCGGCGAGAAGCAGAACAGCGATGGTGGCGCGCACGGGCCGGCCTCCCCTCCGACCGCGTCCGGGGCGGCGCCCGGACGACGGAAAGCGTGCGCCCGACCCATGGGCCACGTCAAGCCTCGACGCCTCACGCCTCGGGATAGCCCGTCATCTCGAGGTAGCCGCGGCCCGCATGGCTGCCCTCGATCCGCACCGGACCCTCCCAGTAGGGGAAGCCGAGGCCCATCCAGGCCTGCGGGTTCACCGCCGAGAGGGCCACGTCGATGCCCTGCTCGGGCAGTTCGGCCCGCCAGCGCACCGGCACGTCGCGCCCCGCGACCCGCGCCGTCTCGAGCGGCGTGAGGGTGAGCGCCCCGTCGGAATACGGTGTCGCGGTGCCGTCGGGTGCGATGTGGGTGGCCGAGGTGAAGGGCGCGCGCGCCCGATCGCGCAGGCGGAAGCCCATCAGCTTCTCGCCGGTGTCGAGGTGCAGCGAGATCCAGTCCCACCCGTCCTGCGTGTCGGCGAGCGGCTGCGACGACCACTCGCGGTCGAGCCAGGCGCGGCCTGTCACCGCGATCTCGCCCTCCGGCAGGCGCAGCACTCCCTCGGCGCGGTAGAAGGGCTGCGAGTAGTAGCGGCTCGCCTGCCCCTCGGGCGACTTGACGGAATAGCCCGACTCGCCCTGCAGCACGAGCGGCCCCTGCGCCGTCAGGCGCACCTCGTAGGCGAAGTCCTCCGCCGAGGCGACCACCACCAGCCGGTCGAGCGCGTCACCGTCGGTGGTGCCGGCAGCGGCGGCGGTGCGCGCGCCGTCGGCGGCGCCGGCGGGGGGTGCGCCAGGCGCGGCGCCCGCACCGCTGGCGGCACGCTCCGACCCGTCGGCCCGCGTGGTGCCCGACGCGGGTGCCCGCATCGGCAGATCGGCGTCGGGCGCGGCGAGGCGCCACTCGTCGAGCCAGGCGGCGAAGGGAGCGGGGTGCACGCCCGCCTGCCCCACCCCGCCGCGGGCGAAGCGCTCGGCCGCGACATGCCGCTCGGGCGTGGTGACTGCGGCGTGGGCGAGCCAGATCTGCGGCGCCTGCCAGCCGGCCTCGGCCGCCTCGGGGTCGGGCGGCCGGAGGGCCGAGCGGAACAGCGTCCATTGCAGGCCGAGGTCGCGGCCCGCGGCATCTGTCAGGTTGGCGGTGAGATACCACCACTCGATCCGGAAGGCCGGGTGCGCGCCGTGGTCGCCCGGGAAGACGAGCGGCGACCGGTCGGGGATGGCGTAGCCCGCCGCCTCCGTCCCGAGGCCTGCGAAGCCCTGCGCGGCGAGGGGCGCGGCGGCGGGGACGGCGCAGAGTGCCAGGCCGTGCGCCAGGACAGACCGGCGCGATGCGTATTTGGAACAGAAAGAAGCAGGGGGCGGGGGCGCCGGGCGGCGAGGCATCATTGGGGAGTGCCCTTCAAGAGGGGGGCGGGGAGCGGGGCGCCGGGGCGTGCGGAGATCTCAGCGTTCATCGGCGAAGA
>LJNT01000186.1:9350-10681 GCA_001314685.1 Rhodobacteraceae bacterium HLUCCA09
GGGGGGCGTCCGGGCGAGGCGGCGCGCGGGGATGAGGGCCGCGAGCAGGGCGGCGGCGACCGACAGGGCGAGCAGGAGCGCCCAATCTCGCGGGAACAGGTGCATCGGCAGCCGCCAGCCGAATGCCTCGACGTTGACCACCGCCAGCAGCGCCCAGGCCAAGGCGAGGCCGAGCGGCAGGGCGGTGGCGAAGGTAAGCGCGGCGAGCAGGCCCGAGCGCGCCATGTCGAGCCGGCCGAGCCGTGCGCGCGTCAGCCCCAGCGCCCAGACCGGGGCGAGCTGCGGCAGGCGCATCGTGGCGAGGGTCAGCAGCGCCGTCAGCATCGCCACTCCAGCCACCGCGAGCGTCAGCACGTTCAGCGCGCCGGTGACCGCAAAGGTCCGCTCGAAGACCGCGAGCGAGATCTGCTTGACCTGCCCCTGGTCGATGACCGCGCCCTCGGTCAGCGGCGTCTCGGCGATCAGGGCCGAGCGCAGCGCGCCCGCCCCCGTGCCCTCGGGCGCGACGAGGCCGAAGTCGCGCGCCACCGCCTGTGGAAAGCGCTCCTGCAGGCCGGAGAGTGCCACCATCGCCTCGCCCCGCGGGTTGCCGTAGTCGGAATAGATGCCCGCCACCGGCAGCGCCCAGCCGGGGCCGAGCTCCAGCGGGTCGCCCGTGGCGAGGCCCGCGCGGCGGGCGAGCTGCTCGTTGACCAGAGCCGCTTCGCCGCGCGCGACCCGCTCCCATACGTCCGTCGCGGCAGACAGGAGCGGCCAGCTTTGCGCGTAGAGCGGGTGGTCGGTGATGCCCCGTATCGTGCCGGGGGCGCCGGCGAGCCCCGCCTCGACCTCGGCCGTGGGCAAGAGGCCGGCACCCCGTGCCTCGGCGAAGGCGCGGATCGCCTCGGCCTCCGCCCCGCTGCCGGCGCGGGCGTAGAGGTCGGCCGCGAGGCGCTGGTCGAGCCAGCCGGTGAAGGTCAGGCGGAACGACCCCACCATGGTCGAGACGCCGATGTTCGCCGCAAGCGCCAGCATCAGCGCCATCAGCGCGAGCGACAGGCCGGGGAGCTGCTGGCGCGTGTCGGCCCAGAACCACTCCGCCAGCGGCCGCCGCGCCCGGGACGCGCCGAGGGCGAGCGCGGCCGACAGCGCGAGCGGCAGGATCAGCGCCGCGCCGAGCAGCAGCCCGCCGAGCAGTGCGAAGCCCGCCACCAGACCGTCGGCCACCAGCGGCGCGGCGATGCCGGCCACAAGCAGCGCTGCCCCGACAGCCGCCTGCCGGCGCAAGCTGCGGCCCGAGACGGTGGCCCAGGCGCGCGGGCGTGCCGCCTCGAGCACCGGTAGGCGGGCGA
>LJNT01000186.1:10689-11463 GCA_001314685.1 Rhodobacteraceae bacterium HLUCCA09
CGCCAGAGGCCCTGCCCCGCCGCCACGAGCGCGCCCGCGAGCGCCATGGCGAGGCCCGCCGCCGCCCAGCCCGGATCGAACGACAGCACGCCCGGCACCGAGGCGCCGTAGAGGCCACGCAGCGTCGCCGCGACGTCGGGCAGGAGCGCGGCGGCAATAACGTAGCCGAGCGCCACGCCCGCCGCACCCGCCACCAGCGCCAGCACCACGACCTCCACCAGCAGGAGCGCCACGAGCCGGCCCGTGGGCAGGCCGAGGGCGCGCAGCGTCCGCACCGTGCCGCGCCGCTGCTCGACGGCGAGACCGATCGCGCCGTGCACGATGAAGAGCCCCACCGCGAACGACAGCAGCCCGAAGGCCGTCAGGTTGAGGTGGAACGACGAGGTGAGCCGGGCGATCTCGCCCTCCTCTCGGCCCGCCTCGCGCACGAGGCCGGGGGCAGCCTCCGCCAGGGGGGGGCGGCCCCGCGGCTGGCCGGGCAGGATCAGCAGGCGGTCGATCTCGCCGGGCCGCGCGAGCATCCGCTCCGCCGCCCCGATGTCGGTCAGCACCTGCCCGGGCGGCACGGCGGCGTCGGCGCGGATCTCGGGCCAGCCCGCCGGGGCGGCCTGCGAGAGCCGGGCGGCGAGATCGGGCGCGGCGAAGGCCAGACCCGGCGCGGTGAAAAGCAGCGCCGGCTCCTCTCCCTCGCCCAGCCCGGCGAGGCCAACGGGCAGCGCGCCCGGCGGCGCGGAGAGGAGATCGACGCCGAGGATGCTCACCGGCGGGCCGGCC
>LJNT01000097.1 GCA_001314685.1 Rhodobacteraceae bacterium HLUCCA09
GCTGCCCACACTCTCCAACGCCCCTGGCCGGCGCCCCCCGCCCGCCGAGACGACGGGTCGGTGGCACGGCCGTTGGCTTCTTTCTGTTCCAAATACGCACGGCGCAGCGGGGTGAAGCCGAGATCGGCTTCCGTCGGGCGCTTCGGCCGGGCGGCGGAGCTCGCCAGCACGCGGGCCACGTGGCGGATGCGGCCAAGTTTGCACCAGGCGACCATGACGCCGGTGCGACTCACCGCGACAATATGCAGCGCGATCAACTCGAGGGAGAGGTGCCGGCCCCTGGCCGCGGGGTGCAGCGGGGGCGGCGCACCCCTTCCCGCACGCCGGCGCCGGGCAATAGCCGGAGTCGAACACCGACGTCGAACACCGAAACGGTCACCTCGGGCCGAGGCGTCAGCGCCGAGTCGACCGGGGCGAGCACGCTGTCGTTGCGGGGGTCCCCCGAGGCCTCGTGTTCGGTGACCTGATCCTTGGCGCGGGCGCCGGGTGCGGGTCGCAGCTGGGCGACATGGCGAAACAATCGTCAGGACCGCGTGAGGTCACGCCGGGGTGACTTGAGCGTAAGGGCACGCCGGGCGAGTCTGCCGTCATCGCTCACTGGGAGGGTTGCCATGTCGACCACCTTTGCATCGATCAAGCCCGTGCTGCTGGCGCTCGCCATCGGGGTCGGGTTTCTCGTCCAGTGCGATACCGCCCGCGCCCAGTATGGCGGCACCGAGACCGCGCTGGTCGCCGGCGGCTGCTTCTGGTGCGTGGAGGCCGATTTCGAGCGGGTTCGGGGCGTCGAGGAGGTCATGTCGGGCTTTGCCGGCGGCGACGTGGCCAACCCCACCTACCAGCAGGTTACAGGCGGCGGCACCGGACACCTCGAGGTCGCGCTGATCCGCTTTGACCCCGCCCGGATCAGTTATCAGCAGATCCTCGACCTGTTCCTGCGCTCGATCGACCCCTTCGATGCCGGCGGGCAGTTCTGCGACCGGGGCGACAGCTATACGACCGCGATCTTCGCCCGGACCGAGGCGCAGCGGCAGGCGGCCGAGGCCGCGGTGGCCCGGGCGGAGGCCGAACTGGGCCGGGAGATCGTGACGCCGGTGCGCGGGCCGGCAGAGTTCTGGCCGGCCGAGGCGTATCACCAGGACTACTTCAAGAGCGACGAGCGCGTGCTGACCCGCTTCGGCTGGATCGACAAGGGCGACGCCTACAAGCGTTACCGCGACGCCTGCGGCCGCGACGCGCGGGTGCGCGAGATCTGGGGCGCCAACGCGCCCTTCGCGGGGGGGTGAGCTCAGGGCCGCAAGAAGCGCGACCCGTCCCAGCTGAGGCCCGTCTCGCGGGCGGTGCGGCGCAGGGCGCGCGAGAGGCGCCGACGGGCGAGGAACGGCAGCCACGACCGAAGCGGCACGGCGGCGCGGTCGCCGAACCCGTCGACCAGCACGAAACGGCCGGGCCTGCCCGGCCCGGTCTCGAGCACGAAGTTGGCGGCCCGGGCGTCGTGCACTGCGATACCGGCCGCCATCAGGTCGGCCACGAGCCTGTTGAGCCTGTCGATCTCGGTCGCGCCCAGCCGGTTTTCCGCGGCGAGCCGGTGGAGCGTCGGGCCCATGCGTCCCTCGGCGTCGGCCACCTTGCGCACCACGTGAAGGGAGCCCCCGGCGGTGGTCGGCAAGCGGGCGATCACCTCGGCCACGGGGGGCGGGCGGCCCGTGCGCGCGGCGTAGGCCTGTGCCACGCGCCACGTGCGGCGCTCGCGGCGCCAGACGGGATCGGTCACCCGGCCCCTCGCGTCGCGGCGAAGGGCGTTTGCGTGCAAGACCTTGATCAGCAGGCCCGGCTCTTCTGGCCAGTCGAAGACCGATCGTTCGGACCCGCGGGCGATGGCCCTTTCCGGCGCGAGAGACGGGAGATTCAGCATGTCCATGTCATGTAATCTTAAAGAAACTGTTACATTAGGGAAAGCGCACCCGCGCCCTTCAACCGGCGGATCGGTGGGGATAGACTGCCGGAGTCGCCCCTGAGGGCCACGCGAGGGGACGCGCAGCTTGACCATGCCGAAGCCGGGCGCAGTCACGCCGATGATGGCCCAGTACCTGGAGATCAAGGCAGGCCACCCCGGCGCGCTGCTGTTCTACCGGATGGGCGATTTCTACGAGATGTTCTTCGACGACGCGGTGGCGGCGGCGGCGGCGCTCGACATCGCCCTGACCAAGCGGGGCGTGCACGAGGGCGAGGACATCCCGATGTGCGGTGTGCCGGTGCATGCGGCCGAGGGCTACCTGCTCACGCTGATCCGCAAGGGCTTTCGCGTGGCGGTCTGCGAGCAGATGGAGGACCCGGCCGAGGCCAGGAAGCGCGGCCACAAGGCGGTGGTGCGACGCGAGGTGGTGCGGCTGGTCACGCCGGGCACGCTGACCGAGGATTCGCTGCTCGAGGCGCGGGCGAACAACTTTCTCGCCGCCTACGCCACCCTAGCCGGGGAGGGGGCGCTGGCCTGGGCCGACATCTCGACGGGCGAGTTGCGGGTGGCCTTGTGCCCTGAGGTGCGGCTTGGACCCGACCTCGCGCGGCTCGCCCCCCGCGAGGTGCTGTTGCCGGAGGCGTTTGAAGGGACGCTGGGCGCGGTCGTTGAGGAGGCCGGAGCGGCGCTGACGGCCCTCGACCGGGGGATGTTCGACAGCGCGGCGGGGGCGCGGCGGCTGGCGGAGGCGTTCGGCGTGGCCTCGCTGGATGCGTTCGGGGGGTTTGGACGGGCCGAACTGTCGGCGATGGGCGCGATCGCGGGGTATCTGGACCTGACGCAGAAGGGCCGGATGCCGCTATTGCTGCCACCTGTGCGGGAGGCCGACGGCGACGCGGTAGCGATCGACGCCGCCACGCGGCGCAACCTGGAGCTGACCGAGTCGCTCACGGGCGGGCGCGCGGGCTCTCTGCTCGCAGCGGTCGACCGGACGGTGACGGCGCCGGGCGCACGACTGCTGACGCGGCGCATCTCGGCGCCGTCGCGGCGGCTGAAGACGGTGCGCGCGCGGCTGGCCACGGTGGCGCATTTCACGGGCGAGGCGGCGCAGGCCGAGAGGCTGCGCGCCTGCCTGCGTAGCGTGCCCGACATGGACCGGGCGCTGTCGCGGCTGGGCCTCGACCGGGGCGGCCCGCGCGACCTCGCCGCGATCCGCAACGGGCTGGCGGGGGCCGAGCAGGTGGCGGCGCTGCTCGAGACCGGGCTGCCGGAGGCGCTGGCGGAGGCAGCGGCCGACCTGCGGGGGCACGGGGCGCTGCTGGAGGTGCTCGATGCGGCGCTGGTGGCCGACCCGCCGCACCTGGCGCGAGACGGCGGCTTCATCGTTCCGGGGCACGACGCGGAGCTCGACGAGGCGCGGCGGCTGCGCGACGAGGGGCGCGGCGTGATCGCCTCGCTGCAGGCGCGGTATGCCGAGGCGGCCGGGATTCCGTCGCTCAAGGTCAAGCACAACAACGTGCTGGGCTATTTCGTCGAGACGACGGCGACCCATGCCGAACGGATGCTGGCCCCGCCGCTGTCGGAGACGTTTCGCCACCGTCAGACCACCGCGAACGCGTTGCGCTTCTCCACCGCCGAGTTGGGCGACCTCGAAAGCCGCATCCTGAACGCGGGTGCGCGCGCGCTGGAGATCGAGAAAAGCCTCTTCGCCGAATTGCGCGCCTTGGTGCTCGACGGCGCGCCGGGGGTGGCGGCCGCGGCGCGGGCGCTCGCGGAGGTGGACGTGGCGACCGCGCTGGCCGACCTCGCCCGTGGAGAGGGATGGTGCCGGCCGGAGGTGGACGAGAGCCGCGCCTTCGCCGTCGAGGGCGGGCGGCATCCGGTGGTCGAGCAGGCGCTGCGGCGACAGGCGGGGCCGGCCTTCGTGGCCAACGACTGCGACCTGTCGGCAGAGGAGGACGCGGCGCATATCCGCCTGCTGACGGGGCCCAACATGGCGGGAAAGTCGACCTACCTGCGGCAGAATGCGCTGATCGCGCTGCTGGCGCAGGCGGGCAGCTTCGTGCCTGCGACGCGGGCGCGGATCGGGCTGGTCTCGGCGCTGTTCAGTCGCGTGGGCGCGTCGGACGACCTCGCGCGGGGGCGGTCGACCTTCATGGTCGAGATGGTCGAGACGGCGGCGATCCTGAACCGGGCCGACGGAAGAGCGCTGGTGATCCTCGACGAGATCGGGCGGGGCACGGCGACCTACGATGGCCTTTCCATCGCCTGGGCGGTGCTGGAGCACCTGCACGACGTCAACCGCTGCCGTGCGCTCTTTGCGACCCATTACCACGAGTTGACGGCGCTGGCAGAGCGGCTCGAGGGCGTGGAGACCGCGACGGTCGCGGTGAAGGAGTGGCAGGACGACGTGGTGTTCCTGCACGAGGTGCGGCCCGGCGCGGCGGATCGGAGCTACGGCGTGCAGGTGGCGCGGCTGGCGGGGCTGCCGAGGGCAGTCATCGACCGGGCACGCACCGTGCTCGACGCGTTGGAGACGGGCGAGCGCGAGGGCGGGCGTCGCCCGAAGGCGCTGATCGAAGACCTGCCGCTCTTCGCGGCCGCACCGCCCCCACAGACCGAGCCCGGCCCGCCGCCGGAGAGCCCCGCACTCGAACGGCTGCGAACCCTCTCGCCGGACGACCTGTCGCCGCGCGAGGCCCTCGAGGCGCTCTACGCGCTTAAGGACCTGCTGGATGGCAGCTGATAGACGGGTCAGGCCGGCCGCGGGCCGGGAGCAACGCCCTTGCAAGGGCGTTCGGCGCGCGTGCGCGCGCTGAAGGCGTTTGCAAACGCCTTGGCCCTGCTCGGGGGGATCAGCCGGGTGTCGAGGATACGCCGACCTGCGCCGGGCGCAGCAGACGGTCGTGCAACAGGAAGCCGTCGGCCATGACCTGAATGATGTCGCCCGCCCTTGTTTCGGGCACGGGCGCCTCGAACATCGCCTCGTGCAACTGGGGGTCGAAGGCCTCGCCCAGCTCGGGGCGGATCATGTGGATGCCGTGCTTTTCGAACACGTTGCCCAGTTCGCGCAGCGTAAGCTCGACCCCCTCGATCAGCGCGGCATCGGCCTGCCGCTGTTCGTCGGTAACCGCGGCGAGGGCGCGGTTGAGATTGTCCCAGACCGGCAGCAGATCGCGCGCGAGCCGGGAGCCGCCATAGTTCTCGGCCTCGCGACGATCGCGGTCGCTGCGCTTGCGGGCGTTCTCGGCGTCAGCGAGCGCACGAAGGAACCGATCCTTGTAGGTGTCGCGCTCTGCGGTCAGCTCGGCGATGATCGCGTCGGGGCCCCGCGCAGCGGCGCCCTCACCGGCCGCGCCGCCCGCCTGATCCGCCGTGTCGCCCGGCTTGGCGTCGGTCTCGGTCCAGTGATCGTGTGCGGAGAGATCCACGTCGTCCTTTTTCGGTTCGCCCATAGGGTCCTCTCGGTCAGGTCCGTTCGGTCAGCAATCGCCCCACGAGCTGCGCGGTGTAGTCAACGATAGGGACGATGCGCCCGTAATTCAGCCTCGTCGGCCCGATCACCCCGACCGCACCGACGATCTTTCGATCAGCGTTCATATATGGAGAGACCACCAGAGAGGAACCCGAAAGCGAGAAGAGTTTGGTCTCGGAGCCGATAAAAATCCGCACACCATCGCCCTCCTCGGTCAGCTGAAGGAACTCGGCGATGTCGCGCTTGCGCTCGAGGTCGTCGAACAGCAGGCGGATGCGCTCGAGATCCTCGGCGCGGGTCTGCTCGTCGAGCAGGTGGGCCGTGCCGCGGACGATCAGCCGCTCGGTCGGCTCGCCCTCGTCGGCCCAGATTGCGAGCCCCTGTTCGACGAGGTCGCGTGCGAGCGAATCGAGCTCCTGCCGGCGGCGGGCGACCTCGGCGCGCATCGTAATGCGAAGCTGGGCGAGCGTCTTGCCCTCGGCCAGCGCGTTGACGAAGTTCGCGGCTTCGCGCATCGAGGCGGGCGTCTGGCCCGGCGGCGGGGTGAAGACGCGGTTCTCGACATGACCGTCGGCGAAGACCAGCACGACGAGCGCGCGGTCGTGGCCGAGATGCACGAATTCGATATGCCGGATCGGGGCCTCGTGCTTGGGCGTCAGCACGAGACTGGCCACCTGCGTGGCCCCGGTCAGCGCGGCGCCGACCTTGCCCATCAGGTGGGTGATGTCGGATTCGTTCTCGCCCAGGGTGGCGTCGATGCGGGCCCGGTCCATGGCATCGAGGTCGCGCACCTCGAGGAGCCCGTCGACGAACATGCGCAGCCCGAGTTCGGTGGGCACGCGGCCGGCGGAGACATGGGGCGAATCGAGCAGGCCGAGATACTCGAGATCCTGCATGACGTTGCGGATCGTCGCGGCCGAGATCCTTTCCGAGAAGTCGCGGGTGAGGGTGCGCGATCCCACGGGTTCGCCGGAGTCGAGATATCCCTCGACCACCCGGCGGAAGACCTCGCGGGAGCGATCGTTGAGCTCGTTCAGGGTCGGCATGGCCTCTGGCATGGCACTCGGCAGCGGACAGGGCGGATGTGCGATATAAATGCATGGACGTGCGGGTGGTCAACTCGGGCAGCCTGCGCCGGCATGGCCCTTGCGCCTGGGGCCGCGACTTGGGAAGAGCGGCGGCAGCGCGGAGACGACAGGAGGCGGGCCATGCGGCCATCGGGACGGGCGCTCGACCAGATGCGCGAGATCGTCATCGAGACAGGGGTGACCCGGCACGCGGAGGGCTCGTGCCTGATCCGCATGGGCGACACCCATGTGCTGTGCACGGCCAGCGTGGAGGAGCGGGTGCCGCCCTTCCTCAAGAACTCGGGCCAGGGCTGGGTGACGGCGGAATACGGGATGCTGCCGCGGGCGACCCATACGCGCGGGCAGCGCGAGGCCAAGCGGGGCCAGTCGGGGCGGACGCAGGAGATCCAGCGCCTGATCGGGCGCGCGCTGCGGGCCGGCACCGACCTGAGAGCGCTGGGCGAACGGCAGATCACGGTGGATTGCGACGTGATCCAGGCGGATGGGGGCACACGCTGCGCGGCGATCACCGGCGGCTGGGTGGCGCTGAAGCTGGCGGTGGCGCGGCTGATGGGCGCCCGCGACGTGCTGTCGGATCCGCTCGTGGAGCATGTCGCCGCGGTCTCGTGCGGGATCTATGCCGGCCAGCCGGTGCTCGATCTCGATTATGCCGAGGACAGCGAGGCAGGGACCGACGGGAACTTCGTCATGACCGGTTCGGGCAGGCTGATCGAGCTGCAGGCGAGCGCGGAGGGGGCTACGTTTTCGCGCGACGAACTGGAGGTGTTGATGGATCTTGCCGAGGCGGGGGTATCGGCGCTGGTCGCGGCCCAGGTGGCGGCGGTGACGCGATGAGCCGGCGCTTTGGCGGCGGGCGGCTGGTGATCGCTTCGCACAACACCGGGAAAGTGCGCGAGATTGGGCAACTGCTCGTGCCGTTCGGAGCCGAGGTGATCTCGGCGGGCGATCTCGGGCTCGGCGAGCCGGATGAGACGGAGGACAGTTTTTCCGGCAACGCCCGGATCAAGGCGCATGCGGCAGCACGGTCCTCTGGCCTGCCGGCCCTGTCGGATGACAGCGGGCTGTCGGTCGCGGCGCTGGGGGGCGAGCCCGGCGTGCGAACGGCGGACTGGGCCGAGACGGAGAGCGGACGCGACTTTCGCCTCGGGATGGAGCGGGTCTGGGCGGCGCTGGGCGAGGCCGGCGCGCGTGCGCCGTTCGCGGCGCATTTCACCTGCGCGCTGTGTCTTGCCTGGCCGGACGGGGAGGACGCGGTGTTCGCGGGCGAGGTGCATGGCACGCTGGTGTGGCCGCCGCGGGGGGAGAAGGGCTTTGGCTACGACCCGATGTTCCTGCCCGACGGCGAGGAGGAGACCTTCGGCGAGATGGAGCCGGAGCGAAAGCACGCCATGAGCCACCGGGCGCGGGCCTTCGCGGCGCTGGTTGCGGGCTGTTTCGGAGGGTAGCGGCATGGAGGAGGGCGCCGGGTTCGGTCTTTACGTCCACTGGCCCTTCTGCCAGGCCAAGTGCCCCTATTGCGACTTCAACTCGCATGTGGTGGCCGGCGTCGATCAGGCGCGGTGGGCGCGGGCGCTGGCGGGCGAGATCGCGCGGGTGGCAGAGCGGACTGGCGGGCGCGACGGGGCGCGGCGGCTGACCAGCGTGTTCTTCGGCGGGGGCACGCCAAGCCTGATGGCACCGGAGACGGTGGCCGCGGTGATGGAGGCCGCGCAGGCAGGGTGGGTTTGCGCCAACGACCTCGAAGTGACGCTGGAGGCGAACCCGACCTCGGTGGAAGCGGGGCGGTTTGCCGGATACCGGGACGCGGGCGTCACGCGGGTGTCGCTGGGGGTGCAGGCGCTGAACGACGCCGACCTGAGGCGGCTGGGGCGGCTGCATGGCGCGGCCGACGCGCGGGCGGCATTCGACGTGGCGCGGGACGTGTTCGAGCGGGTGTCGTTCGACCTGATCTGCGCGCGGCAGGACCAGACGCGCGAGGCCTGGGCGGCGGAGCTCGACGAGGCCCTGGCGATGACGGTGGACCACCTTTCGCTCTACCAGTTGACGATCGAGCCGGGCACCGCCTTTGCCGCGCGGCAGAAGGCGGGGGGGCTACGGGGCCTGCCCGACGAGGACCTTGGCGCGGACCTCTACGAGATGACGGTGGAGCGGTGCGAGGCGGTGGGGCTGCGGCTCTACGAGGTGTCGAACTTCGCGCGGCCGGGGGCCGAGTGCCGGCACAACCTGCTCTACTGGTCGGGGGGCGAGTATGCGGGCGTGGGGCCGGGCGCGCATGGGAGGTTGACTCTGGGTGGCCGTCGGGTGGCGACGGAGCAGGCGAGCGCGCCGGGCGCATGGCTTTCCGGAGTCGAGAAAGGCGACCTGTCGCACGCGCGGGAGGAAGAAATTACTGTTTGGGATCAAATGGTTGAATATCTCTTGATGGGAATGCGCAAGCGCGAGGGCGTGGCCCTCTCGGCGTTGTCGGTCCTGGGGGATGGGGGTGCGTCGGTCAGGGAACGCGCGCACGCACTCGAGGACGTCGGGCTGGTCGAGATGGTGTCGGGACGGGTGCGGGCGACTCCACGGGGAAGGCTGCTGCTCGACCGCGTGGTGGCGGAGCTGGCCGGGTGAACTGACCGATGCGCGTCGTCTGGGCGTTCTGCGGCGTGCTGTGTGTCTGCTTCGGGGCGCTGGGGGTGTTTCTGCCGCTGTTGCCTACGGTGTAGAAGTCAAGACTTGACCTGACAGTCGGCGTCGCGAAGCTGAGGTGAGAGCCGAGGCCGGGCGTGGAACGGTTGGGATGGTGGAACGCCCG
>LJNT01000003.1 GCA_001314685.1 Rhodobacteraceae bacterium HLUCCA09
GATCGGAAACGCGAGGATGAGCGCGATCCGCACGACGTCCGCCACGAGGAACGGAAGGATCCCGCGCACGATGGTCGCCTGCCGCACGTCACCCGCGGCGCCCTGGATCACGAAGAGGTTCATGCCGACGGGCGGCGTGATGAGTCCGATCTCCGCCACCGACACGATGAGGATGCCGAACCACACAGGGTCCACCCCGAGCGCTTCGACCATCGGGAAGACGAACGGGATCGTGAGGAGGACCATCGAGAGCGCATCCATCACGCAGCCGAGGAGGAGATAGAAGACGACGACGATGACGAGGACGATCCAACCCAGCACGCGCATCCGCTCCCTCCGCTTTCACCCGCGCACCCTAGCCGGTCTCCGGGCGGTGACAAGCGGCGCCGCGCCCCTCAGCGCACCTGCCGGCGCGTCCAGCCCCAGAGGCAGATCAGCTCCGTCGCCACGTGGGCGCCCGCCACCGCGGTCGCCCCGGTCGTGTCGTAGGGCGGCGCCACCTCCACCACGTCGCCGCCGGCGAGGGCGATTCCCGCGAGGTCGCGCAGGATCGCCGCCGCCTGCCACGAGGCCAGCCCCCCCCAGACCGGCGTGCCGGTGCCGGGCGCGAAGGCGGGGTCGAGCGCGTCGATGTCGAACGACAGATAGACGGGCGCGTCCGCCACCCGGTCCTTCACCCTCTTCGCCACCGCGGCGGGGCCGGATTCGTGGACCTGCCGCGCGTCGATCTGGGCGATGCCGAGGGTCGCGTCGTTGGTCGTGCGGATGCCCACCTGGATCGAACGTGCCGGGTCGATCAGCCCCTCGGCCACCGCCTTGCCGAACATCGTGCCGTGGTCGATGCGGCCCGGATCGTCGTCGGGCCAGGTGTCGGAATGCGCGTCGAACTGCACCAGCGCCAGCGGGCCGAACTTCGCCGCGTGGGCCCGCAGCGCAGGGTGTGACACCGAATGGTCGCCGCCGAGCGCGATGCAGCCCGCCCCCGCCGCCAGGATCGAGGCGACATGCGCCTCGGCCGCGGCCGGAAAGTCGGCCGGGCGCGCATAGTCGAACGCAAGGTCGCCCGCGTCGACGATGGCGAACTCGGTCAGCGGGTCGTAGCCCCAGCCATAGGGCGGGTCGAAGGGCTGGAGCGTCGACGCCTCGCGGATCGCCCGCGGCCCCAGCCGCGCGCCGGGCCGGTTCGTCACCGCCTGGTCGAAGGGCAGCCCCGTGACGGCGAGGTCGACGCCGCCGAAATCCTTGGTGTAGCGGCGACGCAGGAACGAGGTCGCCCCGGCGAAGGCGTTCTCGTAGGCGAGGCCGCGATCCCGCGTCGCGGTGAAGGCGCGATCGATGTCCCTGCCGGCGTCCTCGAGGGCCATGTGGGTCTCCCGTTCGTCGAGCGGCGGCGGAGCGCCGGGCGGGGCGCGCTGCCCCCGCCGTTCTGGTTCGTGTGTCCGTCGGGGTCAAAAGGATTTTCGCCGCTCAACCGATAGCTCCAGTGTCGGTTCGGAGTGTCTTGATGACGTTGCGGTCGGCGCGGGGCGGTCGCCATGCAGCACCCCTCTATGCTTGGCAGGCTCGGCACGTTCCAAGGACCGCGCAGCACCTGCCGCGCCCCATGCGTGCTGTCGATGGACGCGCCCTTCGCCGCGCTCGACCAGTCGCGCGGCCTTGCCGACGACGGCATGGTCCGGTCGGTCGCGGCCACCCCGGTGATCCGCTCGGTCGCGTTCGGCCAGCGCGGGATCGCCGTCGAACGGCGGACGCTCGCACGCCTCTGCACGAGACCGCGAAGTGACCCCCCCGGCGGAGGCGCGCACGGCGGAGGCGCGCACGGCGCGAGGCCCACACCGGGATAGCCTTGCCCCCGGCGCGGGCCAGGTGGGCGCATCGTGCTGGCGGAACGGACGAGCGCGGCGCCGGACACGGCAGCGATGAAGCTGACGGCGGGCCGCAGACCGCCCGCGGCCACGCGTCGAAGGTCCGCGAGGTCTCGCGGTTCGGCATCGCGGCCTCCCGTTGTCCGGCCGACGTTTTCCACCCGGCCAAGCGCCGCGCCGCGCATCCGCGCCCGGCCCTTGACTGCGGTCAATGGCAGGACGCGCCGAACGTGCTCGATGGAACTCGGGCCCGCAGCGGCGAGTCCTCCAAATGCAGGGCACGCATCGAGGGCAACAAGGGAGACACGACATGACACGGAAAGACGAGTACATCGAGAAGACAAAGGCGAAGCTCGACCAGTGGAACGCCGAGATCGACAAGATGCAGGCGAAGATGGACGAGGCCCAGGCCGACGCCAGGATCGAATACCGCAAGCAGCTCGAAGAGATGCGCAGCCAGCGCGACGAGGCGGAGGCGAAGCTGAAGGAACTGCGCGAGAGCAGCGACTCGGCGTGGGAGGACATGAAGGGCGGATTCGACCGGGCGTGGGAGAGCCTGTCGAACGCGTTCGATCGCGCGCGGTCCCGTTTCGGCTGAGGGGGGCGACACCATGAGAGGTCTTCACATTCCTGGCGCCCTGCTCGTCGCGGCGATCCTCGCCTGCGCGGCCGGTCCGGCCGTATCGCAGCAGACCGATGCCCTCACGACCCGCGACGAGGTGCGCTCCGAGATCGAACAGGCGATGGAGGCCATCGCCACCTATTCGGAACAGGAGCGCGACGAGGCCCTGGCGGAGGCCCGCGCGGCACTCGACCGGCTCGATGCCGAGATCGCCCGGCGCGAGCAGGCCCTGCGGGAGAACTGGGCGGAAATGTCGGACGAGGGGCGCGAGACCGCCCGCGCGCAGCTGGAAGAGCTGCGCGCCGCACGCAACCGGCTGGGCGAGCGCTTCGGCGCCCTCCAGAGCGGCGCGAGCGGGGCGTGGGACGAGCTGACGGCGGGCTTCTCCGACGCGTGGGGCACTTTCTCGGAGGCGTGGAGCGACGAGCCGGAGCCATCGGCCGACTGAGGCAGCTCCCGCAGCCCGGCGCGCGAGCGAACGAGACCGGGGAGGAGGCGCAGTGCCGGTCGGGCGCTGGCCGTCCCGTGCCGGCGAGGATGCCCGCGCGCGCCCGCCAAAATCGCGCGCGCGCCAAATCGCGCGCCCCCTGCATCGTGCGCCCGCCGCATCGTGCGCCAGCCGCATCGCGCGCGCGCCGCATCCCGCGCGCGCCGCATCCCGCGCGCGCCGCATCCTGGCGCCGCCCGCCTGATGCCCAGGCGAGCGGCGGGCTCGCCGGGGCTGCGCCCTCGCCCGGCTGACCTGCTCGGGCTGAATGATCGCTCACGACCGCTCGGCCGGCAGGGCCTGCGCAAGGTCGGCCCCGCAAGCGAGGACGCGCGCCGCCGACTGCGGATGGACGGCACGCCCGGCCCGCGTCAGACTGCCCGCATGCAGACGGGCTGCACCGCCGAGGATACCGCGACGCCCCGCTGGGCCGTCGTTGCGACGGTGCGCGAGCCAGCCGCCCTCGTCGCAGCCTTCGCCGCCCACCACCTCGCTCTCGGCGCGGCCGAGCTCTGGCTGTTCTTCGACGACCCCGAAGACCCCGCCGCCGACGTGGCCGAGGCCCTGCCCCGCACCCGTGTCGTCCGCTGCGACGACGCCTACTGGCGGGATCGGCGGGGCCGCGCCCGCCCCGCCCTGCAATCGCAGCGCCAGATGGCCAACGCCACCTTCGCCGGCAACCGCACCCGGGCCGACTGGATCCTGCACACCGACGCCGACGAGTTTCTCTGGTGCGAGGGGCCGCTCTCGGACGAGCTCGCCCGGCTCGACGACAGCCACGGCTGGCTCAAGATCCGCAATCTCGAGCGCTTGTGGCTGGGGGGCGAGCCGGGCGCCACGATCTTCGAGGGCGCGTTTCGCCGCGCCCTTCTGCCGGGCGACGCGCTCGACGCCGCCGCGATCTACGGCGACACCGCGCGGTTCTTGCGGATGGGGCTCGCCGGCTACCCGGTGGGCAAGGCGTTGTCTCGCACCGGCCGCGGCTACCGGCTGACCGTGCACCGACCCGAGGCCGAGGGCGAGGCCCCGCCCTTCCGCGTCGCGCGCACCGTGCACCTGCTGCATTTCGATGGGCTGACCCCGCGCCACTGGGCGGCCAAGACCCTGCGCTACGCCGCCCACCCCGACGCGCAGCTCGACCGTCTGCTTCATGCCGAGAGGCGCGCGCAGGTGCGCCACGTCCGCGACCGCTGCGCCTCGCTCGACGAGATCCTCGCCGTCCACGCCAGCCTGCTGCACCTGACGGCCGAACAGGTCGAGACGCTGACGGCGGCCCGCAAGCTCTCGCGCCCGCGGATCGACCCCGCCGCCCCGCTCGCCGCGCTGCTGCCCGGCGCCGAGGCTGGCCTCGCGCCGGCCGCCTTCGACGCTGCGCTCGGCCCGGATTACGCCGGACTGCTCGCGGCACGCGACCAGGGCGTCAGTCGTCGAGCCGATCGACCGTCGCCAGCGTCAGCACACCGAAGCCGTTGAACCGCGTCGCCGTCACGCCCGAATATGCGCCCATGCCGCGAAAGAGCACCGCGTCGTCCTCTTGTGTATCCTCGGGCAGCATCGGGTGGCCAGGCAGCCGGTCGAGGCTGTCGCAGGTCGGCCCGAACACGGTGCGCGGCACGGGAGCGCCCGTCCGCAGCACGCCCTCGGGGCTGCGCACCTCGATCCGGTCAGTCATCGGCATGGACAGCATCTCCGCCAGCCCGCCATAGATCCCGTCGTCGAGGAAGACGTGGTCGTCGCGCAGCGCGCGCACCCGCGTCATCAGCGTGCAGCACTCGGCCACCATTCCCCGCCCCGGCTCGCAGACGAGAGCGGGCCGCGCCGCGCCGAAGGCCGCCGTGGCGGCGACGTCGATCGCCTCGAAGATGGCGCCGAGGTCGGGGGGCTCCGCCATCATCCGGTGCGAGGGGAAACCACCGCCGACATTGAGGCGCGCCGGCTCCACCCCCGCCGCGCGGGCGATGGCGGCGGCCTCGGCCACGTAGGCGCGCCAGACCTCGGTCGGCGCGCATTGCGTGCCGGGGTGGAAGGTGAGCGAGGGAACATGGCCCGCCGCCGCCACCGCGCGCAGCAGGTCGGCCGCCGCGGCGGGCTCGGCCCCGAACTTTGCGCCGAAATCGTAGGCCGCGCCCTTTACGGGCAGCTTGTAGCGCACCGTCAGCTCGGCGCCCGCCGGCACCCGCGCCGCAAGGCGCGCGAGTTCGCCCGCGCTGTCGAGGCCGAACGAGCGCACGCCGCGCGCCACGGCGCGCTCGATCTCGACGCCCGAGCGAACGGGATTGTTGTAGTGCAGTCCCGCCCCGGGCGCGATGGCGCGCACGAGGTCGATCTCGGCCAGCGAGGCAACGTCGAAGGCGCCGATACCGGCGGCGGCGAGGTTTTCCAGCACCGCGGGCTCGGGGTTGGCCTTCACGGCATAGGTCACCTGCCCCGGAAAGCCGTCGAGGAAGCGCTGTGCCGTCGCCCGCAGGCTCGCGGGGGAGAAGCACAGGATCGGCGTTTCGGGGGCGCCGCGCCGCAACAGGTCGGCGGGGCTGTCGGGAAAGGGGCGGGCCTCGGTCATGGGCCTTCTGTCTCCTGCTCTCGAATACTGCTCGCAGGGAGGATCATGACCCGTCGCGCGATGCATTTCATCCGTCGATCCGGGCGGATTCGCGGAAATTGACGACGAACTGCCGATGTCTTACGACAATCTGCATGGACGAGACCGACGAGACGATCCTCGCGGCGCTGGCCGCCGACAGCTCCGCCCCCACCGCCGAGCTCGCGCGCCGCCTCGGCCTCGCCCGCTCGACCGTGCAGGCGCGGATCGAGCGGCTGGAGCGCTCGGGCGTGATCGGCGGCTACACGATCCGGCTCGGCGGCCGGGCGCGGCGCACACGAATCCGCGCCACGGTGCTGCTCTCGGTCGAGCCGCGCGCGGCGGCGCAGGTGCTCGCGCGGCTCAAGCCCATGACGGAGGTGGAAAGCTGCCAGACTTCGACCGGCCGGGTCGACCTGATCCTGACCGTGGCGGCGGACGATACCGAGCGGCTCGACGCCGTGCTCGACCGGATCGGCGCCATCCCGGGCGTGACCGACACCGAGAGCCTGATCCACCTCGCCACCAAGTTCGACCGACGGCTCTGAAGGTCGGCCGCAGCGGGGGGCCAGCCCCCCGCACCCCCCGGAGTATTTCGGCCAAGATGAGGGGGCGGGTGCGGGGAAGCGCCGGCCGGGCGGTGGAGCGGCGCGGCGCGCGCAGGCGAGGGACCGCCAGGCGAGGCGGGTCGGTGTCCGCAGGAGGAGGTCCCCGCGGGCGGCATCGGGCCCATGCGGCCCTTTTCCTGTCGGCGCGGCTGGGCTAGGAGACGCGCGCCGCCCCCGCCGGCCCGGGGCGTGCATGCGCCAGCCAGAGAGGGACAGCCCGATGCCGATGGACAAGACGTTCGACGCCGCTTCGGCCGAAGAGCGGATCTACGCCGCCTGGGAAGGGGCGAAGGCGTTCCGCGCCGGCGCCAACGCGAAGACGGGCGCGCCGCACTTCTCCATCGTGATCCCGCCGCCCAACGTGACGGGCTCGCTGCACATGGGCCACGCCTTCAACAACACGTTGCAGGACGTCCTCGTGCGCTGGCACCGGATGCGCGGCCACGACACGCTCTGGCAGCCGGGCACCGACCACGCCGGCATCGCCACGCAGATGGTGACCGAGCGCGAGATGGCCGCCAACGGCGAGCCCGCGCGGGAAGAGATGGGGCGCGAGGCCTTTGTCGAGCGGGTCTGGCAGCAGAAGCACAAGAGCCGCGGCACCATCATCGGCCAGCTCAAGCGCCTCGGCGCCTCCTGCGATTGGGACCGTGAGGCCTTCACGATGGACGAGGGCTTTCACGCCGCGGTCATCAAGACCTTCTGCGACCTCTACGAAAGCGGCATCATCTATCGCGGCAAGCGGCTGGTGAACTGGGATCCGCACTTCCAGTCGGCGATCTCCGACCTCGAGGTCGAGAACGTCGAGGTGCAGGGCCACATGTGGCACTTCAAGTACCCGCTCGCGGGCGGCGAGACCTACACCTATGTCGAGCGCGACGAGCATGGCCACGTCGTGCTCAAGGAAGAGCGCGACTACATCTCGATCGCCACGACCCGGCCCGAGACGATGCTGGGCGACGGGGCGGTGGCCGTGAACCCCGACGACGAGCGCTACGCCCCGATCGTCGGCAAGCTTTGCGAGATTCCGGTAGGCCCCAAGGACCAGCGGCGCCTGATCCCGATCATCACCGACGACTACCCCGACCCCGATTTCGGCTCGGGCGCAGTGAAGATCACCGGCGCGCACGATTTCAACGACTACGCCGTGGCGCAGCGGGCCGGCATTCCGCTCTACGTGCTGATGGCGCCCGACGCGACCATGCGCGAGGACGGTCTGCCCTATGCCGATAGCGCCGAGATCGCCCGCGCCGTGGCGAACGGCGAGATGACCGCCGAGCAGGTCGACGTCGATGCGGTCAACCTCGTGCCGGAGGCGTATCGCGGCCTCGACCGGTTCGAGGCGCGCCGCCGTATCGTGGCCGATATCACCGACGAGGGGCTGGCCGTGATGATGCCCGACGAGGAGGGGCACCCCGCCCCCTTCGTCGAGCAGAAGCCGATCATGCAACCCTTCGGCGACCGCTCGAAGGTGGTCATCGAGCCGATGCTGACCGACCAGTGGTTCGTCGATGCCGAGAAGATCGTGGGCCCGGCGATCGACGCGGTGCGCAAGGGCGAGGTGGAGATCCTGCCCGAGCAGGATCGCAAGGTGTATTTCAACTGGCTGGAGAACATCGAGCCCTGGACGATCAGCCGCCAGCTCTGGTGGGGGCACCGCATCCCCGTCTGGTACGGCTTCGACCTGCGGCTGGCGTCCTTCCGCGACGACGAGGGCGACGGCGCGCTCGACGAGGTGGAGATGCTGCGGTTCCTGACCGCCGACAACCTCGTGCGCGGCACCGACCGGCATCACGCCGCCCCCGACTTCGACACGGTGCGCGCGAAGTTCGACGACGTGATCGCGGCCCTGCCCATGCCGCTCAACCACGCGCAGGTGGTCGAGGTGACCGACCGGCACGAGGCCGCGCACATGCTCGCCGGCTCGCTCGCCCGCTACGAAACCGAGGATCGCGACCCCACGAAGATCGTCTATCCCGTCTGGCAGGACCCGGACGTGCTCGACACCTGGTTCTCGTCGGGCCTCTGGCCGATCGGCACGCTCGGCTGGCCGGAAGAAACCGAGGAACTCAAGCGCTACTTTCCCACCTCCGTCCTCGTCACCGGGTTCGACATCGTCTTCTTCTGGGTCGCGCGGATGATGATGATGCAATACGCGATGGTCGGGCAGCGCCCCTTCGACACCGTCTACGTCCACGCCCTCGTGCGCGACGAGAAGGGCAAGAAGATGTCGAAGAGCCTGGGCAACGTGCTCGACCCGATCGACCTGATCGACGAGTTCGGCGCCGATGCCGTGCGGTTCACGCTGGCCTCGATGGCCGCGATGGGGCGCGACCTGAAGCTGTCGAAGGACCGCATCCAGGGCTACCGCAACTTCGCCACCAAGATCTGGAATGCCGCGCGCTTCGCCGAGATGAACGGCGCGACGCGGGGCCACGTGGGGCCGGCCGAGGGCGTTCCGCAGGCGACCGCTCCGGTGAATCGCTGGATCCTCGCCGAGACGGGACGCATCCGCGAAGAGGTCGACGCGGCGCTGGAGGCGTTCCGCTTCAACGACGCGGCGAACGGGGCCTACGCCTTCACCTGGCACAAGGTCTGCGACTGGTATGTCGAGTTCGCAAAACCCCTGTTGCAGGGCGACGACGACGCGCTCAGGGCCGAGACGCAAGGCGTGATGGCCTGGGTGATCGACCAGTGCCTGATCCTGCTGCATCCCTTCATGCCCTTCGTGACCGAGGAGTTGTGGGGGACGCTCGGCACGCGCAACAAGATGCTCGTCCACGCCGACTGGCCGACCTACGCCGCCGCCGACCTGGCGGACACCGAGGCCGAGGCCGAAATGACCTGGGTGATCGCGCTGATCGAGGATGTGCGCTCGGCCCGCGCGCAGATGCACGTGCCAGCCGGCATGCAGGTGCCGATGGTCCATACCGGGCTCGACGCCGACGCCGCGCGGGCATGGGACCGCAACGGCGCCCTCGTCCGCCGCCTCGCCCGGATCGACAGCCTCGAGCACGTGGACGAGATGCCGAAGGGCGCCATTGCCGTGCCGGTGCGCGGGGGCACGTTCGGACTGCCGCTCGCGGGGATCATCGACATCGGGGAAGAGCAGGCGCGGCTGGAGAAGACGCTGGCGAAGCTCGAG
>LJNT01000100.1 GCA_001314685.1 Rhodobacteraceae bacterium HLUCCA09
CTCGTGAGGGCCTGCACAACCCTCAACCGGTCCTCACGACCGGCCCACGACCCCCAAAGCCCGCCGCTCAGACGTATTCGGTGAATACTGCGGGTTGATACAGCGCAAAAGGTGGGGCCCAGGCTTCGCTTACCTCGGCGCCGGGGCATATGTCGGCCTCAGCGCGCCGCGGCCATCGTCTTGCGAAAGCGCAGCAGAGCGAGGCCGAGGAACACGCTGCCGATCCCCGCCACGGCGGCGAGGTCGGTCCAGACCAGCCCGAGCCCGGCATCGCGGTAGAGCACCGCCTGCGCGAAGCTGGTGAAATGCGTGGCCGGCGAGGCCTGCATCAGGGTATGCAGGGGCTCCGGCATCGCCTCGACCGGAGTCACGCCGCCCGAGAGCAGATAGAGCACCACGAAGACCGGGATCGCCAGCAAGCCGAACTGCGGCATCGTGGTGGCGAAGGTGGCCAGCATGATCCCCAGTGCCGTCACCGAGAACAGGTAGACGCCCGCGCCCACGGCGAAGACGCCGATCGAGCCCGGCACGGGGATGCCCATGAGCCCCTCCACCACCAGAAGCAACGACAGGACCGCGGCGCTGACGATCACGAGGCCGTTGGCCCAGATCTTGGCCATCATCAGCTCGAGCGTCGTCACCGGCATCACCATCAGGTGCTCGATCGTGCCGTGCTCGCGCTCGCGGATTACCGCGGCGCCCGAGAGCACTACCGACAGGATCGTGACGTTGCCCGTCACCTGCATCACCGCAAAGAACCATTGCGACTGCAGGTTGGGGTTGAAGCGTGCGCGCGGCACCAGCGTGGCCGCCTGCACCGCCGCACCCGCGCCGGGGCCGAGGAAGTCCGCCACCTCGTCCTGCACGATCCGCTCGATATAGGCGGTGCCGTTGCCCGCCAGCGTCATCGCCGTGGCGTCGACGGCGAGCAGGAGCGTCGGGTTGCGCCCGGACAGAACGTCGGCCTCGAACCCGGCGGGCACGTGGAGCACGAAACTGTAGGTGCCCCGGTCCATCGCGGGCGCCATTTCGCCGACGTCGATCAGGTCGGCCGGCTGGAAGTGCGGGGGCAGGAAGGCGTCGCGCAGGCGGGCCGCGAGGGTGGAGCGGTCCTCGTCGATCACGGCTATGGCGGCGTTGCGCACCTCGGTCTGCACGCCGTTGGCCACGAAGAAGACCGCGCCGGTGAAGGTATAGACGACGAGACCCATCAGGACGGGATCGCGGAACAGGCTCCACAGCTCCTTCAGCCCGAGGCGGTAGATGTTGCGCAGGCCCCCCATCGGCTCACGCCTCCTGCTTGCGCAGGAGCGCCGCGGCCAGCACCCAGAACAGCACGCAGAAGGCCGCGAGCATCAGGTGATCGCGGTAGAGATCGGGAAATCCCAGCCCCTTGTTGAACACCCCCGTGCTGATCCGCTGGAAGTAGAGGGAGGGGAAGGACTGCCCGATCGCGCGGGTCAGCCCGTCGAGCGTGGCGACGGGGTAGAGCATCCCGGAGAAGTTCACCGCCGGGATGATGACGATGATCGCGCTGCCGAAGATCGCGGCGATCTGCGAGCGCACGAAGGTGGAGATCACGAGGCCGAAGGCCGTGGCCGCCGTTGTGTAGAGCGCCGCGCCCGCGGCCAGCGCGGCGAAGCTGCCCTCGACGCGCAGGCCGAACACCGTCAACAGCATCCCCAGGAGCGTCAGGAAGCTCACCATGGCGACCGCGACATAGGGCGCCTGCTTGCCCAGCAGGAACTCCAGCCGTCGCACCGGGGCGGCGTGGAAATTGGCGATCGAGCCGACCTCCTTCTCGCGCACCACGCCCAGCGCCGTCATCATCGTGGGGATCATGACGAGCATCAGCATCAGCACGCCGGGCGGGATCGCGCGGGCGGAATCGAAGCTCTGGTTGTAGAGGAACCGCGGTTCGATCGAGACGGGGAACAGGTCGGGGCGCAGGCCGGTCTCACGTTCGGCCGCCTCGGCGAGAAAGTCGCGGAACACCGCCTCGGCATAGCGCCGCGCCGTCTCGGCGCGCACGGTGTTCGACCCGTCGACCCAGAACGCCACTTCGGGCCGGTCGCCCGCCAGCAGGTCGCGTCCGAAGCCGGGCGGTACGACCAGCGCCATGCGGATGTCGCCGCCGCGCAGGCTGTCGTCCATCCCGGCGAGCGAGTTCAGCGCCGGGCCCTCGCGGAAATAGCGCGAGCTGGAGAATTGCCGTGTCAGCGTTCGGCTTTCGAGGCTGCGGTCGCGGTCGAGCACGGCGTAGTCGAGGTTGTCGACGTCGAAGGAGATGCCGAAACCCACCGCGATCATCAGGATCATCGGCCCGATCAGGGCAAAGGCGAGCCGCACGCGGTCGCGCATCAGCTCCGTCCCCTCGCGCCGTGCCACCGCCCAGGCCCGCGCGGGCGAGAACAGCGGCGGGCGAGAGGGGGCGGCTTCGTCGCCACTCTCGGGCACCGGGTCGTCGCCGGGCGCCTCCTCGCCGGCCGCCTCCCTCAGGTGATCGACGAAGGCCTCCTCCAGCGTCTCGGCGCCGCGGTCTGCGCGCAGGGTGTCCGGGGCGCCGACGGCCAGAACCTGCCCGGCATGCATCAGCGAGATCCGGTCGCAGCGTTCGGCCTCGTTCATGAAATGGGTGGAGATGAAGATCGTCACGCCGTCCTCACGCGACAGTTCCGCCAGCAGCGCCCAGAACCGGTCGCGCGCCACCGGATCGACGCCGCTCGTCGGCTCGTCGAGGATCAGCATCTCGGGCGCGTGCAGCACCGCGACGGCCAGTTGCAGCCGCTGGCGCACGCCCACCGGCAGCGACGGCGGGCGCGTGTCGACCGCGTCCTGCAGATCGAACCGCTCCAGCAGCTCGGCCACCCGCTCGCGCTGGCGCGCACGCGACAGATGAAAGAGCTCGGCGTGCAGCACGAGGTTCTGGCGCACCGAAAGCTCGGAATAGAGCGAGAAGGATTGCGACATGTAGCCGACCCGCCGCCGCGTGGCGAGGTCGGCGCTGTCCACCGGCTTGCCGAACAGGCGCGCGGTGCCCTCGCTCGGCTCCAGCAGGCCGGTGAGCATCTTCATCGTCGTGGTCTTGCCGCAGCCGTTCGAGCCGATGAAGCCGAAGATCTCGCCCCGCTGGATGCGGAAGCTCACATGATCGACGGCGGTGAAGTCGCCGAACCGCTTCGTCAGACCCTCGGCCTCGATCGCCGTCTCGCCGTCGCCCTCCTCCGCCGGCGGCCGGCGCACCGGGCCGTGCTTCCCATGGGCCGCCTGCGGCAGGAAGGCGATGAACGCCTCCTCCAGCGTGTCGGCGCCCGCCTCTTCGCGCAACTCGGCAGGGGTGCCCTCGGCCAGCACGCTCCCTGCGTCGAGCGCGATCAGACGGTCGAAGCGTTCCGCCTCTGACATGTAGGCAGTGGCGACGATCACGCCCATCTCCGGCCGGCGCTTCCGGATGCGCGCGATCAGCTCCCAGAACTGCTGCCGCGAGAGCGGATCGACGCCGGTTGTGGGCTCGTCGAGGATCAGCAGGTCGGGGTCGTGGATCAGGGCGCAGCACAGGCCGAGCTTCTGCTTCATGCCGCCCGAGAGCTTCTCGGCGGAGCGGTCGGCGAAGGACGCGAGGCCGGTGCCCGCGAGCAATTCGTCGATGCGCCGGGCGCGGTCGGCAGCGCCCTGTCCGAAGAGCCGGCCGAAGAAGTCGACATTCTCGCGCACCGAAAGCGTGGGGTAGAGGTTCCGCCCCAGCCCCTGCGGCATGTAGGCGATACGCGGATGCGTGGCGGCGCGGTGCGCGCGGTCGGCCATGTCGCCGCCCAGCACCTCCACCTCGCCCTCCTGGAGCCGCCGCACCCCTGCGATCAGGCCCAGCAGGGTGGACTTGCCCACCCCGTCCGGGCCGATCAGTGCCAGCATCCGGCCCGCTCGCAGGGTCAGGTCCACCCCGTCCAGCGCCGTCACGGCGCCGTAGCGGTGCGTGACCCCGCTCAGGCGGACGAGAGGTGTCTCATCGGGCATCGGGCAGACGCACGGCCAGTCGCTCGGGCCACTCGGCCTGCGGGTCGACGCGGATATGGGCGACGCCCGGCACGCCGGTCTTCACGATGTCCTCGTGCTCGGCGAGGATCTCGGGAGGCAGGCGCAGCCGGACGCGGAACATCAGCGTCTCGCGCTCGTCCTCTGTCTCGACGTATTTCGGCGTGAACTGCGCCTCGCCCGCCACGAACGTGACCTCGGCGGGGATCACGTAGTCCGGCGCGGCGTCGAGCACCAGACGCGCCTCGGCACCATAGGCGAGCCGCCCGGCCTGGCCCGTGGGAAGGTAGACGGTCATCCGCACGTCGGTCAGGTCGAGCAGGGTGAGCACGCGGGCGCCGGCGCCGAGGATCTCGCCCGGCTCGGCCAGCCGGTACTGCACCCGCCCGGCCCGGGGCGCGCGCAGCACGTAGTCGTCGAGCTCCGCGTTCAGTCGCTCCACGGTGGCCTCGGCCGCCTCGATCCGCGCCTCGGCGGCGGCGACGCCGGACTCGGCCGAGGCCACCGCCGCCTGCGCCGTCTCCATCTGCGTGCGGCGCAGGTCGACCTGTTCTTCGGAGACGACGTCGCGGTCGACGAGCACTTCGGCGCGGGCCAGCTCCTTGCGGGCGAAGGCGAGGCTGCTCTCCTTCTCCGCGAGGATCGCCCGGCGCTCGGCCAGCTGCTGCCGCGCCGAGGCCACGCCTGCCTCGGCCTCGTGCAGGCGGGCGCGCAGTTCGCTGTCGTCCATCCGCGCGAGCACCTGATCCTTCTCGACCCGGTCGCCCTCGGTGACGGCGATCTCCTCCAGCCGGCCGCCGGATTTCGTGGCGACGTCCACCCGCTCCGCCTCGATCCGCCCGTTCGCGGCGGCGAAGCCCGGAGGGAGTTCATCGTCGTCGGCCCAGTAGATGTAGCCCAGCGCCGCCGCCGCGACGAGGGCGACAGCGACGACGACCGCGGCAATCCGTTTCCTGTCCATCACGCACCATCTCGCATCCAGGCAGCCGCCGGCTCAGGCACCATGCGGGGTGTGGCCGCTGCGCTGCTCAAGGTAGACGTCGAGTTCGGCCATCACGTGGTCGAGCGGGCCGGCCACGATCTGCTGGCCGGCGGCGTCCTCGGCGAAGAACGCGTCCTGCACGCGGTGGCGGCCAACGCGCACGGCGCGCTCTTCGACCGGCCCGCCGCGGAAGATGTCGAAGCGCGGGTCGCCATCCTCTTCGGACCAGGCGTAGCGCGTGGCCCAGCCGTGCTGGATGACATGCGCGCCGTAGCTTTCCAGCCGCCGGTGATCGGCCGGGCCGATCAGGTTCTCGGCCAGTCTGATGATGTCGTCGGACATGGTGCCTCCGTCAGCTGGGGTCGTATGTCAGGGCGCCGATCGGGCGCGCGGTGCTGGCCTGCGGCCCGATCCCGCTCTCTCCGATCTGCTCCACCCGGTCCAAAGTGTCGCCCGGTCGCAGCGCGTCGAAATCCCCGTCGACCACGGCGTTGCGGTGGAAGGAGATCAGCCGGTGGTCGGTGGCGGTGATCTGGCCGACCCCCGCGTCGTGCTTGATCCCGGCGTTCCGGCCCGGTGTTGCACCGGGTGCGGCAGGGGCGAACGAGGCCGGCCGGCGCTGGCACGCCGCGCGCCGGACCGGTCGGAAGCCAGCCGACGAACGTCGCCTACTCCTTCGATGCGGAGTGCGATCCGCCGCGGGTCTTGGCGCCCGATTTTGCCGCCTTCGCGCCCTCGGTGGCGGAAGGTGACTGCGGCTCCGGCGCCATGCGACCCGCGCACCGCGCGCACAGTTCCGTCCATTGCTGGATGTCCTCGGTCATGCGTTCCATCGAGTGCCGTTGCCAGTCGGCGATCACCGTCATCGCGGTCGCGGGATCCTTGCCGTTGCCGCTGACCTCGCGCACGGCCTCCAGCGCGGAGCGCGTCGCCGCGTGCCGCCGCTCGAACCAGGCCCGGGTGAAGTCCTCCACGTCTTCGAGGATGCCGTCCTGCGCCTTCCAGAACTCCTCCATCTGCGGAGTCATCGCCGGAACGCTCGCGACCATGTCCTGCGTCCTCCGTATCATCTCGGTGACGTCGGTCTTTGCGTCGCTTGCCATGTCGTGTCTCCTTTCGGGCCTCGGGTTGAAGTGCGCGCGCGCCGTGGCTCGCGCGTGGAACAGCGCCGTGCATTGACCGCGGTCAACGCCGACATCGCGCCGCAGTCGTGCGCTCGCCCGTGCGGGGCTGGCGCAGGAAGCGGCCGCCGGCCTCAGCGCTGGAAGACATACGTGCCCGGCGCGTCCTCCAGCGGTCGATAGGGGCCCCCTTGGGTTCCAAGCGCGGGCGGTGCCGTCTCGCCGCTCGACTTGGCGCGCAGCCAGTCGACCAGCGCCGGCCACCACGATCCGTCGCGCTGCTCCGCCGCAGCCCGCCAGCCGTCGGGCGAGAGATAGGACTCGTCTTCACCGGTCGTGCGGATGCGGTATTCGCGCCCCGCATGGCCCGGCTCGCTGACGATGCCGGCATTGTGGCCGCCATTGGTGAGAACGAAGGTGATCTCCGTGTCGGCCAGCAGGTGCAGCTTGTAGACCGATTGCCATGGCGCGACGTGATCCGAGGTCGTCGAGACGCAGAAGATCGGCACCTTGATGTCGCCGATCGTCACCGGCGCGCCGCCGAGGCGGTACTTGCCCTGGGCCAGTTCGTTGTCGAGGAAGATCCGGCGCAGGTACTCGCTGTGCATGCGGTAGGGCATCCGGGTGGCGTCGGCGTTCCACGCCATCAGGTCGAACATCTCCTGTCGCCGGCCCATCAGGTATTCGTGGATGTAGCGCGACCAGATCAGGTCGGCCGAGCGCAGCAGCTGGAAGGCGCCGGCCATCTGTCTGGTGTCGAGATAGCCCTGATCCCACATCATGTTCTCGAGGAACGACACCTCGCTCTCGCTGACGAAGAGCTGCAGCTCGCCCGGCTCCTCGAAATCGGTCTGGGTGGCGAAGAACGTGAGCGAGGCGAGCCGATCGTCGCCGTCGCGCGCCATCTGCGCCGCCTTGGCCGCCATCAGCGTGCCGCCGAGGCAGTAGCCCACGCCGTGGATCTTCTGCTCGGGAACGATGGCGCCCACCGCCTCCATCGCCTCGTCCACGGCGGCGAAATAGGCGTCCATGCCGCAATCGCGGTCCTCGGCGGTGGGGTTGCGCCAGGACACGATGAAGACGGTGAAGCCCTGCTCGACGAGATGGCGCACCAGCGAATTGTGCGGGCTGAGATCGAGGATGTAGTATTTCATGATCCAGGCGGGCACAATGAAGAGCGGCTCGGCCTGCACCGTCTCGGTCTGCGGCGCGTACTGGATCAGCTCCAGCAGGCGGGTGCGGTAGACGACCTTGCCCGGCGTCGTGGCCACATCGCGGCCCGGCAGGTAGTCGCCGGTGCCCACGGGCAGCTTGCCGGAGATCGCGCGCTCCCAATCCTCGAGGAAATGCTGTGCGCCGCGGACGAGGTTGGCGCCGCCCTCGCGCATCGTCGCCTCGGCAACCTCGGGGTTGGTCGCCACGAAGTTCGACGGCGAGACGGTGTCGAGCATCTGGCGAGTGAGGAAGGAGACTACCTGCTCCTGCCGGTCGGTCAGCCCGTCGATGTCGCAGGCGGCGTTGTACCACCATTGCTGGGTAAGCAGGAAATTCTGGTAGATCAGGTTGTAGGGCCAGCGCCGCCAGCCGTCCCCCTCGAAGCGGTGGTCGTGGGGTAGAGGCTCGATGCAGGGCTCGGCCTCCGGATCGCGGGCGACCTGCCCGGCGTAGATGCCGAAGCGCATCGCCTTGCGCGCCGCCTTCTCGGCCAGTTGCAGCTGCTTGCCGGGCGAGCCCATCAGGTGCGCCCACCAGGCGAAATAGGTGGAGGCGACGCCGTAGGGCGACACGCCCAGCGTGAACCGGGCGAGATGGGCGTTGAAGGCGCGGTCGAGGCTCTTTGTGCTGTAGCGGTCCGGTGCCTCGATGGGCGAGGTATGGACGAATTCGGGGGGCTCGGCGTCGAGCCCGCTGCGCGCCTCTTCCGTCTGGCGTTCCTCGTCGGAGGGCACGGCGTCGTCGTCGCGGGGCTCGGTCGTCGGCTCGATGCGTGTGTCGGGCATCACGGTCCTTTCTTGCGTCGCGTGCGCGCTCTGCAGGGGGTGGTCAGCCCATCCGCAGGCCGCCGTTCACCGGCAGGGTTGCGCCGGTGATGAAGCCAGCGTCGTCGGAGGCGAGGAAGCGCACGCAGCGGCCGATCTCGGCCGGCTCGGCGAGGCGCGACAGCGGCACGTTGGCGAGGATGCCCTCCATGATCTCGTCCGGCAGGGCGTCGACCATGGGCGTGTCGGCATAGCCCGGCGCGACGGCGTTGACGGTGATGCCCTTGCCCGCGCTTTCGCGCGCCAGCGCCCGTGTGAAGCCTTCGACCCCCGCCTTGGCGGCACTGTAATTCGTCTGCCCGGCCTGGCCGCGGGCGGCGTTCACCGACGAGATGTTGACGATCCGCCCGAAGCCGCGGTCGCGCATGCCCCCGATCACGTGGCGGGTGACGGTGAACATCGAGTCGAGATCGACCCGCATGACCGCGTCCCAGTCGGCGCGGTCCATCTTGTGGAACATCACGTCGCGATTCACGCCGGCGTTGTTGACGAGGATGTCGAGCGGCCCGATCGCCTCCTCGACATCCGTCACCCCCTTGGCGCAGGCGTCGAAATCGCTCACGTCCCACTCGAAGACGGGCATGCCCGTCTCGCGCCCGAAGGCTTCGGCCCGCTCCCCGGCGCCAAGATGGGCCACGGCGACCTCGACCCCGGCTTCGGCGAGCGCCCGGGCAGAGGCCGCGCCGAGGCCCTGCACGCCGCCGGTCACGAGCGCCGTTCTCCTGTCGTTCGTCATGTCGTCATCCCTCGCGTTCTTCCTCGGCCGCTCCGGAAGCGACCGCACGGCCGCGCCGCCCCCCGTCCGCGCCACCGCTGTCGCCCCCCTCGGGGCGGTCCGCATTCACACAGGTCAATGACGTGCCGGGCCGGTCCCGTGTTCCATGACGCGCACAGATGACGCGGCCCCATCGTCCGACCGCAGGGGGCGGCGCTCCCCGGATCTGGCGGACCTGCCGGTGAACATTCCATGCATGGGTGAGTTGCGAAGCATTTCCGTGGGGCGCGCGGTGCCAGGGTCATCCCGTATTATTCATCGAAATCGGGGAGGGCGGCTGGCGTGCCCGCGAAAGCTCTGTAGAATCAAGCTCCTACACAAGGTCCGAGAGCAGCCCCCG
>LJNT01000065.1 GCA_001314685.1 Rhodobacteraceae bacterium HLUCCA09
GCTGACGGCGGTGGCCTGCATGGGGTTCTTGATGCTCTACTCCGTCGCGGGCGGCTCGATGGAGCCCTGGGCGCGGACGCAGATGGAGCGCTTCGGCCTGGGCCTCGTCGCGATGTTCGTGATCGCCATGGTGCCGATCTGGTTCTGGCGGAACATGGCGCTGCTGGGCTACGGCCTTGCCCTGGCGCTCCTGGTGGTGGTCGAGGTCGCGGGCCTCGAGGCGGGGGGGGCGCAGCGCTGGATCGACCTCGGCTTCATCCGGCTCCAGCCCTCGGAACTGATGAAGATCACGCTCGTGATGCTGCTCGCAGCCTATTACGACTGGCTCGACGTCGACAAGGTGTCGCGAACGCTCTGGGTGCTGCTGCCGGTCCTGATGATCCTTGTGCCCGTGGCGCTCGTCATCGTGCAGCCCGATCTCGGCACGGCGATCCTGCTGGGCGCGGGGGGCGCGATCGTGATGTTCGCGGCGGGCGTGCACTGGGGCTACTTCGCGGGCGTCCTCGCTTCGGGGGTGGGTGCGGTGAGCGCCGTGATGGCCTCGCGCGGGACCGAGTGGCAGCTCTTGAAGGACTATCAGTACCGCCGGATCGACACCTTCCTCGACCCGACGTCCGACCCGCTCGGCGCGGGCTATCACATCACCCAGTCGACGATCGCCTTCGGCTCGGGCGGGTGGACGGGGCGCGGCTTCATGCAGGGCACGCAGACGCGTCTCAACTTCCTGCCCGAGAAGCACACCGACTTCATCTTCACGACGCTCGCGGAGGAGTTCGGCTTTCTCGGCGCGGCGTCGCTCCTGCTCCTCTACGGCGGGATCATCCTGTTCTGCCTCGCCTCTGCGATCACCAATTCCGACCGCTTCGCCTCGCTCCTGACGATCGGGATCGCGGGGGCGTTCTTCCTTTACTTCGCGGTCAACATGTCGATGGTGATGGGGCTCGCGCCGGTGGTGGGGGTGCCGCTGCCCATGGTGAGCTTCGGCGGCTCGGCGATGCTGGTGCTGATGGTCGCCTTCGGGCTGGTGCAGTCGGCCCATGTGCACCGCCCGCGCGGGCGCGCCTGAGCGGGGGCCGTCGCGGGGGCCGTCGCGGGGAGCGTGGCCCCCCCGGAGTATCCGGGCCAAGACGATGGGTCGGGCGGGATCGGCCGGGCCCCGATCGCGCGGAGAGCTCCGCGGGTTGCGGCCAGACCCGGGCCGGTGTCGTCTGCGCGGGCCGCAGAGAGAGAGAGGAGCCGCCGCCATGCCCCCCGTGATCCGCTTCGCCGCCTCGGCCGATGCCTGGGAGGACTACGAGGGTCCGCTGCGGCGGGCGCTCGCGGCGCGCGGCCTCGGCGCGGCGGAGCTGTCGGCCGGTGCGCTGCCGCCCGACCGGGTGGACTACATCGTCTATGCGCCGAGCTCCGAGGTGCAGGACTTCGCGCCCTATACCCGGCTGAAGGCGGTGCTGAACCTCTGGGCCGGCGTCGAGAACGTGGTCGGCAACCCCACGCTGCGCGTGCCGCTCGCGCGGATGGTCGATGCCGGGCTGACCCAGGGGATGGTGGAATGGGTGACGGGCCACGCTCTGCGCCATCACCTCGGGATCGACCATTGCCTCGCTCACCAGTCGGGCGACTGGGTGCGGCATGTGCCGCCGCTCGCGCGGGACCGCCCCGTGACGGTGCTGGGCCTCGGCGCGCTCGGGCGGGCCTGCGCGCAGGCGCTCGCGGCGCTCAACTTTCCGGTGACGGGGTGGTCGCGCACCTCGCGCGAGGTAGCCGGGATCAGGTGCCTGTCCGGCGAGGCGGGCCTCGCGCCTGCGCTACGGGGGGCAGAGATCGTCGTGCTTCTGCTGCCCGACACGCCCGCCACGGCCGACGTGATGAACGCCGGGACGCTGGCCCTGCCGTCGGCGGGGGCGGTGCTCCTCAACCCCGGGCGGGGCACGCTGATCGACGACGCCGCCCTGCTCGACGCGCTCGACCGGGGGCAGATCGGGCATGCCACGCTCGACGTCTTCCGGCACGAGCCGCTGCCGGCCGACCACCCGTTCTGGGCGCACCCCAAGGTCACCGTGACGCCGCACATCGCCTCGGAAACCCGGCCGGCCACGGCGGCCGAGGTCATCGCCGAGAACGTGCGCCGGGGTGAGGCGGGGGAGCCACTGCTGCACCTCGTCGACCGCGCTCGCGGCTACTGACGCCTCGCCCGCTGCGTGCAGGCGGGGCGGCGAGCGGTGGAGAGGCACCGCAAGCGCGGGCGCGGCCGGGCAGGCCCGCGACACGGGGCAGTCGTCTTTCGGCCTGACCTTTGCGCCCGGGCGGGGCAGTGTGGCGTTTGAGCCGCCCCGGAGCCCTTGCCCCATGCGCCTGCTGATCTCCTTCGCCGCGCTGTTTCTCTCGGTGATCCTGCTGCAGCTCTCTTCGGGGGGCGTGGCGCCGCTCGACGCGCTGTCGGGTCTCGCGCTCGGCTTCACCAACGCGCAGATCGGCCTGCTCGGATCGGCCCATTTCATGGGGTTCTTCATCGGCTGCTGGTGGGCGCCGCGGCTGATGGGCTCGGTCGGCCATTCGCGCGCCTTCGCCGCCTTCACCGCGATGGGCGCCATGGGGCTGATAGCGCACATGATGCTCGTCGATCCGTATGTCTGGGCGCTCCTGCGTCTTGCCACGGGCCTGTGCCTTGCCGGCTGCTACACGGTGGTCGAGGCGTGGCTGCAGGCCAAGGCCGAGAACGCCAATCGCGGCCGCGTCATGGGCGCCTACCGGGTGGCCGACATGGGCGGCTCGCTGTGCGCGCAACTCGTGGTCGCGGTGCTCGCCCCGGCCTCCTACGTCTCCTACAACGTGCTCGCCCTGCTGTGCTGCGCGGCGATCCTGCCGCTCACCCTGACCCGCGCCTCGCCGCCCGAGACGCCCGAGGCCCCCCGGCTCACCCCCGCGCTCGCCTGGCGCCTCTCGCCGCTGGCCGTGGCGGGGGTGCTGGTGGCGGCGGTCTCGTCGGCCTCGTTCCGCATGGTCTCGCCGATCTACGGCGAGGGGGTGGGGCTCTCGGCCGACCGGATCGCGTGGTTCCTCGCCGCCTGGGTGCTGGGGGGCGCGCTCGCGCAATACCCGGTGGGTTGGCTCGCCGACCGCTTCGACCGGCGGTGGGTGCTGATCTGGCTGTCGGTCGCCTCGATCGGGGCCTGCGTGACGACGGTCATCGTGGGCGGCGGCTCGCACGCGCTGGTGTTCCTGAACGCGATGCTCTTCGGGGCGGTGAGCTTTCCCATCTACTCGGTCTCGGCCTCGCACGCGCACGACCATGCCGCGAGCCACGAGCGGGTGGAGCTCTCGGCGGCGCTGATGTTCTACTTTGCCCTCGGGGCCATCGCGGCGCCGCTGCTCGCCTCCACCCTGATGGAGAGGTTCGGTCCCGGCGCGCTCTTCTGGATGATCGCGGTAGCGCATGCGGGCCTCGTGCTCTTCGGGCTCGTGCGGATGCGGCTGCGCGCCGCGCCGGAGCGGCGGACACCCTATGTCTGGCTACCGCGCACGACCTTCACGATCGGCCGGCTCTTCGGTGCGCGGCGGGACGGGGCGACGCCGCGGCCGACACCCCGGCGCCCGGCCCGCTCAGAGGCGCCGGACGCCGGCGAGTGAGCCCCGTGCGTGAGCCGGGCCCGCCGCGCCGCCCTTTGCGCGGGTTGAGCCGGATCAATCCCGGCCGGTCCCGCTCGCGCTAGGCTGGTGCGCGACGGGGGGCTGCGGGCCGCGCATTGTGCGTCCGGCGGCGAACAAGCGAAAGGAGTGGGACATGGAGATTCGATTCGACGGCAAGTGCGCCCTCGTGACCGGCGCGGCGTCAGGCATCGGGGCCGAGATCGCCCGCGAACTGGCGCGCAGCGGCGCGACGGTGATCTGCGCCGACCTCGAGGAAGAGGCCTGCGCAGGCGTGGTGGACGAGATCCGCGGCGCGGGCGGTCAGGCCCATGCGCGGGCCTGCGACGTCTCCGATCCCGCATCGGTCGAGGCGGCCGTGGCCTTCGCGGCCGAGACGGGCGGCGGGCTGCACCTTCTGGTGAACAACGCGGGCATCGGCGGCGAGCAGGGGCCGCTGGCCGCGTGCGAACTGGCGAACTGGGACAAGGTGATCGCGGTCAACCTGTCCGGCGTGTTCTACGGCATGAAATACGCGATCGCGGAGATGGAGAAGGCCGGCGGCGGCGCCATCGTCAACATTGCGTCGATCCTGGGCTCGGTCGGGTTCGCGGGCGCGGGGCCCTATGTGGCGACAAAGCACGGCGTCGTGGGCATGACCAAGGTCGCGGCGATCGAGAACGCCGAGAAGGGCATCAGGGTGAACGCGGTCGGGCCCGCCTTCGTCAGGACGGCGATCCTCGAGGCGCTCGACGACGCGACGCTCGAGGCGGTGGCGGGGATGCACCCGGTCAAGCGCCTCGGCACGGTGGACGAGATCGCGCCGCTGGTGGCCTTCCTGCTGTCGGATGAGGCCAGCTTCATCACCGGCAGCTACCACCTCGCCGACGGCGGCTACACCGCCCAGTGAGCGGTGCGCGACGCCCGCTGCCGGGGGCAAGGCGCTTGCAAGCGCCTTCCGCGTGCGTGCGCGCGCGGCAACGGCCTTGCAAGGCCGTTGCACCGTCCCGGCGGCAGGCGCGGGCGTCGAGGTCGCGCTGGCATCGCCGGGGTCCTTCGGCTAGGGACGCCTCTGGATATCGGGAAGGCTCACCATGGCGCGCATCCTCATCACCTCGGCCATCCCCTACATCAACGGGGTCAAGCACCTGGGCAATCTGGTGGGCTCGCAGCTGCCCGCCGATCTCTATGCGCGCTACGCCCGCGCGCGCGGGCACGAGGTGCTGTTCCTGTGCGCCACCGACGAGCACGGCACGCCGGCCGAGCTCGCCGCCGCCAAGGCGGGCATGGAGGTTGCCGAGTATTGCGCCAGGATGCACCGGGTGCAGGCGCGCCTCGCCCACGGCTTTCGCCTGTCCTTCGACCATTTCGGCCGCTCGTCTTCGGCGCAGAACCATCGGCTGACCCAGCACTTCGCCGGCAGGCTCGCCGCGAACGGCTACATCGAGGAGGTGACCGAGCGGCAGGTCTATTCCGTCGCCGACGGCCGCTTCCTGCCCGACCGCTACATCGAGGGCACCTGCCCGAACTGCGGGTACGAGAAGGCGCGCGGCGACCAGTGCGAGAACTGCACCAAGCAGCTCGATCCGACCGACCTGATCGACCCGCGCTCGGCCATCTCGGGCTCGACCGATCTCGAGGTGCGTGAGACCAAGCACCTCTACCTGCGCCAGTCGCTGCTGAAGGAGCGGCTCGACGCGTGGATCGACGGGCAGACCGGCTGGCCGATCCTGACCACATCGATCGCGAAGAAGTGGCTGCACGATGGCGATGGGCTGCAGGACCGCGGCATCACCCGCGATCTCGACTGGGGCGTGCCGGTGAAGCGCGGCGACGAGGACTGGCCGGGGATGGAGGGCAAGGTCTTCTACGTGTGGTTCGACGCGCCCATCGAATACATCGCCTGCGCCGCCGAGTGGGCCGAGGCGCAGGGGCTGGACGAGGCCGCGTGGCGGCGCTGGTGGCGCACCGACGAGGGTGCCGCGGATGTTCGATACGTGCAATTCATGGGCAAGGACAACGTGCCCTTCCACACCCTCAGCTTCCCCGCCACCATCATGGGATCGGGCGAACCGTGGAAGCTCGTGGATTACATCAAGTCCTTCAACTATCTCACCTATGATGGGGGACAATTCTCGACCAGCCAGGGCCGTGGCGTGTTCATGGACCAGGCGCTGGGGTTGCTGCCATCGGACTACTGGCGCTGGTGGCTGCTGGCGAACGCGCCCGAGAGCGGCGACGCGGAGTTCACGTGGGAAAAGTTCCAGGCGGGTGTCAACAAGGACCTCGCCGACGTGCTGGGCAACTTCGTCAGCCGCGTCACCAAGTTCTGCCGCTCGAAGTTCGGCGAGGAGGTGCCAGAGGGCGGCGAGATGTCGGCGGCCGGCCGCGCGCTGCTGGCCGAGCTGACGGAGCGGCTCGCCGCCTATACCGCGCACATGGAGGCGATCGAGGTGCGCAAGGCGGCGGCCGAGTTGCGCGCGATCTGGGTCGCGGGCAACGAATTCCTGCAGGGTGCCGCTCCGTGGACCACGATCAAGGAGGACCGCGACCGCGCGGCGGCCGATATTCGCCTCGCGCTCAATCTCGTGCACCTCTACGCCGTGATCTCCGAGCCTTTCCTGCCCGACGCCGCGGCGCGGCTGCTCGAGGCGCTGCGCATCGACCGGCGCGACTGGCCAGGCGACATCGGGGCGGCGCTCGAAGTGCTGCCGCCGGGCCACCGATTCGTCACGCCCGACACCCTTTTCGCCAAGATCGACGACGCGACGCGCGACGAGTGGGCGAGCCGCTTCGCCGGCACCCGCGCCGCCTGAGCGGCGCTGCGCCGTTCCGCGTGCGGGCCCCGCATTGCGCCGACGGGTTCACATTGCGCCGACGGGTCCGCCCGCTAGACTGACCATGGCGGCGTGCCGGCGGGGCGACAGGGGGTCAGGGCAGGGATGGATCGCGATCTGGTGGCCTACTGGAAGACTGCGCCGGGCGACTTCCTGGGGGCGCTCTTCGCCCATTCGGCCTTTCTCGCGCTCTCGTTCGAGGCCACGGGCCGCGTGCTCGCCCAGTCGGCGGCGTTGTCGCGTCTCACCGGGCGCAGCGACGACGCGGTGCGGGGCCGGCCGCTGACCGAGCTGATGCCCGAGGGCTCCGCCCGCCTCTTCGCCGATATCGTGCTGCCCGAGCTCGCCCGGCGCGGCACGATCGACGGGGTCGATCTCGAGCTGCTCGACGCCGGCGGCGCGACGCTGCCCGTGCGCCTCTCGGCGCTGTGCGAGCTCGACGCCACGGGGGGGTGCGTGCGGGCCGTCGCCGTCCTGTCGGACCTGCGTGAGACCCGCGCCGCGCTCGAGGCGCTCGACCGCAAGGCCGCCGAGTCGCAGGAGGCGAGCGAGGCCAAGAGCCGCTTTCTCGCAGCGATGAGTCACGAGATCCGCACGCCGATGAACGCGATCCTCGGTTTCGCGCAGTTGCTCGACATGTCCGATCTCGACGAGACGCGGGCCGGGCATGTGAAGGCGATCCTCTCGGCGGGCGAGTCACTGATGACGCTGCTGGCCGACCTGCTCGATCTCACGCAGGTCGAGGCGGGGCGGATGCGGGTCGACCTGCGCCCCTTCGATCTGCACGAGCTGCTCGATTCTGTGGCCGGCTGGTGGCGGGCGGCGGCCGCGCAGAAGAGCCTCGCGCTGCATGTCGTGCGTGCCGAGGGGCTGCCGCGGCACGTCATCTCCGACCGGGGCCGGATCGAGCAGGTGTTGCACAACTACCTTGGGAACGCGGTCAAGTTCACGCCCGCCGGCCGGGTCGAGCTGAGCGTCGAGGCGCTCGGCCCGGTGACGGGCGGCGAGGCGCCCGAGACGGTGATCCGCTTTCGCGTCGCCGACACGGGGCCGGGCATCGCGCCCTCGGACGTGGTGCGGCTCTACCGCCCCTTCGTGCGGATCGAGGACGAGGGCGCGCCCGCGCGCGAGGGCTGGGGGCTGGGCCTGTCGATCTGCGCCGGCATCGCCGAGGCGATGGGCGCGGAGGTGGGCGTCGAGAGCGAGCCGGGCCGCGGCTCGGTCTTCTGGTTCGACGTGCCGGTGGGCGTGGTCGAGAGGCAGGGCAAGGACGTGGCGCAGCCGGGCCCGGAAGAGGCGCCGGGTCGGCCGGGCCGCCGCATCCTCGTTGCCGAGGACGACCGGCTGAACCAGGAGGTCATGCGCCGCATCCTGTCGGGCATGGGCCACGACGTGTCGGTCGCCGCGAACGGCTTCGAGGCGCTCGAGGCGCTCGAGCGCGAGGCGTTCGACGTGGTGCTGATGGACGTGATGATGCCGGGCCTCGACGGCGTGGCGGCGACCCGTCGGCTGCGCGCGGCCCCCCACGGGCAGAGCGGCATCCCCGTGATCGCCTGCTCGGCGCATGTCTCGCCCGAGGCCGAGGCGCGCTACCGCGAGATCGGGATGACGGCGTTCCTGCCAAAGCCCGTCGACCGTGCCCGCCTCGCCGAGGCCATCGAGGCGGCGCTGGGGAGGCGCGAGGCGGAGGCGGGCTGAGCCCGTGCCGCTCCGCGCACGGCGCTTTCCTGCGGGAGCCTGCCGATGGCGCCGGTGCGCTGTTCTGCGACCGTGGGCGCCCGCGCCCGGAGGCCGCCCCACCAGCCCTCCCGCGTCCTCCGGGCGCGGGCGGCGGGGAGCGGGTGGCTGGCGCAGGCGGCGGGGCACGCCGGCCCGACACGGCCCTTTCCCCCAGCCGCTCGGCGCCCTAGCTGGCAGACCTGACCGGGAGACGCCCATGCTGATCGCCGCGCGCGACGTGACCAAAACCTACCCCACCGCCGACGGCCCGCTCACGGTGCTGGGCGGCGTGTCGCTGAAGCTCGAACGCGGCGAGACGCTGGCGCTGACGGGCGAGTCGGGCTCGGGCAAGTCGACGCTGCTGCACCTGCTCGCCGCGCTCGATACCGCCGACGCGGGCGAGATCGAGGTGGCCGGCACCGCGCTGTCGGGCCTGTCGGACGCGGGCCGCGCCGCGCTCCGGCGCGAGGCGATCGGGCTGATCTTCCAGCAGTTCAACCTGATTCCGTCGCTCGACGCGGGCGCCAACCTGGCCTTCCAGGCCCGTCTCGCCGGCCGGCACGACCCAGAGTGGTGCGCCACGCTGGCCGAGCGGCTGGGCCTGACCGACGTGCTCTCGCGCTACCCCGAGCAACTCTCGGGCGGGCAGCAGCAGCGCGTAGCCATCGGCCGGGCTCTGGCCGCGCGCCCGCAGGTGCTGATGGCCGACGAGCCCACCGGCAACCTCGACGAGGCGGCGTCCGACCGTGTCGCCGCCCTGATGCTCGAGCTTGTCGCCGAGACCGGCGCGGGACTGCTGGTCGTCACCCATTCCGAGCGCCTCGCCGCGCGCGCCGGCCGCCGGCTGCACCTCTCGGGCGGGCATCTGGCCGAGGCGCCGCCCGCGGCGCGCGGGGCGGCCGAGTGACCCGCGCCGCGCTCGCCGCGCTGCTGTCGCACTGGCGGCGGCGGCCGGGGCAGCTCGCCACGCTGCTTCTGGGCCTGGCGCTGGCCACCGCGCTCTGGTCGGCGGTGCAGGCGATCAATGCCGAGGCGCGCGCGAGCTACGACCGCGCGGCGGGCGAGCTCGGCCTGTCGAGCCTCG
>LJNT01000194.1 GCA_001314685.1 Rhodobacteraceae bacterium HLUCCA09
CAACACCGACGCCGGCAAGCTGCCCAAGGAGATCGGCGAGGCGATCCAGGCCGCCGCGCAGGAAGTGATCGACGGCACGCTCGACGAACACTTCCCGCTCGTCGTCTGGCAGACGGGCTCCGGCACGCAGTCGAACATGAACGCCAACGAGGTGATCGCCAACCGCGCCATCGAGATGCTCGGCGGCGAGATGGGCTCGAAGAACCCGGTGCACCCCAACGACCATTGCAACATGGGGCAAAGCTCGAACGACACCTTCCCCACCGCCATGCACATCGCCGTGGCGACGACGGCGCGCGACGTCACGCTGCCGGGGCTGAGAAAGCTGCACGCGGCGCTCGAGGACAAGGCCCGCGCCTTCGACCCCGTCATCAAGATCGGCCGCACCCACACGCAGGACGCCACCCCGCTGACGCTTGGGCAGGAGTTTTCCGGTTACGTCCACCAGGTCGCCATGGGCATCCGGCGGATCGACTCCGCGCTCTGCCACATCCACGAACTCGCCCAGGGCGGCACGGCGGTCGGCACCGGCCTGAACACCCGCACCGGCTGGGCCGAGGAGGTGGCGGCGAACATGGCCGCGATCACCGGCCTGCCCTTCGTCACCGCGCCCAACAAGTTCGAGGCGCTCGCCGCGCACGACGCGCTGGTCGAGATGTCGGGCGCGCTCAAGACGGTGGCCGCCTCGCTCTTCAAGATCGCCAACGACATCCGGTTCCTCGGCTCGGGGCCGCGCTGCGGGCTGGGCGAGCTGATCCTGCCCGAGAACGAGCCCGGCAGCTCGATCATGCCCGGCAAGGTCAACCCCACCCAGTGCGAGGCGCTCACCCAGGTCTGCGCCCACGTGATGGGCAACGACGCGGCGGTGGGCTTCGCCGGCAGTCAGGGCCATTTCGAACTCAACGTGTTCAAGCCGATGATGGCCTACAACGTGCTGCAATCGATGCAGCTTCTGGGCGACGCGGCGTCTGCCTTCACCGACAACCTCGTGGCGGGCCTGCAGGCCGACGAAGACCGGATCGACAAGCTGATGCGCGAATCGCTCATGCTGGTGACGGCGCTCGCGCCCGAGATCGGCTACGACAACGCCACCAAGGTCGCCAAGACCGCGCACAGGAACAAGACGACGCTCAAGCAAGAGGCGATCCGCCTCGGCTTCGTCGACGAGGAGACGTTCGAGCGCGTGGTGCGCCCCGAGAAGATGGTGGGGCCGAGCGGCGGCTGACCGGGCCGGGCCGCGCCGGGGGGGGCGGCGCTTAGCCGGCCCAGTCGGTGCAGTTCCGCTCGAAATCGAGGGCGCGCCTGTCCACCCAGCCCAGGATCGACGCGCCGCCCGATGAGGCCGAGATCACGGTCCAGTCGCCCTCGCCGATCCAGCCGAAACCGACGCGGTCGCCCGCCGTCAGACGCCCCAGGGCGGCGGTGCCGGCACCCATGCCGGCGTGCAGCACCGCCTCGGCCCCGGCCCAGGTGCAGGCCGACCCGCCGTTGTCGGGCAGCGGCATGTCGACGAGCCGGCGCAGCTGCGCCATCCCGTTCACGTCGAGCGTGGGGGCGCCGGTATCCACGCGGCACCCGATCTCCTGCTCGAGCGCGCGGATACGGTCGGCCTGTGCCTTCTGCGCAGGGCTCAGCGTGACCGTCTTGCCGGTGCAATCGCCGTTGTCGTAGAGCGCCTGCCCGAGCGCCGAGCCGAAGCAGTAACCTGACCGGTCCATGATCAGGTTACGCATGAACCAAAGCTGGTTGCACTCGGCCGCGCCATACTCCCAGACCTCGGCATGGGCAGAGGGCGCCGCGGCGCAGCAGAGGGCGAGCGCGGCGGCCATGGGGGCGGCGATGGGGGCGAGACGCATGGCAGAGATCCTCGGGCGACAGGCGACGGGCGCGGTATTGTCGCACCGGGCCGGCGCGCAGGTCAACTCCGCCGCCGGGCTTCCGGCGCAGCGCGCGGCGCGCTAGTCTGACGGCCATGACGGAGCCGGCAAATCTCAACAAGGTGCGGAAGGCGCGCGCGAAGGCCGAGGCAAAGCGCAAGGCAGACACGAACGCGGCATTCCACGGCCTGACGAAGGCGCAGAAGCAGGCTGCGCGCGCCGAAGCCGCGCGCGCAGCGGCGCGGCACGCGGCCGGGCGGCGGAACTCGCCGGAGGAGGAATGAGCCGACCCGTCAAGCGGTCGCTGACGCTCGCCGGGCACCGCACCTCGGTCTCGCTGGAAGAAGAGTTCTGGCAGGCGTTCCGCGAGATCGCGGTCGAGCGCGGCCTCTCGCCGGCCCGCCTCGCCACCGAGATCGACCGCGACCGGGGCCTCGAGATGGGCCTCGCCACCGCGATCCGCCTGTTCGTGCTGCGAGACTACCGGCATCGGCTGGGCCTCGAGTAACGCAGGGTTAACCATCTCGGGTCAATGTCCCGTCATGGATATCGGCCCGCACCCCACCCCGCCTGTCCGCCTGCCCGGCCCCGACGCCGCGCGCTGGCTCACGCAGATCTTCGCCTGCCGCGCGGCCGCGCAGGGCGGCGTCGTCCGCCGCAAGGCGTCCGACGTCGACCGCATCGTGGGCCGTGCCGTCTTCGTCGCCGAGATGCGGCGGAGGGGCTTCCCGGTGATGGAGAACGCCGGTCAGTACGTGATCTTCTGTAACTCCGCCCCGATCCGCCGGCTGTGTTGAGCGCCGCGCAAAAGCCTTGACGAAGGCTTTTGCAAATTCCTTCTTCAAGGAATTTGCCGCCCGCGGCGTGCAAGGCGCAGCCAGATTCCGTCGCGGGCGCGCACCGTAAGGTGGGCGACGGGCACCGGCGGTCGGGACGGCTCGGGCGAAAGGCGGATCGCGCGCGCGATCAGCGCCAGCAGCAGCACCCCCTCGGCCATCGCGAATCCCGCCCCGGTGCACACTCGCGGCCCCGACGAGAAGGGAATGTAGGCGTCGCGCGCGCAGGCGCGGCCGTTCTCCGTCGCCCAGCGCTCGGGCGCGAAGGCGTCGGGCGCCTCCCAGAGCCGCGCGTGCCGGTGCAGATGCCAGGGCGACAAAACGACCTGCGCCCCCTGGGCCACGTCGCGGTCGCGGAATCGCTCGGGGCGCGCCGCCTCGCGCACCATCATCGGCACCGGCGGGTAGAGGCGCAGCACCTCGCGGAAGACGTCGCGGGTGAAAGCGAGCTTCGAAAGGTCGGAGAAGGCGGGGCGCGCGGGCAGCGTCGCGGCCTCCGCCGCGACCCGCTCCTGCGCGTCGGGGTAGAGGGCGAGCAGGTGCAGCCCCCAGGCCAGCGCCGAGGCCGAGGTCTCGTGCCCCGCGAGGAAGAAGATCGCCACCTGGTCGACCATCTCGGGCCCGTCGAAGCGCGCCCCCGTCACCGGATCGGCGGTCGTCATGATCTTGGTGGCGAGGTCTTCGGGCGCCGTGCCGGCCTCGATCTCGGCGAGCCGCCGCTCGACCATTTGCGCGATCAGCCCACGGATCGATCGCGCCGCCCGGCGCACCCCGCGCTGATGCGGGCGCGGCACCCAGCGCGGCAGGGGCAGGAAGGCGGCGAGGTTCACCAGCGGCTGTCGGCGCTGATAGGCGCGGAACTCGCGGAAGACCCGCCCCGCGATCTCGTCCTCGATCGGCACCGAGAAGAGGGTGCGAAAGATCACGTCGGCCGCGGCGAAGCTCGCTTCCTCCTCGATCTCGACCGGCCGCCCGTCGGCCCGTGCGCCCAGCCGCGCCACCGCCGCCTCCGCCGCGTCGACCATCGCGGGAAACGTCTCGCGCAGGCGCCCGCCCTCGAAGGCCGGGTCGATGATGCGGCGCTGCCGCTCCCACTGGGCGCCGTTGGTGACGAACACGCTCTCTCCGAGAAGCGGCGCGAGGCCCTCGCGCACGCGATGCGACTTGGGGAAGTCGCGCGGCCGCTCGGTCAGCACCATCCGCACCAGGTCGGGCTGGTTGACGAGATAGGAGCGGAAGAACGGCGTGCGGAACTCGGCCATCCACGCGCGGTAGAGGCGCGCGGGCTGGGCCGACAGGATGTCCTGCCGGAACAGGCGCATGTAGCGCCACAACCCCACCCGGTCGGCGCGGGCCGCCGGCTTGGGCGGCAGCGGCCGGTCGGGCAGCGCGGGCGCCTCGGGTCGCGGGCTCATGGCTGCGGCCTCATGCCGGCTGCGGCGCGGACGCCGCCGCCTCGGCGCATCCATAGCCGGCCAGCGGCCGCTCTATCCGGCTGGGCGACGGGGCGCGGGCGCCGAGGCGCCGGGCCAGCGTCAAGGGCCCCGCCGTGATGCGGAAATAGTCGTAGTCGTCGCGCCGCCCCTTCAGCGCGTCGAAGGCGCAGAGATACTGGAAATGCAGGCGGAAGAAGCGCCACCTGAGCGCCTTCCACCGCGCGGGCGAGAGCGTGCGGGTGAAGGCGGCCGAAAGCACCAGGGGCCAGCGCCTGCCCGGACCCGCCGCGCCCGACACCGAAACGGGATCGCACAGCGCGAAGGCGCAGCCGTCGCCCGGCGCGGTCACGTCGACCCAGGTCAGCCCGGCCGAGCGCGACACCAGCGCAAGGTCGGCGCGCAGCGGCCCGGCCTCGGGCAGGAACGACACCATCGGGATCACCTGCCCCAGCGTCAGGAGCGACAGGGCGGGGCCGTCGGCCGGGAGGCGCCGCGCCCGGATCAGCCGCGCCAGCACGGACACCGCGATATGCGCGCCAGAGGAATGGCCGACGACGAGCACCTCGTCGGCGTCGTCCGCCAGTGCGGCGGCCACATGGTCGGCGAAGGCGTCGATCCGGGCCGAGAGCTCCGGCGGGTCGGCGCCGCGAAAGCGCGCCGAGAAGGCATAATCGTGCATCAGGTAATGGGCGTAGAGCCGCCCGTCGAGCCGGCGGAACCACCACAGGAGCAGCGGCACGAGCGCGAGCCCGCCCCAGGCCGCGAGCGGGTGGAGCAGCGCCAGCGCCCGGCCGGCGAGCCAGGCCGCGACCAGCGCGACCCCGAGCTGCCCCAGAAGCACCGCGACCGGGTAGAGCGCGGCGATGACCGGCCCCTTGCGCAGCCGGGCGAGCCGCCAGAGCGCGCCGGTCGAAAGATAGACCCACGCCGTGCGCACGAGATGGCCGTAGGTCGTCAGCAGCCCGCCCGCCATCGACCGCTTCACGATGTCGGACCAGACGAGCACCTCGACGCGCGCCTGCGTCTGCGCCCCTTCGATCTCGGCCTCGACCTCCCAGCCGAAGGTGCCCGTGGCCGCGCCGCGCGCCGGCGACCCGACGGGCCGCAGCCTGAGCGAGTAGCCCGACAGCCGGGCCTGCTCGGCACCCTCGGCCCGATACATCTCGCGGTACTTGCGGGCGGGCACGGGATCGTAACCGGGGATGTAGATCACCCGGCGGCGGCGCACACGGCCCGGCCCCGCGAACGGGCCATTCTCGACGCTCTGTCTCACGCGCCGAGGCTATCGCAGGATTCGGGCGAAAGTTGGGTTAACGGCGGCCCGCGCCCTCAGCCGAGTTGGGCAAGCGCCGGGAAGGTTTCGAGCAGCCAGAAGGAGAACTGCGAGAAGCCGCCCGTCAGCATCATCAGTCCGATCGTCCACAGAAGCAGGCCCATGACGCGCTCGATCTGCTCCATGTGCCGCTTCATCCACGCCATGAGCCCGGTCATGCGGGGAAAGAAGGCCGCGACCAGCAGGAACGGGATGCCGAGGCCCGCCGCATACACGCCGAGCAGCGTGGTGCCGCGCGCGAGATCGGCCTCGGAGGCGGCGAGCGACAGGATCGCGCCAAGCTGCGGGCCGATGCAGGGCGTCCAGCCGAAGGCGAAGGCGAGGCCCAGCACGTAGGCGCCGAAGGCCGAGCCGCCCCGGTCGCCTGCGTCGAGCCGTGCTTCGCGGTCGAGAAAGCCGATGCGGTAGATGCCGATGAAATGAGCGCCGAAGACCATGACCAGCACGCCCGCCACCGCATTGAACACCTGCTGGTTCTGCAGGAAGAACGCGCCAAAGGCCGAGGCCGTGAACCCCAGGAAGAGAAAGACGGTCGACAGGCCGAGCACGAAGAACAGCGCCGCCAGCATCACCTGCTTTCGGCCCGTGTCGACCGCCACCGCCTGCCCGTCGGGGCCGATCTCGATCTCGCCCGACAATTCCTTCATCGAGATACCAGACATGTAGGCGAGGTAGGGCGGCACGATCGGCAGCACGCAAGGGGACAGGAAGCTGATGACGCCGGCCAGCAGCGCCACCGTCGCCGAGGGCAGGAAAGCCGCGTCTATGATGTCGATCCCGAACATGGGCGCACCCTAGCCGAGCCTTTTGCCGCGGTCACGGGGCGTGCCCATCACAAGGCCGTAGCAGGTGGACGCAGGGGCGCCGGGCGGCTACCTCGCGCGCATGGAGACGCACGAGACGATCGACGCGGTCGGGCTGATCTGCCCCCTGCCCGTCCTGCGGCTGCGCAAGCGGCTGGCCGCCCTGCCGCCGGGCGCGACCGTGGTGCTCGAGGCGACCGACCGGGCGGCGATGATCGACGTGCCGCATTTCTGCGCCGAGGCCGGTCATCACCTGGCCGACACGCGGGAGGCGGCCGGGGGCCGCCTCCTGTTCACGATCGTCAAGGGCTGATCGGGCCTCAGCGGCCGAACGACCACCAGCCGCGCTTCTTGGGCCTCGGCTCGTCGTCGCCGCGCGATTCGGGCGCGTCGCCCGCCGTGGCGAGTTCGCGCTCGCGCGACGCACCTCCCGCAGGCTCCTTCCCGGCCGGCTCGTCGTCGGTGGCCGGCTCCTGCGGCGCCTCGGCGGCTCCGCCTGGGCGATCGCGGCCTGCGCGGCGGCGGATGCGAGCTCGGGCTGCGGCGCAGGCTCGGGCATGCTCTCGGGCTCTGGCTCGGGCTCGGGCGCCGCTGCCTCTGGCGCAGGCTCTGCCTCGGGCGCAGGCTCTGCCTCGGGCGCAGGCTCTGGCTCGGGCGCAGGCTCGGCAGGCGCCTCCGCGGCCCCGGTCTCGGCCATAGCCTCTCCCTCGGCAGCCTTGCTCTTGCGGCCCCGCGAGGTGCGGCGCACGCGGGTGCGCTTGGGCTTCTCCTCCGCGGCCGCCTCGTCCTGCGACTCGGCTGCGCCAGCGACCCCGGTCTCGCCCGCCTCCGCAGCCTTCTCCGGCGCAGGCATGGCGTCCGCGGTCACGGGACCGGCGGCGGAGTCGTCTCCCGCATCGGCGGACTCGCGCTCCGCGCCAGTGCTCGCCGCATCCTGCCCGTCGCTTGCCTGAGCTTCGCCGTCCTGACCCTCGTCACCCTGGTCCTCGGTGGCCTGCTGCTCGCCCGCGCCAGAGCCGCGGCCCCGGCGGCGGCGACGGCGGCGCTTCTTCTTCGGCCCACCCTCGTCGGCGGCGCCCTCCTGCGGGGGCGCCGTCGCCTCGTCCTGCCCGGCCTCCTCGGCCTCGTCCTCCTCGGGCATCTCCGGCATATCCGAGGTATCGACGGAGATGACCGGCGCCGCCGGCTCGGGAACCGCCCGCGTCGCCGTCTTGGAGCGGTCGATGGTGAAGTCGGGGCTGATCATCATCCCGTCGCCCTCGATCCGCACCGACAGCCCGTAGCGCGCCTCGATCTGGGCGATGTGCTCGCGCTTCTGGTTCATCAGGAAGTTGGCGATGGCCACCGGGCAGCGCACCGTCACCTCGCGCGACTTGCCGCGCACGCCCTCTTCCTCGATCTGGCGCAGGATCTGCAGGCCGAGGCTGTCGTCGGAGCGCAAGAGGCCGGTGCCATGACAGGCCGGGCACGGCTGGGTCGTCGCCTCGAGCATGCCGGGGCGCAGGCGCTGGCGCGACATCTCCAGCAGGCCGAAGCCCGAGATGCGGCCCACCTGGATGCGCGCGCGATCGGTCTTGAGCTTGTCCTTGAAGCGCTTCTCGACGGCGGCGTTGTTCTTGCGCTCCTCCATGTCGATGAAGTCGATCACGATGAGGCCGGCGAGGTCGCGCAGGCGCAGCTGGCGCGCGATCTCTTCCGCCGCCTCGAGATTGGTCTCGAGCGCCGTCTCCTCGACCGAGCCCTTCTTGGTGGCGCGGCCCGAGTTGACGTCGATCGCCACAAGCGCCTCGGTCACGCCGATCACGATGTAGCCGCCCGATTTCAGCTGCACCGTCGGGTTGAACATCGAGGCGAGGTAGCTCTCGACCTGGAAGCGCGCGAAGAGCGGCATCGGGTCGGCGTAGTGCCGCACGTTCTTGGCGTGCGACGGCATGATCATCTTCATGAAGTCCTTGGCGACGCGGTATCCGTCTTCGCCCCCGACCAGAACCTCGTCGATCTCGCGCGAGTAGAGGTCGCGAATCGAGCGCTTGATCAGGTTGCCTTCCTCGTAGATCGGCGCCGGCGCGACCGATTTCAGCGTCAGGTCGCGGATCTGCTCCCACAGCCGCTTGAGATACTCGTAATCGCGCTTGATCTCGGTCTTGGTGCGCTTGGCGCCGGCGGTGCGGATGATCAGGCCCGCGCCCTCGGGCACCTCGATCTCGCCCGCGATCTCCTTGAGCTTCTTGCGGTCGGCGGCGTTGGTGATCTTGCGGCTGATGCCGCCGCCGCGGGCGGTGTTGGGCATCAGCACGCAGTAGCGGCCGGCGAGCGACAGGTAGGTGGTCAGCGCCGCGCCCTTGTTGCCTCGCTCCTCCTTGACGACCTGCACCAGCATGATCTGGCGGACCTTGACGACCTCCTGGATCTTGTAGCGGCGCGGGCGCGGCTTGCGCGTGTGCCGGATCTCCTCGGTCACGTCCTCGTCGGCGACAGACTCGATCTCGCTGTCGAGCTCGGTGGCGTGGTCGACAGCGGCGTAGGGCTTGTCGCCGGTTTCGTCGGAATGGGCCGCCTCGGCATCGGGCGCCCCGTCACGGGAGGGACCGCCACCGGTAACCTCGGTCGCCGTCGCCGCGTCCGGCGCGTCGGCAGGGGCGCCGGCGCTCTCGTGCTCGCCCGCCTCGGGCTCGGACACTGGCAGCGCGTCGCCCGCGTCGGTCGCGCCGGGCTCGACCACGTCCATCCCCGCGACGCCGCCCGTCTCGGGCGCATCGCGGGTCTCGACCGCGTCGTCTTCCCCGGCCCTGGCCGTCTTGGCGGCGGAGCGGCGCCGGCGCCTGGGCTTGGCCTCGCCCTCCTCGGCGGCCTGGGCCTCGGCGTAGACGCGCTCCTCCTCCAGCAGCGCCTGCCGGTCGGCGACCGGAATCTGGTAGTAATCGGGGTGGATCTCCGAGAAGGCGAGGAAGCCGTGGCGGTTGCCGCCGTAATCGACGAAGGCCGCCTGCAGCGACGGCTCTACCCGCGTGACCTTTGCGAGGTAGATGTTGCCGGCCAGCTGGCGCTTGTTGACCGTCTCGAAGTCGAATTCCTCGACCTTGTTTCCGTCGACCACCACGACACGGGTCTCCTCCGCGTGGGTGGCGTCGATGAGCATCTTCTTGGGCATGTAGGGCTTTCACGGCCCGGCGGCGCCCGCCTCGCATAGGGAGGCGGGGCACGGCGCGGGCTTGTCGCTGGGGCGATGGCGGCGGACGGCGCGGCGCCGGCGCGGGCCGCTGGGGCCTCTGCCTCTGCCTGCTCTGGGCCTGTCGCGCTTGTCATCGCGGTTCGTCTCCGATGCGCGCGGACGGGCCGCGACATCCGTTCGGTGGGTCGCCCGGGGCATGAAAGCCGGCAGGCGGTGTGACCCTGCAAGGGGTCGATGACGCCGGGCACCGCGCGGATCCCGCGCCGGCGCGCCGGAGAAATCTGGTATCGGGCGCGACGGGCCACGAGGGGCTGGTCACGCACACACTGACGACACTAGCGGGGAACGGGGGCGGAACACAATCCCGAAAGCATGGCCAACTCGACAGGCACGCCCGCCCGGTGCCGAACCCGGCCGAAGATTGTTTGCAGCGCGGCTCCCACCCCGCGCCGGAAAAGTCTTCACAAGACTTTTCGCAAATCCCTTTCTCAAGGGATTTGCCGCTCGCTCAGAGGTAGTCGGCGCGCTGCAGCCCGTATTTCGCCATCTTCTCGTTCAGCGTCCGGCGCGGCAGGCAGAGCTCCTCCATCACCGCCGATATCGAGCCCTTGTGGCGGCGCATCGTGTTGTCGATCAGCATCCGCTCGAAGGCCTCGACGTATTCCTTCAGCGGCTTGCCTTCCGTCGTCATCACCGGCTCGGCCGCATCGCTCTCGGCCATCAGCAGCGAGGCGATCGTGCCCGAGCCGCGCCGGTTCTGCAGCACCGCGCGCTCGGCGACGTTGATGAGCTGGCGCACGTTGCCGGGCCAGGGCGCCTGAAGGAGCTGCGCAGCCTCCTGCGCGGTCACCTCGGGCGCCTCGCAGCCGTATTCCTCGGCGAATTGCTGGGAGAGCCGCGTGAAGAGCTGCAGTATGTCCTCGCCGCGCGCGCGCAGGGGCGGCACCGTGATGCGCATGGCGGCGAGGCGGTAGAACAGGTCCGGGCGCAGCGCGTCCTCGCTGGTCTTGCCCTGCTGCTGCAGGTTCGATACCGCCACAATCCGCGTCTCGGCCGGCGTGCCCTGGTCGTTGATGACGGTCAGCAGCCGCGCCTGCAGTTGCGGCGACAGCGCTTCGACGTCCTCGAGGCACAGGGTTCCGCCGCGCGCCTGCTCTACCGTCGGCAACTGGCCCGCCTCCGCATCGCCCTCGAACAGCCGGCGGCCGAGATCCTCCTCGGCGAAGGCGGCGCAGGCCACCACGACGAAGGGCCTGGCCGCGCGCGCGCCGACCGCGTGCAGCGCGTGCGCGGCGAGCGTCTTGCCGGTGCCCGTCTCGCCGTCGATCAGCACGTGCCCGTCGGCCTGGCCGAGATCGAGGATGTCCTCGCGCAGGCGCTCCATCGGCTGGCTCGTGCCGATGAACTTCTGCATGATCTGGCCGCCGTCCGACAGCTCGCGCCGCAACAGGCGGGCGTCGAGCACCAGCCGCCGGCGCTGCGTGGCCCGCTTGGCGAGGTCGGTCATGCGCTCGGGGTCGAAGGGCTTCTCGAGGAAGTCGAAGGCCCCCACCCGCATCGCCTCGACCGCCATCGGCACGTCGCCGTGGCCGGTGATCATGATGACGGGCAGCGCCGAATCCTGGCTCATCAGGCGCTTGAGAAACGCCATCCCGTCCATCCCCGGCATCCGGATGTCGGAGACCACGACGCCGGGATAGTCCGGCCCGATGCCCTTGAGCGCGTCCTCTGCGCTCGCGAAGGTCTCGGTGTCGTAGCCCGACAGCGCCAGCCACTGGCTGATCGACTGCCGCATGTCCATCTCGTCGTCGATGATCGCGATCTTCATGGCCTTCGCCATGGCTCTCTCCCTCCGGCCTCGCGCCGTGCTCCATCTGCCGGGCCGCGCCGGGGCCGCGATGGCCCGCCGCCCAAACCCAGCGGCGCGCCCCGCTACTCCGCCGCGCGCACCGGGGCCACATGGGACGCCGCATCGAGGGGCAGCATCACCTCGAACACCGCCCCGCCCGCGCGGGCGTTGCGGGCGGTCAGCCGCCCGCCGTGGTCGTTCACGATGCCCGAGGAAATGGCAAGCCCCAGCCCCACCCCGTCGCCGGGGGCCTTGGTCGTGTAGAAGGGCTCGAACAGGGCGTCGAGATCGGCGATGCCGTGGCCGTTGTCGCGCACCGTGAGGGTCGCGGTCTGGCCGAGCGACAGGATCAGGTCGATGCGCGGCTCCGGCGTGTCCTTTGTGGCGTCGAGGGCGTTGCGGAAGAGATTGATGAGCACCTGCTCCATCCGCAGCCGGTCGGCCCGCACCAGCACCGGCCGCTGCGGCAGCGAGCGGGTGATCGCCACGTGCCGGCGCTTGAGCTGCGGCTCCATCATCGAGAGGGCCGAACTCACCACGTCGCGCATATCAAGGGTTTCGAAGGCCGTCTCGCCCTTGCGCGCGTAGCTCTTGAGCTGCCGCGTGATCGCCCCCATCCGCCCGATCAGGTCGTCGATCCGCGCAAAGGACGACAGCGCCTCGTCGACGCGGTTGCGGCGCAGCAGCAGCCGCGCGCCGGCGAGGTAGGTCTTCATCGCCGCAAGCGGCTGATTCAGCTCGTGGCTGACGGCCGCCGACATCTCTCCCAGCGCCGCCAGCTTGGAGGATTGCGCCAGCGTCTGCTCGGCCACTTCGAGGTTCTTCTCGGCCTTCTCGCGCTCGGCGATTTCCTGCTGCAGCCGCTCGTTGAGCAGGCGAAGCTCCGCCGACTCCCGCTGGAAAAGGCGCGAGCGCGACTGCGCCCGCCGCGACAGCACGAAGAAGGTGCCCGCGAGCACCAGCGCGAAGCCCATGATCTCGAGGGCGAGCACCCCGTTCACCCTCTCGCGCACCGACGAGTAGGTCGTGAACGACACGATCCGCCAGCCGCGGAAGGGGATTCGCGCGTCGGATCGCATCACCGCCTCGCCGAGAATGTAGGCGTCGGGCGGCAGGAACGACCAGTCGGCGGTGGCCTTGAGCGCGCGCTCGATGGCCGAGGGCGGGTCCTGCGCGGCGAGCGCCTCATCCACCGTCTTGCCGCGCCACAGCGGCTCGGTGGCAAGGATGATGGTGCCCTCGCTGTCGGTCACGAGAACCGCGTCGGCGATGCCCGCCCAGCTTTGCTCGAACTTCTGCAGGTCGACCGAGACGACGATCACGCCGACGAGCTCGCGGTCGGAGGTGACCTTGCGCGAATAGGTGAACTCGCGCGCGCCCGTCTCGCGCTCGACCACCGAGAAGACCGTGTCGGACGAGCGCTGCGCGTCGACGAAATAGGGCGCCGAGCGGTGCTGCGAGCCGATCAGGTTGCGGTCGGTCGAGGCCACCGCGCGGCCGGTCACGTCGAGCAGCATCAGTTGCGCCGCCCCGATCTCTTCGCGGAACGACATCAGCCGCTGCGAGGACTGGCTGAAATCGCCCGAGTTGAGCGCGCCGATCAGGGCCGGGTCCTGCGCAAGCAACAGCGGTACGACCGAGTTGCGCTGCAACTCCGAGACGACGTTGCCCGAGTAGAGCGCGAGCCGCAGTTCGGCGCGGCTGCGCGTGGTCTCGGTGAAGCGCTCGGTGAGATAGGCGTTGGTGTAGTAGAGGACCACGCCAGCGAGCGCGACGATGCCGAGAAGGATCGCCCGCAGGAGCCAGGGCGGACGGTCGTCATGGACGCCCGACCCCACGCCGGGCGCGCACGCGGCGCGGGCGCGGGTCGCATCGTCAGGCGTGGCGGAAACCGGCCGGTTCATGCACGGAAGATACGCGAGCCGCCGCCGAAACCCAAGCCGCGAGGCCGCGGGGCGATGCGCCCGCCGATCACGGGCGCGCCGGGCGCGCGCGCCCCGCTCCATCCGTCACGGCCCCCTCCGCCCGGACAGCATGCGCAAGGGCCGAATCCGTCATGCCGCCGTCTGCCAAGGCTCTCCCGCTCCTCTTCTGCAATGGCTCCCCGGTCCAGACGGGCACGGGGACGCGCCGGAATGCCCCGTCACACCGCCCGCCCGGCCGCCGCGCCGCGCCGCGAGGCGTGCCCGCCTCGAAGGCGGTCTGCCCATCATCTTGGTCCAAATACTCCGGGGGAGTCGCCCGGAACGGGCGACGGGGGCAGCGCCCCCGCACGGGCCGCCGCCGCGCACCGGCCCGCCGCTCTGCGCGCCTGCAGCAGGAGCAGGAAGCGGCCCGAGCGGACGCGCGCGTGCCGGTTCAGTTGATCAGCGTGGGCTTGCCCAGCGGGGCCGAGGTCTGCGGCAGAACGCCAAGCCGACGGGCCACCTCGGTATAGGCATCGGCAAGATCGCCCAGGTCGCGGCGAAACACGTCCTTGTCGAGACGATTGCCGGTCTTGATGTCCCACAGGCGGCACGAATCGGGGCTGATCTCGTCGGCCACGACGAGGCGCATGTAATCGCCCTCCCAGATCCGGCCGATCTCGATCTTGAAGTCCACGAGGCGGATGCCGACGCCCAGCAGCACGCCCGAGAGGAAGTCGTTCACCCGCAGCGCCAGCGCCACCATGTCGTCGAGATCCTGCTGGCCGGCCCAGCCGAAGGCCAGGATGTGCTCCTCCGTCACCAGCGGGTCGCCCAGCGCGTCGTCCTTGTAGTAGAACTCGACGATCGGGCGCGGCAGCGGCTCGCCCTCGTCGATGCCCAGCCGCTTGGAAAACGAGCCGGCGGCGATGTTGCGCACCACCACCTCGAGCGGGATCATCTCGACCTGGCGGATCAGTTGCTCGCGCATGTTGATGCGCTTGATGAAGTGCGTGGGCACGCCGATCGCGTTCAGCCCCGACATGAAGAACTCGGACAGACGGTTGTTCAACACGCCCTTGCCCTCGATCACGTCGTGCTTCTCGGAGTTGAAGGCGGTGGCGTCGTCCTTGAAATACTGCACGAACGTGCCAGGCTCGGGGCCTTCGTAGAGGACCTTCCCCTTGCCCTCGTACACTTTCTTCCGTCTGGCCATGAAGACTCCGAACAAGATATAAGGGGGCGCGGCGCCGATGGCCGCACCCCCTGCGACCGCCAGCATATAGGGCAAGGGAGGGATCGGAGCAAGCGGGACGCGCCCCGCTCCGCGGCGGCGGCCCCCGGTGGCGCCCCCGGTAGCGCCCCCCGGTAGCGCCCCCCGGTGGCGCCCCGGGTGGCGAGCGGCGCGGGCGGGGCGACGCCTGCATGATGCGCCGAGCTGCGCCGGACCGTGCCGTCCCCGTCCCCATCCACGTCCGCGGCCCCGTCCCCGTCCCCGTCCCTGGACCCGTCCCTGGCCCCGTCCACGTCCCCGGCCCCGACCTCGCACCGACGGGGCGAGGCGGCGATGCGCGTCGGCCGGCCGCGACCGCGGCGGCGCCTCGCCCATGGCCCAGCCCCCGCATGGCCGCCCTCTCTGGCCGCGCCCTTCTCAAACGCGCTCTCCCTCGCGGCACCGTCCGCAGGCCCGCCCTCCCAGCCCGCAAGCTGGCCGATCCCTTCATACCGGAGCGCCCGGGCGTCGGTTCGCACTGCTCCTGTCCGTCCCGCATTGCACCCGCTGCATTGCACCCGCCGCCCGTGCGCGTATGTGACGGGGTGGTGACGCTTGCCGCGCCGACTCTCCCTGCGGCAGGGAGGGGCGGCGCAAGGCCGGCGGACGCCGGACCGCGCAGAACGGAGGGCGGATGAGAGAGGACTTCGCGCTGGTCGATTTCGCGCTCGTCGCCGCGGCGCCCGAGCGCGTCGTTCCGGCCCTCGGCCAGGTTCATGCGTTGCAGGCGCGCGCCGGTGCAGCGGCTGCCGCGGCGCGCGGGCAGCCGCGCGCGACAGAGGCCCGGCCGGGCCTGCTGTCGCGCCTCCTGCGGCGGGGCGCCGGACGCGGTGGAGCGCCTGCGCCGCTGCTTTTGCAGCCCGAGGGGCACCTGCCGCCGCCTCCGCTCGCGCGCCTGATGCTCGACGGCCTCGGCTTCGGCGCGGGCGCCACCCCGTTCCGCGTCACCGCGCCGGTGGGCGAGGCCGAGCTCGCGCTCGTGGAGTTCCGCGAGGCCGACGCCGAGCACTCGCCCGTCTGCGCCGCCCTGTCGGCCGAGTTGCCCGGCACCGAGGTCTTCCGCTTCCGCCTCTCGGGCGCACGCCATCCCGGTGCCGAGACCGCCTTCCACGTCTATCTCGACGGGCACGCCGTGCGCCGCACCGCCTCGATCAGCACCGAGGGCACCGCGCCCGAGGCGCCGTGGCGCGTGGTCGACACCGGCATCCCCCACCCGGTCGAGGCCGACAGCCTGCCCCATGCCCGCGCCCGTGCCTGGGAGGTGATGACGCCCGCCCGGCAGGGCGCGATCCTCGCGGCGATGGGCGTGGAGCCCGACACCCTGTTCGACCCGGTGCCCGGCCGGGTGGCGCTCGTGCTGTCGCCGGCCGAGGGGGGGCGCCCGCTCTCCTCCGCCGCACGCCTGTTCCGCGCCGCCCGCCCTGGCGCACCCGATGCGCCCGCCGCGCCCGACGGGGCGTCGCCGGATGCGCCCCCCGGCGCGGCCGCGGACACGGCCGACCCGTCATCGGG
>LJNT01000053.1 GCA_001314685.1 Rhodobacteraceae bacterium HLUCCA09
GGGCAGACCGTGCCGATGTCGAGCTTCGTGACGCTCGAGGAGCGCGCCGTCGCCCCCGAGCTCGAGCGCGAGGGCCAGAATCGCTCGGTCGAGATCTCGGCCGGGCTGACGCCGCAGCTCGCGCTCGGAGACGCGCTCGCGCAGGTCGAGGATCTGGCGGGCGACGTGCTGTCCGAGGAGAACCGCGTCGTGCCGCTGGCCGAGGCGGCAACGCTCGATCAGACCACATCGGGCCTGCTCGTCACCTTCGGCTTCGCCATCGTGGTGGTGTTCCTCGTGCTGGCGGCCCAGTTCGAGAGCTTCATCTCGGCGGCCGTCGTCATGGCCACCGTGCCGCTGGGCCTCGCCTGCGCGGTCTTCGCGCTTCTGTTCACCGGGCTCAGCCTCAACGTCTACAGCCAGATCGGCCTCGTCATGCTCATTGGGATCATGGCCAAGAACGGCATCCTGATCGTCGAGTTCGCCAACCAGCTGCGCGACGCGGGCGCAGGCGTGCGCGAGGCGATCCTCGACGCCTCGACCATCCGCCTGCGCCCCGTGATGATGACCATGACCTCGACGGTGCTGGGCGGCGTGCCGCTGATCCTGTCGTCGGGCGCCGGCGCCGAGGCGCGCGAGGCGCTGGGTTGGGTGATCGTGGGCGGCCTCGGGCTCGCCACGCTCTCCACCCTCTACCTCACACCGGTGGCCTACCTGCTGCTCGCCCGATTCTCGGCGCCGCGCGCCGAGGCGGCGCGGCGGCTCGAGGCCGAGCTCGGCGCGGCGCTGACAGGGCCGGGCGACCGGTCCGCCACTGCCGGCTAGGCGCGCTGCGACGGATGCACCGCGCGATCCTCGATACCAACGTCTTCGTGGCCGCGGGCTTTCGCGCCGGCAGCGCCTCGGCCGCGCTGCTCGAGCTTGCCGCCGCCGGAACCCTCGTGCAGGTCTGGAGCGAGGCCACCCGCGACGAGACCCGCGAGGTGCTGACGCGCATCCCCCGCCTGAGCTGGCCCGCCATCGAGCCGCTCTTCGGCCCCGAGGGGCGGGTCGACGCCCCGCACGACCTGGCGCCGGTCATCTTCGTGGCAGACCTCTCCGACCGGAAGTTCGCCGCGCTGGCGCTGGCGACCGGCACACCGCTCGTCAGCTCCGACGACGATCTGCTCGTCCATGCCGGCCGGCTGCCAGTCTACACCCCCGGCGCCTTCCTGCGCGCGCTCGAGGGCGACGCCACCTCCGCTTGATGCCCTCCCGCTTGATGCCCTCCGCTTGATGCATGTCATGGAGCCGCCTGGGCACTCCGCTACCCTTCGGGGTGACCCGACGGGGAGAGCATGGCCGCCGAACAGGACCAGACCGAGGCGATCGCCTTCCTCCGCTCCGGCGCCGCGTTCGAGGTGCCGGGCGAGGCGGAGGTGGTGGAAACCCACGGGGCGCTCGTGTTCCTGTCGGGCGGCGAGGCGCTGAAGATCAAGCGCGCCGTCCGCTACGACTACATGGATCTTTCGACCCTCGCCCGGCGGGAAGAGATGCTGCGCCGCGAGCTGGCGCTCAACACCCCGGGCGCACCCACGATCTACCGAGACGTGATGCCGGTGACCCGCGAGGCCGATGGCGCCCTCGCCCTCGGCGGCACCGGCGAGCCGGTTGAATGGGTTCTGCGCATGCGGCGCTTCCCGAAATCGGCCGAACTGGTCGAGGTCGCCGCGCGCGGCGCGCTCGACACGCCGCTGTCCGAGCGGCTGGGGCGCGAGATCCGTGACTGGCACGGCCGCTGCGAGGTGCGCCGCGCGCCGGGCGCCAAGCTGATCGGCGATATCCTCGACGAACTCGCCCGCGAATTCGGCGGTATGGGCGACGCGCTCGACCCCGACCGGATCGCGCGGTTCGACGTGGCAGCCCGCGCCGACCTGGCGAGGCACGCCGACCTGCTCGACGCGCGGGCACGGGCCGGCCATGTCCGCCGCGCCCACGGTGACCTCCACCTGCGCAACATTGTCCTGATCGACGGCGACCCGGTGCTGTTCGACGCGCTCGAATTCGACGAGACGCTCGGCACCTGCGACACGCTCTACGACCTCGCCTTCCTGCTGATGGATCTGTGGCAGAGGGGCCTGGACATGCAGGCCAATGCCGCGCTCGGCAGCTACCTGCTGGCGGCGGGCGGCGACGAGGACGCGGGCACCGCCGCCCTGCCGCTCTTCCAGTCGGTGCGCGCGGCGATCCGTGCGATGGTCGGGGTGCAGGCGGGGCGTGCGCAAGGCGCGCAGGATTACCCCGAGGCGCGCGCCTATCTCGACGCCGCGCTCGGCTTTCTCGCGCCTGCGCCGCCCGTTCTGATCGCGGTGGGGGGCCTCTCGGGCACCGGCAAGACCGGCCTCGCCCGCGCGCTGGCGCCGCGTCTCGGGGCCGCGCCCGGCGCGGTGCACCTGCGCACGGATACCGAGCGCAAGGCGATGGCGCAGGTCGCGGCGTCGCACAGCCTCGACGCCGGCCACTACACCGAGACCGCGCGGCACCGTGTCTATGCCCGCCTCGCCGTGCGGGCGGCGACGCTGCTCGACGCGGGCCGCGCGGTGCTGCTCGACGCCACCTTCCTCGACGCGGGCGACCGTTCAACGGCCGAGGCGATCGCGCGCGAGGCAGGCGTGCCCTTCGCCGGGCTGTGGCTCGACGCGCCAGCCGACACCTTGCTCTCCCGTGTCGCCGCGCGGCACGGCGATGCCTCCGACGCCGACGAGGCCGTCCTGCGCCGGCAACTCGACCGCGCGGCGGCACCAAGCGGCTGGCTGCGGGTAGATGCCACCGGCGCGCCCGACGCCACGCTCTGCCGCGCCTGCACCGCGCTCGACCGTGTCGAGACGGGCGTCACCCCGGCACGCGACCGCTGAGGCGAGCTGCGCGCCGCACCTCAACCGATCGTGCCTTTCCCCGGCGGCGCGATCCGGTAACTCTGCCGCGCAGGACCGCCGAGGGGGAAACATGCACGCCACGACCGGCAGATGGGCCGCGCGTTCGCGGGAAGCGTCGTGATCGACGCCGCGCTCATCCCGCTGCAGCGCCGTGCGATGCAGCGCCCGGCAGAGTGGTTGGCGGCGCGCGGCGTGCGCGCCGACACGATCACGCTCGCCGGCTTCGCCATCGGCCTCGGCGCCGTGCCGCTGCTCGCGCTTCAGCTCTGGTGGCCCGCGCTCGCCCTCATCCTCGTCAACCGGCTCTGCGACGGGCTCGACGGCGCGGTGGCGCGGCTGACCGGGCCGACCGACCGCGGCGCCTTCCTCGATATCGCGCTCGACTTCGTATTCTACGCGCTGGTGCCGCTGGGGTTCGCGCTGGCCGATCCGGCTGCCAACGCCTTGGCCGCGGCCGTTCTGATCGCGGCCTTCGTCGGCACCGGCTCGTCGTTCCTCGCCTTCGCCACGGTGGCGGCCAAGCGCGGAGAGGCCGCGCCCGCCTATCCGAGCAAGGGCATCTACTATCTCGGCGGCCTGACCGAGGGCTTCGAGACCATCGTGCTGTTCGTCGCCATCTGCCTCTTTCCGCCCCTCTTCCCCGTCTTCGCCACCCTCTTCGCCGCCGCCTGCGCCCTGACCACGGTGCTGCGCTGGCGGCAGGGCTGGGTGGCGTTCGGCGGGTCGGGGCGCTGACCGAAAGGACCACCCCCCATGCGCACCCCCCTTCTCGCCGCGGCCGTCGCCGCCCTCGCCCTTCCCACCGCGGCCGGGTGGCAGGACACACTGGCGGCGGCCGAGGGGCAGACCGTCTACTGGCACGCCTGGGGCGGCGATGCGCGCACCAACGCCTTCATCGCGTGGGTAGGCGAGCAGACGGAGGAGCGCTACGGCGTCTCGGTCGAGCAGGTGAAGCTGACCGACACCGCCGAGGCCGTCACCCGCGTCCTGTCGGAAAGGGCGGCCGGGCGCGACGCGGGCGGCTCGGTCGACCTCGTCTGGATCAACGGGCCGAATTTCCTCGCCATGAAGGAACAGGGCCTGCTGTTCGGCCCCTTCGTCGCCGACCTGCCGAACGCCCGCTACGTCGACCTGTCGCCCGGCGCCCCCGCCTCGGTCGACTTCACCGTGCCGGTCGACGGGATGGAGAGCCCGTGGCGGCTGGCCAAGTTCGTCTTCAGCTACGACAGCGCGCGCGTGGCCGAACCGCCGGCGACGATGGCAGGGTTCGTCGATTGGGCGGCGGCGAATCCGGGCCGGTTCACCCACCCCGACCCGGCGAATTTCATGGGCGCGACCTTTCTCAAGCAGGCGCTGATCGAGCTCGCCCCCGACGCGGGCGTGCTGCAGCAGCCCGTGACCGATGCCGCCTATGCCGCGACGACCGAACCGCTCTGGGCGTGGTACGACGCGCTCCGCCCGAACCTGTGGCGACAGGGCGAGGCGTTTCCCGAGAACGAGTCGGTGCAGCAGCAGATGCTGAACGACGGGGTGGTGGACATCGCCATGTCGTTCGACCCGGCCTCGACCGCGGCCGCCATCGCGCAGGGCCTGTTGCCCGAGAGCGCACGGGTCTTCGTGCCCGAGGGCGGAACGATCGGCAATGTCAGCTTCGTCGCCATCCCCTACAACGCGGCGGGCCGCGAGGGCGCGATGGTGGTGGCGAACTTCCTGCTCGACCCGGAAACGCAGGCGCACATGCAGAACATCGAGGTGCTCGGCTCCTACTCGGTGCTCGACCCGGCGCGGCTCGACGCCGCGGCGCAAGCCGCCTTCGACGCGCTGCCCGAGGCACCGGCGTTGCCCGATCTCGACGCGCTGGGGCCGACCCTGCTCGAGCCGCACCCGAGCTGGATGACCCGCCTGACCGACGACTGGGCGCGGCGCTACACCCCGTGACGGCCCGCCGGCGCACCGGGGCTGACGGGCGACTCCTGCGCGGGGCCGTTCTGGCCGTCGTGGCGGCCGGGCTCGTCTCACCGATCGCGGCGGGGCTGTGGCAGACCGCCCGCGCCGCCTTCGGCGTGATGCCGGCGATCGGCGCGACCGAGGTCAGCCTCGCGCCGCTGCGCGCCCTGCTCGACGTTCCGGGCCTGGGCACGGCCGTGATCGTGACGCTTGTCAGCGGCATCGGCGCCACGGCGCTGTCGCTGGCGCTGGCCCTCGGCCTCGCGGCCGTCGCCCATGCCCGGCTCGCCTCGCCGGTGGGCGCGCGGCTGCTCGCGCCGTTTCTTGCCGCGCCGCATGCCGCCGTCGCCATCGGCCTTGCCTTCGTGCTGGCGCCTTCGGGGTGGATTGCGCGGCTCCTGGCGCCGCTCTTCGGCTGGGCGCAGCCGCCCGGCGCCGTCACGGTGGGCGACCCGTGGGGCATCGCGCTGATCCTCGGGCTGGCGGTCAAGGAGGTGCCGTTCCTGCTGCTGATGATCCTCGCGGCGCTCAGCCAGGTGCGGCTCCGGCAGGACATGGCGGCGGCCCGCGCGCTGGGCTACGGGCGGGGGATCGTCTGGATCAAGGTGATCGCGCCGCAGCTCTGGCCGCTCATCCGCCTGCCGGCGATGGTCGTTCTGGCCTACTCGCTGTCGGTCGTCGACATGGCGCTGATCCTCGGCCCGTCGAACCCGCCGACGCTGGCGGTGCTGCTGACGCGCCTGTTCTCCGACCCCGACATCGCGCGCCTCCTGCCAGCCTCGGCGGGGGCGCTGCTGCAACTGGCGCTCGTCGTCGCCGCCTTCGCCGGACTCTGGTCGGTCGAGCGGGCAGCGCGGGCGGCGGGCCTGTGGTGGCTGCGACGGGGCGGCCGGGGCGTGACGGCCGAGCCGGGCCTGCGCCTCGCGGCCTTCGGCGCCTCGGTCGTGTTCGCCCTCGGCGCGCTGGCGTTGGTCTCGCTCGCCCTCTGGTCGGTGGCGTGGCGCTGGCCGTGGCCTGCCGCCCTGCCCGAGACGTGGTCGCTGCAGGCATGGAGCGGCAACGCGAGCGGATGGGGCGCGGCGCTCACCACCACGTTTGCCCTTGCCGCGCTGACGACCGGGGCGGCGCTACTGCTCGCCATCGCCTGGCTCGAGGGCGAGGACAGGGCGCGGCGCGGCCGCGCCGGATGGGCCGAGGCGCTGGTCTACCTTCCGCTGCTCGTGCCGCAGATCGGCTTTCTCTATGGGCTGAACGTGCTGTTCCTGCAGGCGGGCGTGACCGATCATGTCCTCGCCGTCGCCTGGGCGCAGGCGCTCTTCGTCTTTCCCTACGTGATGATCGCGCTGTCGCCGGCGTGGCGCGCGCTCGACCCCCGGCTGGTGCGGTCGGCCGCGGCGCTGGGGGCCGGGCCGTGGCGCAGACTTTTCGCGGTCAAGCTGCCGGTGCTGCTGACGCCCCTGATGACGGCGGCGGCGGTGGGCGTGGCGGTGTCGGTCGCGCAATACCTGCCGACGCTGTTCATGGGCGCGGGCCGGGTGCAGACGCTCACGACCGAGGCGGTGGCCCTGTCGTCGGCCTCCGACCGCCGGGTGACGGCGGTCTACGCGACGCTGCAGGCGGCGCTGCCCTTCGCCGCCTTCCTCGCCGCCTTCGCCGTGCCGGCGCTGGTGCATCGGGACAGGCGGGCGCTGCGGGCGGCGGCGGCATGAGCCTGTCGCTTGCGGGCCTCGCGGTGCGGTTCCGGGGCGGGGCGCAGCTGTTTCCGCCGCTCGACCTCGAGATCGCGCCCGGGCGGATGGCGGCCGTGATGGGGCCGTCGGGGGTGGGCAAGTCGACCCTGCTCGACGCGGTGGGCGGCCACCTGGCCCACGGCTTTTCCTGCGAGGGGAGCATCACGCTGAACGGCCGCGACGTGACCGAACTGCCACCCGAGGCCCGCCGCATCGGCCTCGTCTTTCAGGATGCAGGGCTGTTCCCCCACCTTTCGGTGGGCGACAACCTCGCCTTCGGCCTCGCCCGCTCGGTGCGCGGCCGGGCGGCGCGGCGTGCGGCGGTCGAGCGGGCTCTGGCGCAGGCGGGGCTCGAGGGGATGGCGGCGCGCGACCCCGCCACGTTGTCGGGCGGGCAGCGGGCGCGGGCCGCACTGATGCGCGCGCTGCTCGCCGATCCCGAGGCGCTGCTGCTCGACGAGCCCTTTTCGGGCCTCGACACCGAACGACGGGCGGAGATGCGCGCCTTCACCCTCGACCTGATCCGCCGCCGGGCGATCCCTGCGCTGATCGTCACCCACGACCCGGCCGACGCCGAGGCCGCGGGTGGCCCTTGCCTGACGCTGTCGGCGGCCTGAGCCTCAGCAATCGAGGGTCGTGCGCCTCTCCCACTCGGTCAGCTGGCTCTTGTAGTCGGCCCATTCCGCGCGCTTGAACCTGGCGAAGGCCGACGCCGCCGCGCCGAGGCCGCCGGTCAGCACCGTGTCGGCCTCGAGCGCGCGCACGGCGTCGAGCAGGTTCAGCGGCAGTTGCTCGGCCTCCACCGTGTGCCCGTCGACATACATGTCGATGTCGAGGCGCTTTCCCGGGTCGGCCTGCGTCTCGATCCCGTCGAGTCCCGCGGCGAGGATCGCGGCGGGCATGAGGTAGGGGTTGGCCGCGCCGTCGGGCAGCCGCAGCTCCAGCCGCCCGGCATCGGGGATGCGCACCATGTGGGTGCGGTTGTTGCCGCCGTAGGTGATCGTGTTCGGCGACCACGTGGCACCCGACACCGTCACCGGCGCGTTCAGCCGCTTGTAGGAGTTGACGGTGGGGTTGACGATGGCCGTCAGCGCCCTCGCGTGCGCGATCAGGCCGCCGAGGAAGGCGTAGGCGGTGGGCGACAGCCCCAGCTCCGCGTCGCCCGCGAACAGGTTGTCGCCGGCCCCGCTCCACATCGAGAGATGCGTGTGGCAGCCGTTGCCGGTGAGGTGCGCGAAGGGCTTGGGCATGAAGGTGGCGCGCAGGCCGTGCCTTTCGGCCACCGACTTGACCATGAACTTGAAGAACGCGTGGCGGTCGGCGGTGGTGAGGGCGTCGGCATAATCCCAGTTCATCTCGAACTGGCCGTTCGCGTCTTCGTGGTCGTTCTGGTAGGGGCCCCAGCCAAGCTCGACCATGTAGGAACAGATCTCGGCGATGACGTCGAACCGGCGCATCAGGGCATCTTGGTCGTAGCAGGGCTTGGCCTGGGTGTCAGCCGGGTCGGAGATGGCGCTGCCGTCGGGCTGGATCAGGAAGAACTCGCACTCCACCCCGTGCTTGAGGTGCATGTCCTGCGCGGCGGCCCGCGCCAGCACCGACTTGAGCGCGACGCGCGGCGCCTTGGGGAAGGGCGCTCCCTCGAAATGCACGTCGGCGGCCAGCCAGCCGACACTGGGCTTCCAGGGCAATTGAATCAACGAGTTGGGGTCGGGGATGGCGAGGATGTCGGCATCGGCGGGCGACATGTCGAGCCACGCGGCGAACCCGGCGAAGCCCGCGCCGTTCACCGCCATGTCGGCGATGGCGCGGGCGGGCACCAGCTTGGCGCGCTGCACGCCGAGCAGGTCGGTGAAGGAAATCAGGAAGAACTCGATGCCCTTCTCGCGGGCGATGGTTGTCAGATCCGTCATGTCGTCCCCTGTCTGTCCCTTCTCTGCCGGGCGGCGTTTTTCCCGCTTTTGCCGTGTCGGTATCGCGTCGGTGCGAAACGGCGCCCCGCGCGCTCAGCCCGTCCGGCCCGGAATCCAGTCGGTCCCCGCGAGCGGCACGCCCGCCATCGCTGCGGATTCGACCGTCAGCGCCACGAGGTCTTCCGGTTCGAGGTTGTGCACGTGGCTCTTGCCGCAGGCCCGCGCGATGGTCTGCAGCTCCAGCGTCATCACCGCGAGGTAGTTGGCGAGCCTGCGGCCCGCCGCCACCGGGTCGAGCCGTGCGGCCAGCTCCGGGTTCTGCGTGGTGATGCCGGCGGGGTCGGCGCCCTCGTGCCAGTCGTCGTAGGCGCCGGCGGTGGTGCCGAGGCGCCGGTAATCCTCTTCCCACTTCGGGTCGTTGTCGCCCAACGCCACCAGCGCGGCGGTGCCGATCGACACCGCGTCGGCCCCGAGCGCCAGCGCCTTGGCGACGTCCGCCCCGTTGCGGATGCCGCCCGACACGATCAGCTGCACCTGCCGGTGCACGCCCAGATCCCTGAGCGCCTGCACGGCGGGCCGGATCGCGGCGAGAATGGGGATGCCGACATGCTCGATGAATACCGTCTGCGTCGCCGCGGTGCCGCCCTGCATCCCGTCGAGCACCACCGCGTCGGCCCCCGCCTTCACGGCGAGCGCCACGTCGTAATAGGGCCGCGAGGCACCGACCTTGACGTAGATCGGAACGCGCCA
>LJNT01000154.1 GCA_001314685.1 Rhodobacteraceae bacterium HLUCCA09
GCTCGTGAGGGCCTGCACAACCCTCAACCGGTCCTCACGACCGGCCCACGACCCCCAAAGCCCGCCGCTCAGACGTATTCGGTGAATACTGCGGGCTCAAGCTGCGTGTTGCGCACGCACAGCATGGCCATGATCCTGGCCAGCTTCGCCGCAATGCGCTTTTCGTCGTCTTCGTTCATGGCCCGAGAATATGCGCATCATCGCGGCCACGCCACGATTCAGATGGCCCGTTCAAATTATCTCCTCGCACAGGCCCGCGCCTGGTCGCGCAAGACCGCGTAATCGGCAAGCCAAGTCACGATCAGCGTCCCCTCGGGCAGCGCGGCGACCTCGTCGGCGACGCGCATCTGCTCAGCCGGGCTGTACGCCACCACGGGTGGGCAGATGCCGGGCGGTGGGTCAGAAGTCACCCTCGCGCAACCGGTCAAGAAGATCGTCGCGGCTGCGAGGGCGGCGTGCGGCAGCGTCCAGCATCTGGCGGTGGATGGCATCGTTGCGCTCCAGGGTTTCGAGCCGTTCGGCGGCGCGGCCAGCGCGCTCGGCCGTGCGGCGAAGGTTGAGGATGAACAAGGCGATGGTGAGCGCGACGAGTGCGATAGCCGCCACCCGCCGCGCCCAAGGCCGGGTGAGAAGCCCGGCAAGCAGGCTGGCCCACATCAGCGCAGGCCCTTCTTCCAGTCGTCGAGCCGCGCCCAGATCGCAACGACGATTCCACCCAACGCCAGGGCGACGAACAGCCACCTTAGGGTGTCCAGATACGGCACCAGCGGCAGCACGGCGCCCTGTGCCTCGGCCAGCACCTCCTGCGCGACCTCGACCCCGGCGGCGCCCACGGTGGCCACGCCCGCCGCGCCAGTCCCTTTCAGCGTGCGGCTGTCGGCGAGCGCCTCGCGCGCGGGTGGCGTCTCGGCTGCGAACGCCGTTGCCCGCACCGGGAAGCGCTCGCCCCACTGGCGCGCGGGGCCGAGATCGATGTGCATGAAGCCCGACCGGGGATAGAAGCCGAAGCCCAGAAACCCGACCTCGCGCGCTGCGGCCTCAAACGCTGCCGGATCGTGGTTGGACATGGCGATATCGAACGCCGTGCCGTCCATGTGCTTTGAGCGGGACGCGCCGCCGACATTGCGGTTGTGCTCGGGCGAGCGATAGGCCGAGCGCACGATCAGCGGCTTGCCCAGCCGGTCGCGCAGCGCCTGCAGCTTGTCGAGGGCTTCCGGATGCAGCTTGATCTGGCCCGTGCCGCGGCAGGCAATTTCGGCCGGGGAGAAGTTGGGCCAGCGCCACAGGCTCTCGGGCACGTCGCGGTGATGACGGAAGGTGCGGACGGGGTCGGACATGGGACGTCTCCTTTGGGTGAAGGGCATGCGGAATGGGCCGCCGCCTGGTGGCGGCGGTCGGCGGGGTCAGGATTGCAGGGGGAGTGAGCCTGCCAGCGTCGGCTTGCCGGCTGGTGCGGCCTGCGTGCTCTGCGTCGCGCCGCCCGCTGGCGTCAGCCGCCGTTTCTGCGCTGGAAGGCGGCGAATATCAGGTTCCGCATGTCGTGGATGTCTCGCTCGATGCGCTCGAGCCGGTCGTGATCGACCTTGCGGTCCTCGTCGCGGCGCTTCTCGATGCGCGCGCGCTCCTCGGCGAGCTCTTTCTCCAGACGGTTGAGCAGCGCCTCGTTCGTGAATGCCTTTCTCGTGACAGCCGTTGCCAGCCCGGCAATGAAGGTGAACCAGACGCTGATGGCCGCCGTGAAACCATGGTCGCGGAAGGCCTGCAGGATCTGCTCGGTGAGTGTGTGCCGATTGCTCATCCGATCTTTGCCCCCCAGAAGCTGGTGTGCTCGGCGGCGAAATAGCCATCGGCGGCCCGGAAATAGCCCTGCAGCTCGACGGTATCGCCTTCCTCCAGCGCAACCATGGTCTGCAGCCAGAGCGCCGTGGCCTCGGAGAGATGCGCGCCGCTTATCTCGCCATAGCTGCCGCGGATTTCGTCGCTGGCGTTCAGCACCAGCCGCCCGCGCATGCGCGCCGCGGTGCTGGAATTGACCTTGAAGAGCAGCGTCGCGCCGAAGAGATACGTCCCGTCCAAGGGTGCGACGAAGTGATTGGCACCGGCATCGAACGCGCCCTGGTCGTTATAGTCGGTGTTGTTGATGCCGATCTTCGTCCAGGTATCGACGCCGACATAGTTGTCGTAGTTGGTGTAGGCCTTGAAGCGCGGCAGCCGGGGCTGGTCGACGATGCCGGTGGCATTGTCGACGATCAACCCGTCGAAGAAGGCGCTGCCATCGGCCGAGACCGCCAGCCGGAAGCGATCCGAGCCGAACAAGCCAACCAGCGCCTTGGTCACGAAGCCGGTTTGCAGCGTCAGGCCGAGATCGTCGCCTGCGGCCTCCTTGTTCATGGTGTAGAAGAGATCGCCCGTGCCGCCCTCGGCCACCGTTTTCGCCGTCCAGAGCGCGGCGTTGAGCTTGGCCGAGAACGGGTTCGAGGCATCGGCCGTCGTCCCCAGCCCGAGCAGCGCCATGTTCTGCAGCTCGTCCGGCGTGGTCCCGACCCAGCCGGCGCCATCAAAGACAAGCAATACGTCCTCGTCCTCGACCCACGCGCGCCAGCCAGCACGCGGTGGCAGGCGCAGCCAGGCGCCGTCGGTCCAGAGCGCGATGTTCAGATCCCAGCCCGCCCAGTCGCCGGTGGCGCCCGAGGCCACGATGTAGCGATCGCCATCGGCAGGAGAACCGAGCGGCGCGGTCAGGTCGCGATCAAGAACCGAAAGCTGCACCAGCCCATCGAGCAGGCGCAGCGCCTCGTTATGGGTGACATGCTTCTGCGCCTGCGCAGCCAGGATGTAGGGCAGCAACAGGTTGGTGGTGGCATCGGACATGGGATAGCCCTCAGAACGAGAGTGTTGCGGTCTTCGCTGCGCCCCGCCCCAGGAGGGCGGAGAGCTGGAAGATGCGGATGGTGAGTGCGTCGCCGGGACCGAGCGGCGTCCCCCAATCGGAGATCTGGTCGTCGGCGGTGTAGACCGCGCTGGTGGTGGTCGTGCTCAAGACCCGCTTGACCGCTGAGCCGTCGAGGATTTCGACCTCGTAGGCTTCCAGTTCCTCGGCAAGCGGCACTTCGAGCCCGCCCCAGCTGTCTGCCGCGAGTGCGCGGGAGCGTCGCACCCAGCGGATCGTCAGATCGCCGAGCGTGCGGGGCCGCCGCCATGGCTGCGCGACATGGCCGACCGAGAACGGCCGGAGCCCGGCGCCCTCCGGCGCGAAGGTGCGGGCAACATGGGTCTCATCGCTGACGGGTCGGCTCGCGGGGCCGATGCGCCAGTTCCACGGGATGCCGAGATCGGCCTCGGCGATGGGAAGGACAGCGAGGCTGGTATCGAGAACCACCACCCTCGCACCAGTCGAGGTCGGATCACCCATGGCGCCTTCCGTCCCGCGCTGACCACGCAGGAGCCGGGTCAGGCGATAGCGGCCCGGCGCGATCAGCTCGGCCGAGCCCGCCTGCACAATCTCCCAGACGCCAGGCATGCTCTCGATGGCCAGCGCATTGGCACCACCGAACAGCGTCAGGTCCGCGACGCTTTCCATCGTGCCGGTGACAAGATCGACCTCCAGCGTGTTGCCGAGATCGAAGCGGGAGGTCGGCCCCGCGAAGAAGTCCGAGACCAGCGTGCCCATCCGCGCGCGGGTGCCAAACGTTGTCAGCAGCTCGAAGCCATCGGTCGAGGGGCTGCGGAATACCGCCATCTCGCCGGGCCACGGCACCGCATGTGCGGCAATGAGCGGGCGATGCGCGGGCTGTTCCTCGGTCAGCTGCGGCAGGTCCATCAGCGCCACCTCGGGCGCGCCGAAGACCACGGCACGCGAGAGCGAGGACGGCCGGGCCTGACCTGGTGGCAGATCGTAGGCCTCGCGGTCCTGGCGCACGGACTCGATCGAACGGGCCTCGGCGTCGGCGGTGGCGATCAGCCGCAGGGGAATGGCCCGACCGTCATGGTGGAGCGTCACCACATCGGCCGGGTCCAGCGCGAGCCGCGACGGCGGCAGGCGGAACATGACGCTCTCCCGCCCGGTCCAGGCTTCCATCAGGGCACGGCGGCAGCGGCGTTCGGCTTCCTCGGGCGACACCGCCATGGGAAAGCTCTCGGAGGCGACGCGCGCCGTGTCCACGGTGATGCGCTGCGCCTCGACCTGCGCGGCGTCATAATCCTCGTCGGCGCGGGCGACCTGCCATTTGAGCGCCTGCGGCAGCTCGGTCTCCTGCGCGCGGGTGAGCTCGATCACCTCGGCGCCCCCGGCCTGCACAACGGCAAGATCGTCCATGCCGATCCCGGCAACGGCGGCGCGCCCGCGCATGACGAAGCGGATGACCCCGCCGGTCTCGACCGCGTCAAAGCCGAAATGCCGCGCGAGCATGGTGATCGAGGCCCGCGGGCTTTCCAGCGCGCCGATGACATAGCCCTCGACCGCACCCCAGAGGCCCGAGACGTCGATGCGCTCGGCCGGCATCCCGGCGCGCAGGCAGAGGTGGCGCACGAGGGCGGCCAGCGACACCGCGCCCAGCCGTCCGGTCAGCCAGTGGCCGAGCCGCCAGTTCGCGCCATCTGTCCAGACATCGGTCAGCGCCGGGAAAAAGGGATAGGGCCGCGCATCCCAGGTCCAGGCGGCGCATTCCGGCACATGCACCATGCGGCCGCCGTAGACCGGGGAGACCGGGTTGTTCGCGGCCTCGCCCCACCAGAGATACGTCGCCTCGAGATAGGCGCGCTGGATGGCGTCGTCGCGCCAGCCCCGCGAGAAATGCGGCGTGAAGCTCTCCGACGACTTCGGGTCGAAGAAGACGTTCGGCTGGTTCGTGCCCCGGTCGATGGCGGGACAGCCGAGCTCGGTGAACCAGATCGGCTTCGACTCCGGCGCCCACGCCGTCGGCGTTCCGACCTCCACACCGCCCGGGCGGTCGTAATGCGGGTTCGACCACCAAGCGCGCAGATCCTTGTAGCGGAAGACCCATGGCTTGCTGGCCGCGCCATCCGTGATCGGGGTGCGGACCTGCGCGGACCGGTCGACCGCACTGGCATAGAACCAGTCGAAGCCTTCGCCGCCGGCGATGTTCCCCTGCAGGTAGGCCCGGTCGTAGATCGCGGGCCAGCCCTCGGCCGCGTCCGCATGCTCGAAGCCATCGCGCCAGTCGGAGAGCGGCATGTAGTTGTCGATGCCGATGAAGTCGGTGTCCGTGTCGGCCCAGAGCGGATCGAGATGGAAGTACACGTCCCCCGAGCCGTCGCCCGGCTGGTGCCCGAAATACTCCGACCAGTCCGCCGCATAGCCGATCTTCGTCCCGGACCCGAGGATCGAACGCACATCCGCGAGGAGATCCCGGTAAGCCTGCACGGCCGGATAGGTGCTGGCGCCCGAGCGGATGGTAGTAAGCCCCGGCATCTCGGTGCCGATCAGGAAGGCGTCCACCCCGCCCGCCGCCGCGCAGAGATGGGCGTAGTGCAGCACCATGCGTCGCAGGCCCCAGTCGCCGGAGGGGCCGGCCCAGCTGACGCTCTCGCCGGAGACGTTGAAGCTCGCAGGCGTGGCCGCGCCGAACAGCGCCGCAACCTGGCTTGCAGCCGTGGCGGTCTTGTCCACGGTCCCGGCGAAACCGGCGGCGGGCGAGCAGGTGATCCGGCCCCGCCAGGGGAACGCGGGCTGACCGGTCCCGGCGGCGTTGTCGGAATACGGGTTCGGCAGCGTGTTGCCGGGGGGCACGTCCATCAGGATGAAGGGGTAGAAGGTGACGCGCAGCCCGCGCGCCGTCATCTCCTGGATCGCCTGCACCACCGCGAAGTCGGACGGCGTGCCGCCATAGACGGGGCGGTCCTCGTCGTCGCGGCTGACGAGGAAGGCGCTGGCGCGGCTGACGCCGTTGACCGACCAGCTGGCGGGTGTGGTCGACTTGGCCGACACCTCGACGCCCGGCCGCACCTTGCAGGAGCCCGCGCGCAGGTCGTCGCCGAACCAGGCGACGACGAGACTGACGCTTGTCACAGCCGGGGCCATCGCCTGCAGCCGGTCCAGCGCCTCCACCATGTCGGTGGAGTCGGCCAGCGCGTTCAGGTTCTCGGGCACCGTTGCGCCGCCATCGGTCTTCCGGATCGCCTGCGTCGCATAAGTGAACTCGCCCGAGGCCGGGATCATGGTGACGGCGCGGGTGAGCCCTTCGGCGGTGTCGGCATCGGCCAGCGGCCGGAACACCTCGAAGGACAGCTGCGGCAGGCGGTTGCCATAGGTCGAGAGCGCCAGTTCCTCGAAGACCACATAGGCGGTGCCGCGATAGGCGGGCGTGTTCGCCGCGCCCATCCTGGCCGCGATGAACGGATCGGCCGTCTGCGCCTCGTCGCCGGGATACCAGCGCCAGGTGACGCCGGAGAGGTCCATCGGCTTGCCGTCGGCCCAGATACGCCCGACGCCGGTGATCGGGCCCTCGCACAAGGCGACGGCGAAGGAGGCGTAGTAGAGATACTCGGTCGTCTTGACCTTGCCGCCCCCGCCGCCCTTGCCGCCGCCCTGCGTGGTGGTCTTCGTCTCCTCGCGAAAATCGGTCGCCCAGATGATGTTGCCGCCCATGCGCATGCGCCCGTAGAGCCGCGGGATCACTGCCCCTTCGGTGGCCGAGGTGATGCGCAGCGTGTCCAGCCGCGCGCCCTCGATGCGCTGCGTGGGCGCCAGCGACGAGATGATCCAGCTGTCGACGACCGAGCCGATGGTGGAGCCGATGAAGCCGCCGATGGTCGCGGCGCTGACGCCGAGGATCGCGCCGCCGATCGAACCGCCAATGGCGGCGCCGGCCGCGCCGAGGACAAGCGTTGCCATGTTTAGGTCTCAGCGTTGCGGGAACAGGAAGGCGAAGGCGATGCGCCGCCGCCACGATGGGGTGAGCGGTTCCTCGATCACGCCGAGCCGCTCGTAGGCGTGGAGGAAGGAGTCGGGCCCGGTGAGGATCCCGACATGCTTGGCGATGGCGCGGGGCTTCATGCGGAACAGCACCAGCGCGCCGGGACCAGCCTCGGCAGGCGACACCTCGATCATCATGCGCCGCGCGCCCTCGGCCAGAACCTCGCGCGGCCCGGTCTCGCCCCAGTCCCGGCTGTAGGGCGGGATCGGGAACGGCTCGGGGCCGACGACCTCGCGCCAGACGCCCCGCGCGAGGCCGAGGCAGTCGCAGCCGATACCCCTGAGGCTCGCCTGGTCGTGGTACGGCGTGCCGAGCCAGGAGCGCGCAATGGCGATGACGCGGGCGGGATCGGCGGAGGTCACAGCACGGACCCCTCGTGCCCGCCATCCTTCGTGGCGTAGCGCAGCACGGCGTCCTGGCCGGGGATGTGCGGGAAACCGCGAAAGTTGGTGGTGTTCGCGAACTTCGCGCCACAGGTCTCGATCCGCTTGTCGCAGCCCGCGCGGATGGTGAAGGCGTCGTCCTCGGCGATCGCGCGCACCGGCGCTTCGAGCAGGGTCAGCACGGCGATGCCGTCCGTCACGTCGTGGTCCAGCACCTCGGTGCGCCGCCCGGCGTTCGCACCGCTGGACCACTCGATGGTGCCGAAGGTGAACCAGCCGGAGGTGAAGCCGCTGAGCCCCGAGGCGGTGAAGGCTCGATCCCGCAGCAGGTCGATCACGGCGCCCGCACCCTTGTAGCCCGGATCCTCGAGATCGACGCCGCAGCGCGCGTCACCTAGCACGGCATCGCAGGTCGCCTGGAAGGTCCGCCCGACCGTCTGACCGAGCACATGCGCGAGCGAACGCACCTCGGCGACGAAAGCCAAGCGCCCGCGCCGGATCTGGCCGATGGCGCCGCGACGCATGAGGACGCGCTGGCCCGTGTCCGCCCAGTTCACCCGCCAGACCTCGACCTCGGCATTGTCCCAGCGCCCGTCGAGTATGTCGGTCTCGGTGATCCGGTCGGAGATCAGCACGCCCTCTGCGTCCTGCGCATCAACCGACAGGTCGGAGCCGGAGCGAACCTCGGACGCCGTCAGGCCGCTCTCGGGCTCGAAGTCGGTCCCGTCGAAACTGAGCGTCCGGTCGTGATCGGTGAAGCCAAAGGTGACACCATCGGCCCGCGTGATCCGCCAGCACCAGGCGAGCGTGGTCGTGCCCTCGTCGAGATGGGCCTGCAGGGCGGGATCGAGGGATTTCATCGGCAGGTTCCCGTCATGCGGTCGTCGAGATCGGCGATCCAGTTCGCCCAGTCCGGCGGCACGGCGTCGACCGTCTCGGCGGGTGGTCGGGCGAGCCGCGCCTCGGCGTAGGAGGCGCAGCCTGCATCACCAGCGCCCGTCGTTACGGCGCAGCCGGTCAGCGGGATCGCCAGCGCCGCGGCCGTCGCGAACCGCGTCGCGCCCGCGCTCGATGCGCTTGCTCTTGTCTTCCATGGCATCGCGTTCCGCCTCCAGTTTGCCTGCGCGCTCCCCTTCCACGCGCCCCCAGACCCGGCCGAGGACGACGCCGCCGACGGCGCCGAAAGCCGCGACCAGCCAGATCAGGAGATCAGCCATCGTCCTGCTCCCAGCGCGCGGCGGCGACGCAGAGGGCTGCGACGAAGACCCCGAGGCAGCCGCCCACGACCAGACCCGTGAGGAACTCAAGCATCGCCGCGGAACCCGCGCTCGATCCGGTCGCGCAGTCCGATCAGACCCAGACCGAGGAACATCAGCCCCGCGGGCGAGGCGTCGCCCGAGCCGGCGAGCAGCGCGACGAGGCGGGACAGTTCCCCGAGGGGCCCAGTGGAAGGCAATGCGAGGGAGGCGATGCCGGTGAGCATGGCGAGCAGTCCCGCCCACCAGGTGAGCGAGTTGGGTCGAACGTAGCGCATGGGGATCAGGCCCTCCGGATCAGGGTGGAGAAGAAGGCGGCCAGCCGGGCGAGCCAGCCGGTCGGCGCGGTGGGTGAAGGAGCGAGGACCGGAGGCGTCGGCGACGGCCCGCGAGCCAAGGCCAGAGCCTCATTCTCAGTCAGGCGACGGACCGGTCGCGAGAAGTCCACCCGGCCCGTGCGATCCACGGACCAGACAGGGATCGTGCCGCCGGGATAGCGGCC
>LJNT01000199.1 GCA_001314685.1 Rhodobacteraceae bacterium HLUCCA09
GCAGCCTTCCGAGGACGGCTGTTCGATGTCGTTCGCGCCAAGGCGACCAACGGGACGAGGCCGCCGCGCGAGGCGCATGTCAAAAAGGAAGCCAGGATGAGAATACATCGTCGCGATCTGCTACGCGCATCCGGCGGGGCCGCCGCTGCGCTGGCCATGCCGAGCATCGTGCGAGCCCAGGACAGGGGCCGCGTCGTGATCTGCTCGTGGGGCGGCGCCTTCATGGACGCGCAACGCGAGGCCTTCTTCAAACCCTTCACCGCCGCCACCGGGATCGAGGTGGTCGAGACGACGACGCCCGAATTCGCCAAGATCCGGGCGATGGTGGAAAGCGGCAATACCGAATGGGACGTGGTCAACATCGTTCCCAGCGACTACCTCGCGCTCGTCGAGCTCGGCATGCTCGAGCCGCTCGATTACGACAGCGTCGACCGGGCCATCCTCGACGGGGTCGATCCGCAGGTCGTGTTCCCCTACGGTATCGGCAACAGCTACTATTCAGAGACGATCGCCTATTCCACCAAGGCTTTCGGCGGCCGCGCCCCGGAAAGCTGGGTGGATGTCTGGGACGTCGAGGGCTTCCCCGGCCCGCGGATGCTCTACTCGGCCGAGTGGGTGATCCGCCCCAACGAAGGGGCCGTCATGGGGCTCGGCACGCCGAAGGACGAGGTGTATCCGCTCGATCTCGACCGCTCCTACGAGGCGCTGACCCAGATCCGCGACAACGTGGTCAAGTGGGCGACGACGCCTGCCATGCCGGTGCAGGCCCTCGTGGACGGGGAGGCGGTGATCACCCAGGCGCCCGCGAACCGCATCCAGAATATCAAGGAGCAGGGCGCCGAGGTCGACTATATCTGGAACCAGGCGCTGACCCAGTACGATCTCTGGTCGATCCCGAAGAACGCGCCCAATTACGACAACGCGATGCGCTTCATCGAGTATGCGAGCCGTCCGGAGCCAGGCGCGGCCATCGCCATGATACAGCCGGTCGGTCCGGTGACGCCGGCAGCCTTCTCGATGATGCCGCCCGAGCGTGCGGCGATCCTGCCGGGGAACGCGGCCAACGCCGACAGCCTGCTTCTCGTCGATGCCGCCTGGTGGGCGCAGAAGGGTCCCGACGGCAAGACCAACATCGAGCGCAACATCGAGATGTGGAACCGCTGGTCACTGCTCTGAGAGTATGTCACGACGCCGGCGGTCGCCCTGCGCGCGCGCACCGTCCGGCGGCGTCGCGTGCAGGGCCGGGAGGTCGCGGATGGCATTGATGGAAGCCGAGGCCGGGCCGGAGCGCAGCCCGGTACTGCGCCGGATGGCGCCGACCGTGGCGCTCCTGCTGCCCGCGCTCGTTCTGCTCGTCCTGCTCTACCTGTTGCCGTTGGCAGAAATCGTCCGCCTCAGCTTCGGCGAGGCGGGCGCCTCCCTCGACGCGTACGGCACTCTCGCGCGCGACGAGATCGCCCGCGTGATCCTGTCGCGAACTGTCTGGATCGCGGTCCAGGTCACCGCAATCTGTTTGGTTGCGGGCTTTCCGGTCGCCTCCCTGATCGCCCGCGCCTCGCCGCGGATCGCGCCGGTCCTGCTTCTGCTCGTCGTCATACCCATGTGGACGTCCATTCTCGTGCGGTCCTACGCCTGGATGGTGCTGCTGGGGCGCGAGGGCGTGGTGAACGGCACGCTGGTCTCGCTCGGGCTGGCCGAGGCGCCGCTCCAGCTGCTCTACAACCGCTTCGCGGTGATCGTCGGCATGGTGCACGTCATGCTGCCCTTCATGATCCTGCCGATCCTGAACACGTTGCGGCAGATCCCGCCGGCGCTGCCCGCGGCGGCCGAGAGCCTCGGCGCCTCGCCGCTGCGCGCCTTCCTGACGGTGGTCCTGCCCCTCAGCCTGCCCGGCGTGGCCGCCGGCTGCGCGCTGGTCTTCATCCTGTCGCTGGGCTTCTACGTGACGCCGGCGCTGCTCGGCGGACTCCGGGACACCACCTTCGTGCTGCTGATCGAGCGCTACGTCACGGCCATCCGGGACTGGCCGATGGCCGCGGCGATGTCGGTGCTGCTTCTGGTTCTGACGCTCGGCGCCGTCGCGGCGGGACAGCTCGGGGCCGCCGGCCGCGCGCAGGGCGGGCATCGCCCGGCCCGGCCGTCCGGACCCGTCCGCCTCATGGTCGCCGCGGTGCTCGCCGCCGCCACCCGGGCCCGGCGCGGTGGCGGCGAGCGCCGCGCCGGCAGATCGCCGGCCGGGCCGAAGGCGGCGACGGTCCTGCTCGGCGGCGCCGGGCTGGTCTTCCTCTGCGCGCCCCTGCTGATCATCCTCATCCTTTCGTTTTCCGACGCGCCGTTTCTCACCTTCCCGCCCGAGGGCCTGTCGCTGCGCTGGTACGAGAACTTCTTCTCGCGCCCCGACTGGACCGATGCGGCGCTGACCTCGGTCCGCGTCGCCCTCGCGACGATGGTGCTGGCAACGCTCGTCGGCACGCTCGCGGCCGTGGCCCTCGTGCGGGCCGACTTTCCGGGCAAGGCGCTGCTGGCCGGCTTCATGATCTCGCCCATCGTGGTGCCGACGATGGTGCTCGCGATCGCGCTCTACTTCGTCTTCGCCCGGCTCGGGATCGTCGGCACGGAGGCGGGGCTGATCCTCGCCCACACGGTGCTGGGCATCCCCTTCGTGATCGTCGTCGTCTCGGGCGCCCTGCGGTCGACCGACATCCTGCCGGAGCGGGCGGCTCGGACGCTCGGCGCCCCGCCGCCGGTCGCCTTCCTTAGGGTGACGCTGCCGGTGCTGCGCCCCGCCGTGCTCACCGCCGCCTTCTTCGCCTTCCTCGCCTCGTTCGACGAACTGGTGATCGCGCTGTTCATCGCCGGCACCGGGGCGCGCACCCTTCCCAAGCGCATGTGGGAGGGCATCCGCGAAGAGATCGACCCGACGATCGCCGCGGTGGCGGCGATGCTCATCGGCCTGACGCTTCTGCTGCTGATGGTCTCGGAAGTGGCGAAACGAAGGAGGAGCTGATGCCGGACACCCCGCGCGGCCCAGACGCAGGTTCCGTTTTCGAACGGCGGCACCGCGAAGGCGGGCCGATGTATTTCCCGCGCGCCGAGTTCGAGGACCGCGTCGCGCGCGCCCGCGCCGCGCTGCGGGTCGAGGGCTTCGACGCGCTGCTGATCTTCGCGCCGGAAAGCCACTATTACCTGACCGGTCTCGACACGACGGGCTTCGTCTACTTCCAGTGCGCCGTCCTGCCCGCGGATGGCGGCGAGATCACGCTGCTCACCCGCCGCCCCGACCAGCTTCAGGCGCAGGAGCGGTCGATCCTCGACGATATCCGCATCTGGTACGACGCGCCCGGGGTCGACCCCGCCCACGAGCTGAGGGCGATCCTGCAGGAGAAGGGCCTGAAGGGCGCGCGCCTCGCGGTCGAGCTCGACAATTACGGCCTGACCGGCGCCAACCATCGCCGGCTCGTCGCCGCGCTCGACGGGTGGTGCACGCTTGAGGACGGCTCTCACCTCGTCCGGCGCCTGCGGGTGGTGAAGTCGCCGGCGGAGCTGGCGCATGTCCGGAAGGCGGCCGAGCTGGCCGACACGGCGCTGGAGGCGATGCTCGGCGCCGTCCGGCCGGGCGAGCTCGATTCCGTCATCTCGGCCGCCGGCCTCTCGGCGATGCTGTGTGGCGGCGGCGACGTGCCGCCGGGCTCTCCGCTTGTCAATTCCGGACCGAGGGCCCTCTACGGCCGGGGGGTCGCGGGGCCGCGCTATCTGACAAGCCCCGACCAGGTGACGATCGAGTTCGCCGCGACCTACCTGCGATACAACGTCTGCATCATGCGGACGGCCTTCATCGGTGCGCCCGGGCCGGACGTGGCGGCGATGCACGCGGCCACGCGCGAGGCTATTGCCGCGATGACCGAGGCCGCGCGGCCCGGCGAGCCGCTCGGCCGGATCGACGAGGCGCATCGCCGCGTGTTCGACGCGGCGGGCCACCGGACCCACCGCTTCGGCGCCTGCGGCTATTCGCTCGGGGCCACCTTCCGCCCGTCCTGGATGGACGTGCCGCCGATGCTCTTCGCCGGCAACGACATGCCCGCCCAGCCCGGCATGGTGCTCTTCCTCCATGCGATCTGCCCCAACACGGATGCCGGCATCGCCACCTCGATCGGCCACACCATCCTCGTCACCGAAGACGGGGCCGAGCCGCTGAGCCGCCTCGATCACGACATGGTGGTGGTGTGATGCTCCGGCACCGGGGAGCACGGCGATGACCGGTCCGGGGGTAAGCGGGGCGCGCATGCAGGGCGCGGCGCCAGCGGGGGGCGGGCTGGGCCGCCCGATCTCGATGGAAGGGGTGAGCCGGCGGTACGGCGAGGTCGTGGCCGTCGACCGGCTCGACCTGCAGATCGCCTCCGGCGAGCTCGTCACGCTGCTCGGGCCGAGCGGATCGGGGAAGACGACGACGCTGATGATGGTCGCAGGCTTCACGCTGCCCAGTGCGGGCCACATCCGGATCGGCGACCGGGACGTGACGCACGTGCCGACCCACCGGCGCGACATCGGCGTGGTCTTCCAGCAATACGCCCTGTTCCCGCACATGTCGGTGGCCGAGAACGTGGCCTTTCCGCTCCGGATGCGCGGCATCGGACGGGCCGAACGGGACGACCGCGTCGCCCGCGCGCTCGATCTCGTGGAGATGAGCCGCTTCGCCGCGCGCTACCCGACGGAGCTCAGCGGCGGCCAGCAGCAGCGCGTCGCCTTCGCCCGCGCGATCGTCTTCGATCCGCCGGTGCTGCTCCTCGACGAGCCCCTCGGCGCGCTCGACAAGAAGCTCCGCGAGGCGCTGCAGATCGAGATCAAGGCCCTGCACGCGCGCCTCGGCCTGACGATGGTCTATGTCACCCACGACCAGGCCGAGGCGCTCGCCATCTCCGACCGGGTGGTGGTGATGAACGAGGGGCGGCTGGAACAGGCCGGGCCGCCGGCCGAGCTCTACGAGGCGCCGACGAGCCGCTTCGTGGCCGATTTCATCGGCGAGGCGAACTTCATCCGGGGCGAGGTCGCCTCGACGGAGGGCGCGCGGGTGCGCCTCGGCGCGCGCGGCGGTGCGCGCCTCGAGGCGCTCGCGGCGCCGGGCCTCGCCACCCCGCCTGCCGTAGGAGAGACGGCGGAGCTGATGATCCGGCCGGAGCGGATGCGCGTGGCTGGGATCGCGCTGGGCGATGGCGCGGTGCCGCCCAACACGCTGATCGGCCACATAGAGGATCGCTCCTATATCGGCGAGGCGACCCGCCTGACGGTCCGGATCCGCGACGACCTGTCCGTGACGCTGCGCTACTCGAACACGCGGGCCGCCGCAACGGGCGTCGCGCCAGGGGCGCGCATCGCGGTCGCCTGGGATGCGGAGGATGCGCTCGTCTTTCCGGCGTCATCTCGGGCGACAGGCGCATGAGGGAAGCAGACCTCGTCGTGGCCGAGGCGCGCCTGCTCGACACCGCCAGCATGACGTATCGCGAGCCGGTGGACATCGCCATTGCCGCGGGGCGCGTCGCCGAGATCCGGCCCGCCCGCCCGCCGCGCGCCGGCGAACGGCGCATCTCCGTCGGCGGCCGCACCGTGATCCCCGGCCTGATCGACGCCCACGTCCATGTCATCGGCACCGACGGGGATTACGGGCGGCTCGCGCGGACCTCGCCCTACCTCGTCGCCGCGCGGGCGTCGCGCGTGCTGCACGACATGCTGTTGCGCGGCTTCACGACCGTGCGGGACGCCGGCGGCGCCGATGCCGGGCTCAAGACCGCCGTAGCCGAGGGCACGCTGCCGGGGCCGCGCCTGTTCGTGTGCGACCTCGGCCTCGCCCAGAGCGGCGGGCAGGGCGATTTTCGGGCCGAGGGCGAGGCGGAGCAGGGCTGCCCGTGCTGCTTCGGGCGGCGTACGCTCACCCGGCTCGTCGATGGCGAGGCCGAGCTGCGGCTGGCTGTCCGACAGATGCTGCGCGCCGGGGCAGACCACGTGAAGGTGATGGCCTCGGGGGGGATCGCCTCGGGCATCCCGATCGACCGTCTCCAGTTTTCCGACGCGGAGCTTGCGACGATCGTCGACGAGGCGCGCCGAGCGGGCACCTACGTCATGGCGCACGCCTATATGGACGAGGCGATCAGGCGCTGCGTTCGCCTCGGGGTGGCCTCGATCGAGCACGCGAGCCATCTCGACGACCGGACCTGCCAGGCCATCGCCGCCGCCGGAGCCACGATCGTGCCCACCCTCTCGGTCTACGAGGCCCATGCCGGCGACGCGGGCGAGACCGGTCCGCTGTTCGCCGCGATGCTCGACGCCTCGCTCGAAAGCCTCGGCCGGGCGAGGGCGGCGGGCGTGGCCATCGGGCACGGCAGCGACCTGACGGGCGGCGCCCATGCCCGGCAGTCGCGCGAGTTTCTGCTCAAGGCCGAGGCGCTTCGGCCCGACGAGGTTCTGCGCGCGGCAACAGGGACCAACGCGGCACTTCTCGGTCAGGCGGGCGCGCTGGGAGTGCTCGCGCCGGGGGCCTTCGCGGACCTCGTCGCGCTCGACGGCGACCCCCTGGAGGGCGCGGCCTGCCTTGCAGAGCCAGAGCGGCGCTTCCGGCTGATCGTCAAGGGCGGAACGGTCTACAAGAATACCCTCGACGACTGAAACGGAGACCTTGCATGAAAGTGGACTTCTCGCTCCCGGGAGACCGGCCCTACACCGTGTTCCTGACCGGGCTTGGGGGCGGCATCGGCATGGCAATCCACGACCGGCTACTTGGGCTGGGGGCGCAGGTCTTCGGCCTCGCGCATGAGCCCCATCCGCTCGCGCAGGCGGTCGCGGATTTCCGCGACGACGCCGCGATCGCCGCCGCCGTCGCCGCCGCGCCCGACCGTCTGGACGCCATCGTCCTCGCTCACGGGCTGCTGGAAACCGGCCCGGTCGACAAGGTGACGCCAGCGCAATGGCGCAGAACGATCGACGTCAACCTTTCCAGCGTCTACGCGCTTGTCCACGCCGCATTGCCCAAGCTCGGAGCGGGATCGGGCATCGTCGTTGTCTCTTCCACCGCAGCGTTCGACCACAGCCCCATCGGCGGCCCGGACTATACCGCAAGCAAGTGGGGCCTGAACGGGATCGTCCGCCACCTGGGCGAAGATCTCGGGCCGCGGGGCATCCGAATCAACTCGGTCTGCCCCGGGCTCGTGGACACGCCGATGGGCCGCGCGTTCATGTCGGAAGAGGAATATCTTGCCTGCTTCGAGGATATACCGCTCCAACGCGCGGCGACGCCGGACGAGATCGCGCACGTGGCGCTCTTCCTGCTGAGTGACGGCGCGAGTTTCGTGACAGGCGCGAACATTTCGGTCTCGGGTGGCTACAAGTAACCGATCGCACCCGCTTTGATGGTGTGGCCGCCCCCGACGGCGTCTGGTGTGCCAGTGTATGCCAGTGACGATCCACGAGGAGGGCGGTCTTTTCTAAGGTTACCAGGGGCGGGCCCGATCTTCTGACCGCGCCTGCCGGTGCGTCGGCAGTGTGACAAGGAATACGACACGTACGGGCAACCGTTCGACTGATCGGGGACCGGGAGACCCAGTGCCGTCCAAAGAGCGTGCGGCTCGACCTTTTTTGATCTGGACCCCTTTTGCCATCGATTGGGCCACGGCCGAGCAGACACTCGACCTGCAGCGCGATGCGCTGACGGGCGCGGGGTGCGCAGAGGTCATCGAGGATCTCGGTATAAGCGGCGACCGGCGCGATCGGCCCGGTCTCGAACGCGCCTTGGGACTTCTGGCGCCCGACGATGTCCTGGTCGTGTGGAAGCTCGACCGCCTGGGGCGGTCCCTGCCCCACCCGATCGAGATCCTCGACACAGTCGGGAAGCGCGGCGCCGGCTTCCAGTCCCTCACGGAGATGATTGACACGACGACCGCCGGCGGGCGGCTGATCTTTCACGTGATGGGGGCACTCGCGACCTTCGAGCGTGACCTCATCACCGAACAGACGAAGGAAGGGACGTCGGCGGCGCGGCGACGGGGCCGTCATGTCGGGCGCCCGCGCCTCCTCGACCCGCACCAAGTCGAAACCGCCCGGCACCTGATCGAAGCCGGTCGGGAGACCCAGGCCGGCGCGGCCGCCATTCTCGGGGTCAGCGTTTCGACTCTTCGGCGGGCGCTCAAGGGTTCGGCGCCTGGAAATCGAGACCTTCTCGCCCCTCACCCATAGGCCCTGTTGATCAGCTCAGGCTGCCGTGGCACCTACAGGAGCGACAGGAGGACGACATGAAGCCGGCAGCAAGGCGTTTTTCATTCCGGGATCGAGCCGCAGAAAAGGCCGCGGCGCGGGCGGAGGACGAGGCTGCGCTTCAATCAGGTGCGGTTACCACCGCCGAGTTAGCGCGCATCAACGGCGCGGCCCGAGGCGTCAAGCGGATTGGTACCTCCGTTAGGATGCGCCGGCTGGCTGAGGACCGATCTGGGCGTGTAACCTGAATAAGCTGCCCTGGTGACGCTCCGGCGGTATTCTTCAGGGCTTACCTCTGCCGGACATCAGGTGGAGGAGGTCAGGCTCTTCTTCTGTCGCATGATCTGTTTGGGCGGACACACGAGGAAACGTCAACAGGGAAAGGCCGAGTTCATACCGATCGGATAGGATGACCTCCTCCAACAACGGCTCATCGAACCACACACCAGCAGCATGCGCGACGACCGCATTCGCCTCCAGTGTCAGCGGTGAACCTGCAGGGATCTCTCTGGGAGCTACTTTCTTGGAGCGGATGAAATGGCCAGATCGCAGGGCGGGTTTGCTCGACTTGGCCCAGAGTACGAAGCCATCCCGCGCAACCACGAGAACAGCACGCTGGTCAGCCCGTATTATTCATCGAAATCGGGGAGGGCGGCTGGCGTGCCCGCGAAAGCTCTGTAGAATCAAGCTCCTACACAAGGTCCGAGAGCAGCCCCCG
>LJNT01000072.1:0-8888 GCA_001314685.1 Rhodobacteraceae bacterium HLUCCA09
ACGTCGATCTTGGCCTTGCGGTCGTCGTAGGAATCCATGTGCTGCATGGCGCCCTGGTAGGCCTGGAGACCGGCGAACTTCAGCCCCGGCGCGGCGTCGATCGCCTTGGCGATGCGCACCACGTCTTCCGTTTTCGTCACGCCGCAGCGGCCGGCGCCGCAGTCGATCTCGACCAGCGCCTCGATCTGCGTTCCGTGCTTCGTGGCGGCGGCCGACAGGTCGGCCACGTTCGCCTCGTCGTCGACGCAGACCAGCACGCGCGCGCCGAGCCTGGGCATGCGTGCGAGGCGGTCGATCTTGGCGGGGTCGCGCACCTGGTTCGACACCATCACGTCGGTGATGCCGCCGCGGGCGAAGACCTCGGCCTCCGACACCTTCTGGCAGCACACGCCGCAGGCGCCGCCGAGCTCCATCTGGAGCTTGGCCACGTCGACCGACTTGTGCATCTTGCCGTGCACCCGGTGGCGCATGCCGTGCGCCTTGGCGTAGTCGCCCATCTTCCTGATGTTGCGCTCGAGCGCGTCGAGATCGAGCACGAGGCAGGGGGTCTGGATCTCGCTCTCGTCCATCCCCGGCAGCGCGGGAATGTCGTAGCCGACCTCGTAGTCGTCGAGTTGCGTCACGTCCTTCATCTCGAAATCCCTCTCAGGTCAAGCGCGGGCGCGCGGCCGGCGCGCGGGTGGGTGGGCGGGGCGCGACGGCCGCGCGCCCGGCCTCTCAGCTCTTCATCCAGGGCAGCTTGTCGAGATCGACGTTGCCGCCCGTCACGATCACGCCGACGCGCTTGCCCCGGAACACATCCGGGTTCTTCAGGATCACCGCAAGAGGCACCGCGCAGGAGGGCTCCATCACGATCTTCATGCGCGCCCAGGTCAGCTTCATCGCGTCGACGATCTCGTCCTCCGACGCGGTCAGGATATCGGTGACGTAGCTCGACACGAAATGCCACGTGCGCTCCTTCAGCGGCACCTTGAGCCCGTCGGCCACCGTCTGCGGCGCGTCGTCGGCGATGATGTGACCGGCCCTGAAACTGCGAAAGGCGTCGTCGGCCTGCTCGGGCTCGGCGGCGTAGATCTCGACATGGGGCGCGATCTCCGACAGCGTCAGGCAGGTGCCCGAGACCATGCCGCCGCCCCCGATAGGCGCGATCACGGCATCCAGCCCCTCGACCTGCTCCATCAGCTCGCGCGAGCACGTCCCCTGCCCCGCGATCACGCGCGGGTCGTTGTAGGGGTGGACGAAATCGGCCCCCGTCGCTTCCTGCACCTCGGCGAACACCGCCTCGCGCGAGGTCGTCGACGCCTCGCACTCGGTGATCTGCCCGCCATAGCCGCGCACGGCGGCCTTCTTGGCTTCCGGCGCCGTCCCGGGCATCACCACGTGGCACGGGATGCCCCGGCGCCCTGCGGCGTAGGAGAGCGACAGCGCGTGGTTGCCGCTCGAATGAGTCGCCACGCCCCGCGCCGCCTGCTCGTCGGACAGGCCGAACACCGCGTTGCAGGCGCCGCGCACCTTGAAGGCGCCGGCCTTCTGGAAGTTCTCGCACTTGAAGAAGAGCGAGGCGCCCGACATCTCGTCGAAGGTCGTCGAGGTCAGGACGGGCGTGTTGTGGATGTAGGGGCGGATGCGCTCGTGCGCCGCCACCACGTCGTCGTAGGTCGGAATGTCGAGCCCGGCGATGTCCTTCATCTGTCCCTCCTCACTCGGCCGCGAGGCCGAGGGCCGCGCCCTCGACCGTGGCACGATACTGCGCCTGCGCGGCGGCGACACCAGAGCCCGGCGCGAATTTCACGCCCAGATCCGACATGACCATTTCCGCGGCGGACAGGCCCGCGAGCGCCTGCACGTCGGTCAGCATCCCCAGATGCCCGATGCGGAAGACCTTGCCCGCGACCTCGCCGAGGCCGGTGCCGAAGGCGACGCCGTAGGTCTGCGCCGCACGCGCGACGAAGGCGTTGGCGTCAATCCCCTCGGGCATCCGCACGGCAGAGACGGTGTCGGACTGGACCGCCCGCGTCTCGGCGCAGAGGGTCAGCCCCCAAGCCTCGACCGCCGCCCGCACGCCGCCCGCGATCCGGGCGTGGCGGGCGAAGACGGCGTCCAGCCCCTCGCCCAGCAGCATGTCGCAGGCCACGCGCAGGCCGTTCATCAGGCCCACCGCGGGCGTGTAGGGGTAGCCCGAATTGGCGTAGGCGCCCATCATGTCGCGGAAATCGTAGAAGGTGCGCGGCAGGTCGGCGGCCTCCATCGCGCGGCGCGCCTTCGCGCTGACGCCCACGATGGCGAGGCCCGGCGGCAGCATGAAGCCCTTCTGGCTGCCCGTCACGGCGAGGTCGACGCCCCACTCGTCCATCCGGAACTCCATCGAGCCGATCGACGACACGCCGTCGACCATCAACAGCGCCGGGTGGCCGGCCGCGTCGAGCGCCTTGCGGATGGCGGCGATGTCGGAGACGACGCCGGTCGCCGTCTCGTTGTGCGTGGCGAGCACCGCCTTGATGGCGTGGCCGGTATCGGCGCGCAGCGCCGCTTCGTAGCGCGTGGCGTCGAGCCCCTCTCCCCAGCGATGCTCGACCACCTCCACCTCGAGGCCGAAGCGCTGGCACATGTCGATCCAGCGGTGCGAGAACATGCCGTTGCGGCCCGCGAGCACGCGGTCGCCTTTCGACAGGGTGTTGGCGATCGACGCCTCCCACCCCCCGGTGCCGGTGGCGGGAAAGACAATGACCTCGCCGGCCTCCGTCTTGAGCACGCGCTTCACGCCGGCGAGCGCGGGGTGCAGAATCTCGGCGAAGGCGGGCGAGCGATGGTCGAGCGTGGGCATGTCGCATGCCTTGCGCAGGACCTCGGGAATGTTTGTCGGGCCGGGGATGAAGACCGGGTTGACGCTGGTCATGGTGCTGTCCCTTCTCAGGCGGTGCCTTCCCATACAGCGCCCTGCCCAATGGGCGCAATTTTTTTGAATTGCTTTTGCGCAGGCTGAAAAATAGAATGTTCTTGCGCCAGATCAGGGGCTTAAGTTTTTTCACCTTCCCATGCTGCAAATGCGAAACTGAAAAATGGATGAGTCACCGCCCACGCGCCGGCCGCGCGGCCGCCCCCGCGCCTTCTCCGACAAGACCGAGCAGAACACGATCCAGTCGCTCGACCGCGCCATGGGGGTGCTCGAGGGGCTGGCCGAGGCGGGCACGGCCACGCTGACAGAGCTCGCCACCGGCACCGGCCAGTCGCCGGCCACGGTCTATCGCGTGCTGGTGACGCTCGAGGCGCGCGGCATCGTGGAGTTGCGCGCGGAGGATCAGACATGGGCCGTGGGCCCTCGTGCCTTCCTGATCGGCTCGTCCTTCCTGCGCCGCGCCTCGGTGGTGGAGCGGGCACGGGTGCCGATGCGGCATCTGCGCGACGAGACGGGCGAGACGGCCAATCTCGGGGTGCCGCGCGGCGACGAGGTGATGTTCGTCAGCCAGGTCGAGACCCATGCCTCGCTGCGGGCCTTCTTCCCGCCAGGCACGCTCTCGCCGCTGCACGCCTCCGGCATCGGCAAGGCCCTGCTCGCGTGGTTCGACGCGCCGCGCCGGGCGGCCTACCTCGCCGGCGCCGAGCTGACCCGGTTCACCGGGCACACCATCACCTCGCCCGACGCGCTGGCCGAGGACCTCGAGCGCATCCGCGTGCGCGGCTACGCCCTCGACGACGAGGAGAAGGCGGAAGGAATGCGCTGCGTCGCGGCTCCCGTCTTCGACGCGACGGGCGAGGCGGTGGCCGGCCTGTCGGTCTCGGGCCCCGTCAGCCGGGTGACGCCCGACAATGCCGGCCGCCTCGGCGCACAGGTCGCCCGCGCCGCCGCCGAGCTATCCGCCGCGCTCGGGGCGCCGGCACGCGGGTGAGCGGCGGCTCTCCCCGGCCCCGTCTCCGCCCCGTCATTGGCCCGGCTGGCGCGGCCGGGCCGATGCCCGACAGGGACGGGCGGCGCGCGCCGCCCCTGTTGCCCCCCGCCCGCCCGTGCTACCCGCACGTCCAAGCAAACCCAGAGAGCCGCCGATGACCGCCACCTTCCCAGACAAGGCCGTGATGGCCGAGCTCACCGCCCGCATGCTGATGGAGATCGAGGCGATCCACTTCCGCCCCGAAGAGCCGTATCACTTCACCTCGGGCCTCGCGAGCCCGGTCTACATCGACTGCCGCAAGCTGATCTCTTATCCGCGCATCCGCTCCACGCTGATGGATTTCTCCGTCGCCACCATCCTGCGCGAGGTCGGCTTCGAGCGGATCGACGCGGTGGCGGGGGGCGAGACGGCGGGCATCCCCTTCGCGGCGTGGATCGCCGAGCGGATGGGCCTGCCGATGGTCTACGTTCGCAAGAAGCCCAAGGGCTTCGGCCGCGACGCACAGATCGAGGGCCACCTGCCCGACGGCGCCCGCACCCTGCTTGTCGAGGACCTGACGACCGACGGCGGCAGCAAGATCCGCTTTTGCGAGGCGATCCGCGCGGCGGGGGGCGAGGTCGCGCACACCGCCGTCATCTTCTACTACGACATCTTTCCCGAGACGCGGCCCACGCTGGCCCGCCACGGTATCGCGCTGCACGCGCTGGCGACGTGGCACGACGTGCTGGCAGTCGCCCGCGCAGAGGGCCGGTTCGACGACGCGACGCTGGGAGAGGTGGCGCGCTTCCTCGAGGCGCCGCTCGACTGGTCGGGCCGCCACGGCGGGGTGACCGAAATCGCCTCCTGAGCCGGAGAAGCCGCCACTCGACGGCCTCGAGGTGCGCTGTTGCCGCCTCCCTCCGCGTCGGGGATCTGCCATGACGGCGGTCTGACGGCAGGGGACGGGTGCCGCCGTCACCCGTGGCCCTGACGGCTGGCCATGGCCCGCGATCTGCGGCACACCGGCGGGGCGGCGGCCGACGCCGCATCGACAGGAAGGGACATCCCGTGACCGACCCCGCCGATTTGGGCGCCGTGGAGGCGCGCCGCCTGATCGCCCGCCGCCAGCTCTCGCCCGTCGAGCTGGCAGAGGCCTGCATCGCCCGCGTCGAGGCGGTGAACCACGCGGTCAACGCGCTCGTCGCACACGACTTCGACCGCCTGCGCGCCGAGGCCCGCACCGCCGAAGCGGCGGTGATGGAGGGGCGCGCGCTCGGCCCCCTGCACGGCCTGCCGGTGGCCATCAAGGACATGAACGACGTCGCCGGCCTGCCCACGACCTACGGCTCCGAGGTGTTCGCCGGCAACGTGCCGACGCACGACGACGCGCTCGTGGCCGCGATCCGCGCCGCGGGCGGGCTGATCCTCGGCAAGACGAACGTGCCCGAATGGTCGGCCGGGGCCAACACGCGCAACCGGGTCTACGGTGTCACCGCCAACCCCCACGACGTGACACGCTCGGCCGCGGGCTCATCGGGCGGCTCGGCGGTGGCGCTGGCCACCGGGATGGCGCCGCTCGCCACCGGCTCCGACCTCGGCGGCAGCCTGCGCAACCCGGCCGCCTTCTGCGGGGTGACGGGCTTCCGCCCCTCGCCGGGCGTGGTGCCGGGGCCGGGGCGCGAGATGGCGCTCCTGCCGCTGTCGACCGATGGGCCGATGGCGCGCACGCCGGGCGACGCCGCCCTGCTTCTGTCGGTGCTCGCCCGTCCGGACGCGCGCGACCCCTGGTCCCGTGGAATCGCCCTGCCCGCCCCGCTGCCTGCGGTGGATCTCTCGGCTCTCCGCGTGGCGGCGACCGAGGATTTCGGCTTCGCCCCCACCGAGGGGATCGTGCGCGCGACCTTCCGCGACCGGGTGGAGCGGCTCGCCCCCCATCTCGGCCCGCTGGCCGAGCGCGCGCCCGACTGCACGGGCGCCGACCGGATCTTCGCCGTCCTGCGCGCCGTGGGCTTCCTCGGCCACCATCGCGACCTGCTCGCGCGCCACCCCGGCAAGGTCGGCCCAAACGTGCGCGCCAATGTCGAGGAAGGACAGGCCTGCACGGCGGCCGATGTGGCCGAGGCGCTCGCCGCGCAGGGCGTCTACCACCGCGCCTGGGCGGCCTTCTTCGACGAGGTCGACATCCTGCTCTGCCCCGCGGTCTGCATCAGCCCGCGCCCGTGGACAGAGCTCTACCCCACCGAGATTGACGGCGTGCCGACGCGCAGCTACTATCACTGGCTCGGCTGCGCCTATGCCACCACGCTCGCCGGGCACCCCTCCGTCTCGATTCCCTGCGGCCGCGACCGGGCCGGCCTGCCCTTCGGCCTTCAGGTGGTCGGCCGGCGGCACGACGACGCGCGCGTGCTGGCCGTCGCGCGGGAACTCTCCGCCGTCATCGCGGCGGACGAGGCGATGCGGCTGCCTCCGCCCGACCTCACAACCCTGCGCGCCGCGCCGCCGCTCCGCGAGGCCGAAGGGTTCCACGCGCTCTAGGGCCGAATGTTCGAAAAGGACAAGCCGACCGTCCGGGCGCGTCGCGCCACGGACATCGGGCATGGTCTGAATCGAACATGTGCGCAGCGGGCCGCCCATGCAGACGAGGACCCCCCGGGCGCGCATCGCAGGCGTCGGCGTCGCCGCGCCCGGCCGCGCCCGCCCGGCGCGCCCAGGTCCGGCGCGCCCGCGTGTGGCGGCGACCCGTGGCGCCGCATCACGGGCCGGCGCCGGCGCCAGGCCAGGGGGCGGCGCGGCGCTCCGCCGAGGCCGGAGAGCGAGACGCCCCCGGCGGACGCCGAGCCGCTGCCCGAGCCCCCCGCGCCGTCCCCGCCGCCGCGCGTCCCGGGTTCGGCCGCCCCGGCCTTTACGAGCGGCCGCGCGGCGGCAAGGAGCGCCCCCGGCGCCGCGTCGATGGCCGGATCGCGCCGCCCCAGAGGTGGCGGCGGCACCCAGTCGGTCTCGGCCGGGATCGACGCGAAGGCCGCGTCGATCAGCCGGGCCACGCTCGCCGCCCGCGCCGCCGACGAGGCTTCGCCGAAGACGGTGGCGATGACCCAGCGCTCGCCCCGCACGGCCGAGGCGGCGAGGGTGTAGCCCGCCGCCCGCGTGTAGCCGGTCTTGACGCCGTCCGCCCCCGCATAGCCCGACAGGAAGCGCCGGTTGGTATGCGCCACGCGCCGCACCCCCGCATCCGCCTCGAGCCGCGAGAACAGCGCCCAGTCGCCGGGGAAGTCGAAGCGCAGGCGGCGGGCGAGGATCGACATGTCGCGCGCCGTGCTGAGGTGCCCCGCCTCGGTCAGCCCGTGGGCATTGGCAAAGCTCGTGCCCGTCATACCCATTGCCGCGGCGGTCTCGTTCATCCGCGACACGAACGCCGCCTCGTCGCCCGCGATGGCCTCGGCGAGGGCGGTGGCGGCATCGTTGGCCGATTTCACAGCCACTGCCCGCACGAGGTGGCGCAGCGCGATGCGCTGGCCCGCGCGCAGGCCGAGGCGCGAGCCGGGCTCCGCCGCCGCGCTGGCCGAGACGGTCGTCATACGGTCGAGGTCGATCTCGCCCGCCTCGGCCGCGGCGAAGGCGAGGTAGAGCGTCATCATCTTGGTGAGCGAGGCAGGGTGCAGCCGTGCCTCGGCGTTTTCGGCCACGAGCTCCTCGCCCGTGCGCGCATCCATCACGAAGGTCGCCCGCGGGGCGGAGGCGGCGGCGCTGGCAAGGCCCATCAGAAGCAGGGGCACGAGCAGCAGCGCCCGGACGGGCGGCAGGCGGGGCGGTCGCATGGGCGGGCTTCTCCTCGCGGCGGAACCGCACGTGCCTTACCCCACCGGGAGTTTCGGTGCCGTTGACGCCCACCGGCACGTCGACGGCGCGGCCGAGCGGGGGCGACGGCCACGGGCGCGAGGGCTCGCCCCTCCCGCACGCCTCCGTGCCCCGCACCCCTCCGATCCCCGCACCCTCCGATCCCCGAACACCGCGCGGTCTGCACGGCCCGGCCCGATGGCCACGGCCGGTGAAGCCACGCCTAAGCCGAGAGGGACGGGTCATGCCCCGCACGGCAGGCCCCCCGCGTCACCGGGTGAAGGGCCGCGCCCGGCGGGAGGGCGAGAGGCGCGGCGCAAGGCTCGACGGACGGGCAGGACCGGGCCAGCCCCGATCAGGGCCGCGTCCGAGCCGCGTGGGGCCCGCTCGGGCGGCGCGCTCCCTCTCCGCCCGGCGCGACCGCGCCCGCGCAAGCGGGCGCCGGGCCCAACCGGAGGAGCGCCCGCACGGGCGCGAGGGAGGGCGGGAGCCCCCCGTAGCCCCCGTAGCTCCCTGGGCGCGGCAGCACACCCCCTGGCGCCACTGATTCCCGGCGCCCGGCCGCGCTCAGCCGCTGTGGAGGAAGTGCAGCACGTCGCCGTCCTGCACCACATAGGCCTTGCCCTCGACGCGCATCCGGCCCGCCTCCTTGGCGCCCTGCTCGCCGCCGCAGGCCACGTAATCGTCGTAGGAGATCGTCTCGGCCCGGATGAAGCCGCGCTCGAAATCGCCGTGGATGACGCCCGCCGCCTGCGGCGCGCGGGTGCCCGTGGGCACCGTCCAGGCGCGCGCCTCCTTCGGGCCGGCGGTGAAGTAGGTCTCGAGGCCCAGAAGGCCGTAGCCCGCCTTGATCAGCCGGTCGAGGCCCGCCTCCTCCAGGCCCAGTTCGGAGAGGAACGCCTCGGCCTCCTCTGCGTCGAGCTGGGCGATTTCCTCCTCGATCCGGGCCGAGATCACGACCGACGCCGCGCCTTCGGTCGCGGCCATCTCGGCCACCCGCGCCGACAGCGCGTTGCCCTCCGCCGCCTCGTCCTCGGCCACGTTGCAGACGTAGAGCACCGGCTTCGACGTCAGCAGCTGGAGGGCACGCCAGGCCTTCACGTCGTCCTCGGCCACCTCGACGGTGCGGGCGGGCCTGCCTTCCTCCAGCGCGGCGAGAGCGGCCTTCAGAAGGCGCTCCTGCTGCAC
>LJNT01000072.1:8893-15762 GCA_001314685.1 Rhodobacteraceae bacterium HLUCCA09
TCCTTGTCGCCGCCGCGCACCTTGCGCGTCAGGCCCTGCAGCCGTTTCTCGATCGAGTCGATGTCGGCCAGCATGAGCTCGGTCTCGATGGTCTGCGCGTCGGCCACCGGGTCGACCCGGCCGTCGACATGGGTCACGTCGTCGTCCTCGAAGCAGCGCAGCACGTGGGCGATGGCGTCGACCTCGCGGATGTTGGCGAGAAACTGGTTGCCGAGGCCCTCGCCGCGGCTCGCCCCCTTCACCAGCCCCGCGATGTCGACGAAGGTCATCCGCGCCGGGATCACCTGCTTCGAGCCGGCGATTTCGGCCAGTTTCGCCAGCCGCGGGTCGGGCACCGCCACCTCGCCCACATTGGGCTCGATGGTGCAGAAGGGAAAGTTTGCCGCCTGCGCCGCGGCGGTGCGCGTGAGCGCGTTGAAGAGGGTGGACTTGCCGACGTTCGGCAGGCCCACGATGCCGGTCCTGAAGCCCATGTCTGGTCCTTCCCGAGGGTCGGCGGAGCGCCTAGCGCGGCGCCCCCGCCGATGCAAGGCGCCCTGCAACCCGGCCTGCGCGCCTCGCGTCGCCCCAAGCGCCCTCCCGTGCGGCCCGCCCCGTCGCGCGCCCCGGTCGCCCCGGGCTTTCCCGGTCGCCCCCGGGCGTTCCCGGTCGCCCCGCCGGCGGCAGGGCGTCGTGGCGCCGGCCCGCCATGCGGTGATGGCCCTTGATGACCGTCATGGGCCGCGCGGCGCTCAGTCGTCGCCGCGGCCGCCGCGCAGGATCTCGCGGTGGCGCCGTTCCTCGCCCGACTGGTAGATGATGATCCACGCCAGCAGGATGAACATCGGATGACCGAGCCCGCCCGAGAACAGGATCGCCGGCACCCAGATGACGAACACGACGATGGCGAGCAGAGGCCGCCCCGCGAGCAGGATCGAGACGGGCGGCACGAGAAGGGCGAGCACGTAATTCATGCGCCGCAAGATAGGCGCAGGACGCCGCCGCCGCGAGAGCCCCCATTGAAAATCCCGCGCCGCCGGGCGATGGAAGGCCGGACGGACGGTCAGGGGCACCGGAGAGGGGCGAGGCATGACGAGGATCGACGATACCTTCGCGCGGCTGCGCTCGGAGGGCCGCAAGGCCTTCGTCGCCTACGTCATGGCGGGCGATCCTGACTTCGACACCTCGCTCGAGCTGGTGCGCGGCCTGCCCGGCGCGGGCGTCGACGTGATCGAGCTCGGCCTGCCCTTCACCGACCCGATGGCCGACGGACCGACGATCCAGCTCGCCGGGCAGCGCGCGCTCGAGGCCGGACAGACGCTTGCCAGGACGCTCGACATCGCCCGCGCCGTGCGCGAGGAGGACGACGCCACCCCCATCGTCCTGATGGGCTACTACAACCCGATCTATTCCATGGGCGTTCCCCGCTTCGTCGAGGCGGCGAAGGCGGCCGGGATCGACGGGCTGATCGTGGTCGACTTGCCCCCCGAGGAGGACGACGAGCTCTGCCTGCCGGCGCAGGCGGCGGGGCTGAACTTCATCCGCCTCGCCACGCCGACCACCGACGACCGGCGTCTGCCCAAGGTGCTGCAGAACACGAGCGGGTTCGTCTACTACGTCTCGATCACCGGCATCACCGGGGCGGCCGCCGCGCAGGCGGGCGAGGTCGGCCCCGAGGTCGCGCGCATCAAGGCACAGACCGACCTGCCGGTGGTCGTGGGCTTCGGCATCCGCACGCCGGAGGCGGCGGAGGCGATGGCGAGCGTGGCCGACGGTGCGGTGGTGGGCTCGGCCATCGTCAAGCAGGTCGAGGAGGGCCGCGCGGTGTCCGAGATCCTCGATTACGTGCGCGCGCTCGCGGCGGGCGCGCACCGGGCATGACGCGCCGCACGGTCCGAGCCGGACGGCGGGCGGAGGGGGCAGAGGGGGGCGCTGCCCCCGTCGCCCGTTCCGGGCGCCTCCCCCGGAGTATTTGGACCAAGATGATGGGGCGGGACGGCGCGCAGAAGCGGCCACCGGGCCGGGATCGGGGCGCAGTGCGGCGTCGATGCGGGTGGAGGGCTCGATGAAGCTGGCAGATCTGGAGGTTCTCGTCGTGGCCGCGCCGCCGCCGGGCTGGGGCGGGCGCTACTGGCAGTTCGTCAAGGTGACCACGGCCTGCGGGATCGTGGGCTGGGGCGAGGTCTACGCCGCCGCCGTGGGGCCTGCGACGATGGAGGCGGTCATCCGCGACGTCTTCGAGCGGCACATGGCGGGCGAGAGCCCCGAGAATGTCGAGCTGATGTTCCGCCGCGCCTATTCGAGCGGGTTCACCCAGCGCCCCGACCCGACGGTCATGGGTGCCTTCTCGGGGCTCGAGATCGCCTGCTGGGACGTCGTGGGCAAGGCACGCGAGCGGCCTGTCTGGGCATTGCTGGGCGGGCGGATGAACGACCGCCTGCGCGCCTATACCTACCTCTACCCGCGCCCCGGGCAGGACGCGGTCGCCTTTTTCCACGACGCCGAGGCACACGGGCAGGAGGCCGCGCGCCGGGTCGAGGAGGATGGCTTCACCGCGCTCAAGGTCGACCCGGCCGGGCCCTACACGATTCGTGGCGGCCACCAGCCGGCGATGCGCGACATCGCCCGGTCGGTCGCCTTCTGCCGCGAGATCCGCGCGGCGGTGGGCGACCGGGCCGACCTGCTGTTCGGAACGCACGGCCAGTTCACGCCCGCGGGCGCCCTGCGCCTCGCGGCCGCGATCGAACCCTATGCGCCACTGTGGTTCGAAGAGCCGGTACCGCCCGACGACGTGGCGGCGATGGCGCAGGTCGCGCGCGGCACCTCGCTGCCGGTGGCCACCGGCGAGCGGCTTACGACGAAGGCGGACTTCGCACCGTTGCTCGCCGCCCGCGCCGTCTCGATCGTGCAGCCCGCGACGGGGCGGTCGGGGGGGCTGTGGGAGACCAAGAAGATCGCCGCGCTCGCCGAGGCCGCGGGGGCGCAGGTCGCCCCGCACCTCTATGCCGGACCGGTCGAATGGGCGGCCAACGTGCATCTCGCCGCGACCTGTCCCAACCTGCTGATGGTCGAGACGATCGGCACCGGCGGCGACTTTCACCGGGCGCTCATCGGCGAGGCGATCCGCTTCGAGGCGGGCTGCCTGATCCCGCCCGAGGGGCCGGGCCTTGGCATCGAGGTCGACGAGACGGTGGCACGCGCGCATCCCTGGCGCGGCGAGGGGCTGCACCTGCAGATGCAGGAGGCGCCCTGCAACTACGCCGAGGAGAACGTCTTTGCCGGGGGTGCCCCGCCGCGCCCGGAGTAGGTCGGCGCAGGGCCTTCGGCACATCCTTCAGCGTTTGGCCCCGCTCGCACGGGGCCATGCCTCCGGCGGGGATATTTGGAGCAAGAAGAAGCAGCGGGGCGCGCGCCGTGCCACTCGCGTGAGAGCGCCCGCGCGAGCGGGCGCCGGGCCCAACGGAGGGAGCGGCCGCATGGCCGCGAGCGAAGGCGGGAGCGCCCCCGCGCCGGTCGGGCGCGCGCGGGTCAGATGCGGCCGGTATGCCAGGCCCACACGATCGCGGCGGCGGCGATCAGGAGGAAGTTGAAGGCGAGGCTTGCGAGAATGCCGAGGATCATGCCCTTGCGCCGGTCGGCCGGGTCGATCCGGTCGAGGAAGCCGCGCAGGCGGGCCTCGGCGGCGGCGAGGGCGGCCGGGTCGAGACGGCGGCGCAGCCTGGGGTTGGCCCAGAGCCGCTCAGCCTCGACGAGGGTGCGGCCGACCTTCCGCTCCGCCTTCGGCAGCAGCCGGCCGGCGATGCGAAGCTTCGCCGCGAGCGTCGCGCCGCGGCGGATGCCCAGCTTCTCGCGCATGAGCGCCGCCAGCGCCGCGTTGGTCTCGGTGAGGTCGCGCTCCAGCATGGGCTTCCGTTAGCCGGGCGCGGCGCCGGCCGCAACGGCTGGCCAGCCGCCGCGCGTCGCGCTATGGCGCGGGCCATGCTGACCCTTCTCCGCCACGGCCCGGAACCGGGGGCGAGCGCGCGCCGCCCCCTGCTGATCGCGCACGGCCTGTTCGGCTCGGCCCGCAACTGGGGCGCCATCGCCAGGCGGCTCGCGGCCGACCGGCCCGTACTGGCCGTCGACATGCGCAATCACGGCACGAGCCCCTGGACGGAGGGGCACGGCTACCCGGACCTCGCCCGCGACCTCGCCCAGGTGATCGAGGCCGAGGTGATCGAGGCCGAGGCGGGCGGGGCCGAGGCGGGCGGGGCTGGCAAAGGGGGGGCGGCCGACGTGCTCGGCCATTCGATGGGCGGCAAGGCGGCGATGGCGCTCGCGCTGACGCGCCCCGAGCTCCTCGGCAGGCTTGTCGTCGCCGACATTGCGCCGGTCGCCTACCGCCACACCCAGATGCCATACCTGATCGCCATGCGCGACATGGAGCTGTCCGGCCTGGCCACCCGCAGCGAGGCCGACGCGCGCCTGGCCGACCGCATCGACGACCCGAGCATCCGCGCCTTCCTGCTGCAATCGCTCGATCTCAAGGCCGACCCGCCGCGCTGGCGGCTGAACCTCGCCACGCTCGGGCGCGAGATGGACACGATCCTCGGCTGGCCCGACCTGACAGGCCGGTTCGACGGCCCTGCCCTCTTTCTCTCGGGCGGCGCCTCGGATTATGTGCGGCCCGAGCAGCGCGAGACGATCCGCGCGCTCTTCCCCGCCGCGCGCTTCGCGAAGATCCCCGGCGCGGGCCACTGGCTTCATGCCGAGAGACCGCGCGACTTCGCCACCGCGGTGGCGGCCTTTCTCGACGCCTGAGCGCCCCTCGACGGAGAGGGCGCAGCGCGCTCGCGCGAGGAGCGTAGTTGTGCTACATTGTCACCTTTCACCGGGGAGGAGGACCCGCATGATCACGCTCGACGACATCGAGGACATGACCGACCTGACCCGCGCCGAGATCGACGCCATCGCCGAGCACGAGCACATGGGCGAAGGCGACGCGGCGCTCTTCGGCGATTACGTCCTGCACATCCACCACGGCCCGGCGCGGGTGCAGCAGATGATCTGCGAGGACATCCGTACCGCGCTGCACAGGGACGACCTGCCCCACGCACGCGCGCTCTTCGCGGTGCTGCGCCGCTTCATGGCCGAGCACCCCGACGCCGCGCGCGGGGCGGCACCGAACTGAGGCAGGCAACGGCTCAGTCGACGGGCCGCCGCATCCGGTCGATCACGCCAGTCTTCTGCACGGCCTGCCCGTAGACCGCGCCCGCCACGTGCAGGACGATCGCGAGCAGCAGCAGCGCGCGCATCACCTCGTGCGTGGTCGAGCCGGCTTCCGACGCCATCGCCCAGGCGATGCCGCCGCTCACCGGCAGGGCGAGCATGAGCGCATACATGGCAGCATGCGTGGACCGGGCGAGCGCGCGCTGCCAGGGCGGATCCTCTGCCGGCGGCTCCGGCGCGCCCCGCTCCTGGCGCACCAGCAGGCGCCACGCCGCGAGCAGGAAGATCAGCGAGCCGACAGCGAAATGGCCGATAGCGGGGGCGGAGAGCGTCAGCGTGCCCACCTCCATCCCGCGGTCGAAGGCCGAGGCGACGCCGTCGTGCAGCACGTATTGCAGCACCACGAGCCCGACGACCGCCCAGTGCAGGCGGATCTGCAGGCGGCTGTAGCCCCTTGGCGCGGCGGCGGGCACCGCCTTACATCCCTGGGTCCAGCGGGCCGGTCACGGGGCCGCCGGCCGCCTGCCAGTCCTTGAACCCGCCGAGGTTGTAGACCTGCGCATACCCCATCTCCTTCAGCGTCTGCCCGGCGAGCGCCGCGCGCCCCCCGGCGGCACAGTAGAGCACCACGGGCCGGTCGGGGCGCAGCTCGCGATCGTGGAGGGGGCTGTCGGGGTCGGCGCGGAACTCGAGCATCCCGCGGGGGACGTGGTGGGCCCCGACGGCGGAGCCCGTGGCGGCAAGCTCGCTGCCGTCGCGCACGTCGAGGAGGAGGGCGCCCTCCCCCATCATCTTCTGCGCCTCCTGGGGCGCAATGCCGGGCACGACCTTGTGGGCGGCCTCGACGAGATCCTTCACCTTGGCGGGCATGGGCTCCCTCACTGCTGTTCGAGATGACGTGCCACAGCATAGGCGACGGGGGCGGCCAGCGCAGCCCCCGTCGCGAGCGCGGCGACGATGGCGGGGGCGCTGACCCAGCCGGCGACCAGCACCGCGACGAGGGCGGAGCCGGCGAGCACCGTGGCGGCGAGCGAGTAGACCAGCGAAAACAGGCGGCTCACGACGCCAGCCTGCGGGCGACGACCACGCTCACGGGGATCGCCACGACAAACCCGATGGCGGCGGCCACGATGATGGGCTGCGCGGTGTCGAGGCCGGCGACGAGCGCGGCGACGATCAGGATGCCGGCGAGCGTGGCGCCGAGGACGATGAACAGCAGGGCGGCGAGGCGGAGCATGGGTCTTCCTCCGGGGTGGGTCCGGCCCGGATACTGCCTTTTTACGCCGCGGTTTCCTTGATCTGGGTCAAGGGGTTACACCTCGGGGGCGTCCTTCTTCGGGATGGGCGACTTGTAGTTCTCGACCCGGGTCTCGTCCCAGTTCGGATCCCATTCCTTGATCTTGCGGCTGACCCAGTACGAGGCCGGCCAGGCGAGGATGAAGAAGCCAACAAGGGCAGTCGGAACAATGACTTGCCAGGTGTAGAAGCCCATCGCGAGGACGGCGATCACCGGAACGCCGGTGGTGACGGCGCCCACCATGAGGGTGAGCAGGATGCTGAGACGGTCCATGATGGTCCCTCCTTTATCCCGTATTATTCATCGAAATCGGGGAGGGCGGCTGGCGTGCCCGCGAAAGCTCTGTAGAATCAAGCTCCTACACAAGGTCCGAGAGCAGCCCCCG
>LJNT01000203.1 GCA_001314685.1 Rhodobacteraceae bacterium HLUCCA09
GCGGGCGCGGGCCGCGCCGTGCTGTCCGATCTCGCGCAGGCCCGCCTGACGGGGCAAGGGGCGGTGCGCAGCTACCGCCACGCCGCCACGCTCGCCCGGCTGATCGGCGCGAGCGGCGACCCCGAAGGCCGCGCCCTGCTGGACGAGATCGACGCGCGCATGGCCGGCGGTGGCTCCGCATGGAGCGCGGTCGAGGACGCGGCGGCGGAGGCGGCGCTCTCGCTCTGGCTCGGGCAGGCGCAGTAAGGGCCGCGCGAGGCGCGTTGCGGCCGCCGTTGACGCAATCGTGCTTGCACGAGGGCCTGTCGCCCCTTACCCCGCGCCCGAAGGCAGAGGCCACCAGAAAGGATCAAGGACCATGAAGGCGACCCGCACCGTTCAGCGCATTCTCGCGAATTACGAGGGCGAGGCCCCCGGCGTGAAAGGCAAGCTCTGCCAGATGCTGATGGCGGGCAAGCTCGGTGGCACCGGCAAGATGATCATCCTGCCGGTCGACCAGGGCTTCGAGCACGGGCCGGCGCGCTCCTTCGCGCCGAACCCCGACGCCTACGATCCGCACTACCACTACCGCATGGCGATCGACGCGGGGCTGAACGCCTACGCCGCTCCGCTGGGGCCGCTCGAGGCGGGAGCCGACACCTTCGCCGGCCAGATCCCGACCATCCTCAAGGTGAACTCGGCCAACTCGCTGATGGGGCCGGGCGCCGGCAAGAACCAGGCGGTGACGGCGAGCGTCGACGACGCGCTGCGGCTGGGCTGCGCGGCGATCGGCTTTACCATCTATCCGGGCTCCGACATGGCGCTCGACATGTTCGAGGAGATCGTCGAGATGCGGCGCGAGGCGGCGGCCTGCGGCCTCGCCACGGTGATCTGGTCCTACCCGCGCGGCGAGGCGCTGTCGAAGGAGGGCGAGACGGCGGCCGACGTGACCGCCTATGCCGCCCACATCGCGGCGCTTCTGGGGGCGCATATCATCAAGGTGAAGCTCTCCACCGATCACCTAGAGCAACCCGAGGCCAAGAAGGTCTACGAGGGCGAGAGCATCGACATCTCGACCCAGGCCGCGCGGGTGGCCGACTGCGTGCGCTCGGCCTTCGACGGGCGGCGGCTGATCGTCTTTTCGGGCGGGGCCAAGAAGGGGGTCGACGGGGTTTACGACGACGCCCGCGCGATCCGCGACGGCGGCGGCAACGGCTCGATCATCGGGCGCAACAGCTTCCAGCGCGACCGGGGAGAGGCGCTGGAGATGTTGAACAAGCTGGTCGACATCTACAAGGGCCGCGCCTGACGGCCGACGGCAGCCGCCTCGGCGTGCCCCCGCCGGGCCGTTAGCGCCCCAACGGGCGGAAAGCCGCCCACGCGAGCGGGGCGGCTTCCGGGCCGGGCGCCAAAGGTCTACCCCGGAGGTGTCATAATCGCCGGGGAGAGCGCGCATGCAGGTCGGAACGGTTGTCATGGTCATCGGCGCGGCGCTTCTGTGGATCGACGCCCAATATCTCGCCAGTATCGGGGCAAGCGGCATGCCAGAGGCGAGCTGGGCCGCGCCCGCGGGTTTCGCTCTGCTGTTCCTCGGAACGGTCGCCGGCATCGGCGACGGCATGCGCAGGCTGCTGCGCCGCGCGGCGGCCTGAGACCGCGCCTGCCGGCTTGGCGCCTCAGCCGTAGCCCATCGCGTCGAGGATCGCGCCTGCGTCGAGCCGGTCGATCCCCGGCGTGATCCCCCCATCGCCCTGCCCGAGCCGCGTGGCGACGTAGCCTCGGCCGGCGCGGCCGGCCCGGCTCTGTGCAGGGTCGATGCCGTGAGCAGCGCCGCCATTCTCTCCGCAAAGGCGCGCGCGGCGGACTCGTCGCGCACCGAGGGCCAGCGGTCGCGCGTCGCGGCGCGCGCGGCATCGAAGGCAGGATGCAGGCCCTGCGCGGAGTCGAGCTCGGCCGCCACTGCCTCGTCGAGCGCGGCGCGCATCAGGCCGGCGGGCGCCATCGCGGTGTCGAGGCGGGTGTGGTGCACCATGCGGACGATGGTGCGCACGCCGGCGCCCTCCGCGCCCAGCCGGTGCGCAAGCGCCCCGTGATACTCGATCTCGGCCGAGGCGTCGGCCGTAACCTCGTGGGTGGCGAGCCCTGCGGCAGGGGGCGGAGGGGTGCCGGAGACGGGTGCAGTCTAGCGGCCCGTGGCCAATCTGCAAAAGCGGACATGGCGTTGCGACGGCGCGCGTCACGGGGGATTCCCATGCGCCAGTCGCCATGCAATCATGTCTTCGAGCGGCTCGCCAGAGGTCGCCGAGGCAGGAAAGCGGTGTGCATGAGACAGCCGAGTCAGACCCGTGGATTGAGCGGTGCGATCGTCTTCGTGATCTGCCTGTCGCTCGCCGGGTATTTTACCTTCGCCGCAGTGCAGGGCGATTACGGCCTGTTCCGCCGCATCGCCATCGAGGCCGAGATGAAGTCGCTCGAGGCCGAGCGCGCCGCGCTCGAGGTCGAGGTCGCGCGGATGGAGAACCTCACGCGCCGCCTGTCGGACGAGTTCCTCGATCTCGACCTGCTCGACGAGCGTGCGCGCGATGTGCTGGGCCTGCTGCGCGCCGAGGAGATCGTCATTCGCTAGGCCCGGCGGTGGCGCGGCCCCACCCGCTTTTTCGACAGCGTCGCGCTTTCGAGCGCCGGAGAATGCCGGCGACAGTGCACCAGTGATGCACGGCCCGGAATCCGCGCTTTCGGCGTCCCGGTGCGACCGCCTGCTTGGCCCCCCTCCCCCCGCGCCAATGCGCCGCCCGTGCGGCCGGGCGATCGCGGCATTTTCCGGGGTGAAGGCCGCGATCGCCTCTGCTAGGGAGTCGTTCAAGGTTGAACCATTTCTGGCGAGGGAGGGCCGGGGCATGGCAGCACGGCGCACCACCACCACCACCAAGAAGGCCGACGCGAAGCCGAGCGCCTCGAAGGAGGAGTTGCTCCACTACTACCGCGAGATGCTGATGATCCGCCGGTTCGAGGAAAAGGCGGGCCAGCTCTACGGGATGGGGCTGATCGGCGGCTTCTGCCACCTCTATATCGGGCAGGAGGCGGTCGTCGTCGGGCTCGAGGCCGCGGCCGAGGACGGCGACAAGCGCATCACAACCTACCGCGACCACGGCCACATGCTGGCCTGCGGGATGGACCCCAAGGGCGTCATGGCCGAGCTCACGGGCCGCGAGGGCGGCTATTCGAGGGGCAAGGGCGGCTCGATGCACATGTTCTCGAAGGAAAAGGACTTCTACGGCGGCCACGGGATCGTCGGCGCCAACGTTCCGATCGGCGCCGGCCTCGCCTTCTCGCAGAAGTATCTCGGCACCGACCGGGTGACCTTCACCTATTTCGGCGACGGCGCGGCCAATCAGGGCCAGGTGGCCGAGACCTACAACATGGCGCAGCTGTGGTCGCTGCCCTGCATCTTCGTGATCGAGAACAACCAGTACGCGATGGGCACGAGCGTGAAGCGCGCGACCACCTCGCCCGACTTCTGGGAGCGGGGGGCGGCCTACGGCATCCCCGGCGAGGCGGTCGACGGGATGGACGTGCTGGCGGTGAAGGCCGCCGGCGAGAAGGCGGTCAGGCACGCCCGCGCCGGCAAGGGGCCCTACATCCTCGAGATCATGACCTACCGCTATCGCGGCCACTCCATGTCGGACCCCGCCAAGTACCGCACCCGCGACGAGGTGCAGAAGGTCCGCGAGGAGCGCGACGCGATCGAGCATGTCCGCCAGCTGCTGCTCGACGGCGGCCACGCCACCGAGGACGACCTGAAGGCGGTCGACAAGGAGGTGAAGGAGATCATCAACGAGGCGGCCGAGTTCGCCAAGGAAAGCCCCGAGCCCGACCCGTCGGAGCTCTGGACCGACGTCTACGCCGAACAGACGCCTCAGGGGGAGGCGATCTGATGACCCGGAAGCGTGTGGAGAAGCGGCTGGAACTGAGGGACACGACCTATGGCAACTGAAGTGCTCATGCCCGCGCTCTCGCCGACCATGGAGGAAGGCACGCTGGCCAAGTGGCTGGTCAAGGAGGGCGACACGGTCAGCTCGGGCGACATCCTCGCCGAGATCGAGACCGACAAGGCGACGATGGAGTTCGAGGCGGTCGACGAGGGCGTCGTCGGCAAGATCCTGATCCCCGAGGGCACCGAGGCGGTGAAGGTCAACACGCCCATCGCGCTTCTGGTGGAGGAGGGCGAGAGCGCCGACGACGTCGAGGTGGACCGCGGCAGCGCGCCTTTCCCGCAGGACAAGGCGCAGACCTCCGAGGATCAGGCGGCGGGAGGCACGCAGCCCCCTGCCCCGGCCCAGCCGAGGCCCTCGCAGAAGGCCGAGCCCGAAGTGCCCGAGGGCACCGAGTTTCGCACCCAGACGGTGCGCGAGGCGCTGCGCGACGCCATCGCCGAGGAGATGCGCCGCGACGAGAACGTCTTCATCATGGGCGAGGAGGTGGCCGAGTACCAGGGTGCCTACAAGATCACCCAGGGCATCCTCGACGAGTTCGGCGCGCGGCGGGTGATCGACACGCCGATCACCGAGCACGCCATCGCCGGCGTCGGCGTGGGCGCGGCCTTCGGCGGGCTCAGGCCCATCGTCGAGTTCATGACGTTCAACTTCGCCATGCAGGCGATCGACCAGATCGTGAACTCGGCTGCCAAGACGCTCTACATGTCGGGCGGCCAGATGGGGTGTCCGATGGTCTTCCGCGGACCGAACGGCGCGGCGGCCCGCGTCGCCGCCCAGCACAGCCAGGATTACGCGGCGTGGTATGCCTCGATCCCGGGGCTGAAGGTGGCGATGCCCTACACCGCGGCCGACTACAAGGGCCTGTTCAAGTCGGCCGTGCGCGACCCCAATCCCGTGATCTTCCTCGAGAACGAGATCCTCTACGGCCGCTCCTTCGAGGTGCCCGTGCTTGAGGATTTCACCGTGCCCTTCGGCAAGGCGCGCATCCACCGCGAAGGGTCGGACCTGACCATCGTGAGCTGGGGCATCGGGATGTCCCACGCCACGCAGGCGGCCGAGGAGCTGACGAAGGACGGGATCGAGGCCGAGATCGTCGACCTGCGCACCCTGCGCCCCATCGACTACGACACCGTCATCGCCAGCGTGCGGAAGACCAACCGCTGCATTACCGTAGAGGAAGGGTTCCCGGTCGCCTCGATGTCGAACCACATGGCGTCCTACATAATGACGCATGCCTTCGACTGGCTCGACGCGCCGGTGCTGACCTGCACGGGCAAGGACGTGCCGATGCCCTACGCCGCCAACCTCGAGAAGCTGGCGCTGGTGACGGTGGAGGAGATCGTCGAGGCGGCCCGCGCCGTCTGCTACCGGTGAGCGTCGTCCGGAAAGGGATCGGGGCGCGTCGGCCTTCGGGCGGCGTCGGCACCGTCCGCTGGCTTGGCTGCGGTAGTGAGCAACGCGCGCGTCTCGGCTATGCGGGCGAAGACGCGTCGCTGCCTGTCGGCGAGGACGCGGTCATCGCTGAGGCGCGGCCGGCTCTGCGCGACCTGGCGCAACTGGCGCGCGACCAGCCATTCGAGCGTCCCCGCAAACCGGGCGGCACGCTTGCGAAGGCGGTGCTTTTCGGCGCCGTTGATGCGGTATTCCTGCCCCTGCGACAGCGCGTCCGTCCGGGCGAACCGGATGGGCCGGTCCTGCGGGTCGGGGGCGCCAAGTCGCGCGCGCATATCGCGCGGCCAACGCCCGGCCGAGCGGAGCGCGGCGTAGGCGCGCTTCGCTCCATCGAGAACGGAGTGAATGCGCAGATCGTCGACCTCGACCGAGTCGGCCCAGTCGAGCCACTTGAAGCTGCAGAAGTTTGGCTTGATGGCCACGGCAATCCACGGAACGCGATAGGCGTCGGCGAGGATCGCGCCGTGCATCGACTCGGTGACGACGAGGCGGGCACCAGCGATCTCGCGGATGACGGCACGGCTGTCGCCGGAGGGAGAGACGAGCCTCAGACCGGCGCCGTCTGCGACCCGTGCCCAGTCGAGCGGCAGCGCCCCGGTGCCGGCATGCGGCACGAAGATCGGGTCGCCGTGGGGCGCGCGGGGAGGCTCCATGCCCGGCAGGAGCGGCGTGCAGCAGGCCGGATCACTGACGGCCCGGTCGGCACCAAGGCCGAACTCGCGCGCCGTCCGCGGGCCACGCACAAACTGGAAGAGAGTGGCGTCGGGGAAGCGGTCGGGCAGGATGCCGACCCCTGTGCCGCTGCCCATCACCACGATGTCGTCGAACATCTCGACGTTGGCGCGCCACAGGATCGAGCCGATCCCGAACATCGTGCGGCCGGGCGCGAGGGTTCGGAAATCAGGGAATATCTCGTCCCAGAACCATGCATTCATGTCGTCGCCGAAGTTCGGAAGGGGCGACTTGCAGTAGAAGAGTTCCATTCGCCCTCGATCGACCGGCGCACCGACGCGCGCGCGAGCCTTATCCCCGCACGACCGATGCGACAACCCGCCAAGACGAGAAGCTTCGGAGTTCCCAAGAATGCCCACTGAAATCCTGATGCCTGCGCTCTCGCCCACGATGGAGGAGGGCACGCTCGCCAAGTGGCTGGTGAAGGAGGGAGACGCCGTCTCGTCCGGCGATCTGCTGGCCGAGATCGAGACCGACAAGGCGACGATGGAGTTCGAGGCGGTCGACGAGGGTACGATCGGCAAGCTGCTCGTGGCCGAGGGCACCGAAGGGGTGAAGGTCAACAGCCCCATCGCGGTGCTGCTCGGCGAGGGCGAGAGCGCCGACGAGATCGACTCTGCGGGCGGCAGCCCGAAGGAGCCTCCGGCCTCGTCGCACGCCGCGCCGGCCGAGCCGTCGAGCCAGACCGAACCGGTGCAGGGCTATGGCCGCGGCGCTGGCCCAACGCCCGAGCCGGCCGGAGAGGTCGCGCCCGCGCCCGCCGCGCCCCGCGCGTCGGATGGCGGTCGCATCTTCGCCTCGCCCCTCGCCCGTCGCATCGCCGCCGAGCGGGGGCTCGACCTGACGGGGATCAAGGGGTCAGGCCCGAAAGGCCGGATCGTGAAGGCGGATGTCGAGGGTGCCGAGGCGCCGCAGGCACCGTCTGCACCCGAGCCGGCGGCCGGCCGTGACGCGGGCGCGGCGCCCGTCGCCGCCCCCGCTCCAGCCTCTGCCGGACCGACCGCCGAAGCCGTGGCGCAGATGTACGAGGGACGCCCCTACGATGAGGTCAAGCTCGACGGGATGCGCAGGACGATCGCTGCGCGCCTGAGCGAGGCCAAGCAGACGATCCCGCATTTCTACCTGCGCCGCGATATCCGCCTGGATGCGCTGCTCGGCTTCCGGGCGGAACTGAACGCGAAGCTCGAAGCGCGGGGCGTCAAGCTGTCGGTCAACGACTTCATCATCAAGGCCTGCGCGATGGCGCTGCAGCAGGTGCCCGCGGCCAACTCCGTCTGGGCCGGCGACCGGCTGCTGCGCCTTCAGCCTTCCGATGTGGCGGTGGCCGTGGCGATCGAGGGCGGCCTCTTCACGCCAGTCCTTAAGGATGCCGACACCAAGTCGCTCTCCGCGCTCTCTGCCGAGATGAAGGACCTCGCGGCGCGTGCCCGCGAGCGCAAGCTCGCTCCGCACGAATACCAGGGTGGCACCTTTGCGGTGTCGAACCTCGGCATGTTCGGCATCGACAACTTCGACGCGGTCATCAACCCGCCGCACGGCGCGATCCTCGCGGTGGGCGCGGGCGTGAAGAAGCCGGTCGTGGGGAAGGACGGTGAGTTGACGGTGGCAACGGTGATGTCTGTCACGCTCTCGGTCGATCACCGGGTGATCGACGGCGCGCTTGGCGCCGAACTCCTGCAGGCCATCGTCGACAATCTCGAGAATCCGATCGCCATGTTGGCCTGACCGGTCCCGCTTGCGCGGGAGAACTTCTTGGAAGGCCGTTCCGACGCGCTTTCGAATGCGCGTGGCCAAGGCGCTTGCACGCGCCTTGGCGCCGCACTTGGCAGGCTGCTTCCGCAATGGGCGACGGCGGGCAGCCTGATGTCGGGATTGTCGGTGGCGCGCGCGAGCGTTTCAAGCGACGTGTATCTCCGCGCGACTGTCCACTCGTCATTGGTCTCGAGCATCAGCACCGACGAGCCGGACGATGGCCTGGTCGTTGGGGAAGATGCCGATGACGTCGGACCTGCGCTTGATCTCGCGGTTCACCCGCTCGAGCGGGTTCGTCGACGCGATCTGGGCCCAGTGCTCGCGTGGGAAGTCCATGTAGGCGAAGTTCATCAGTTATTCGTTTAAGCGATTGATATTACTCGCTCTGAGGCGGTGATTTTGCCACAACACCGGCCCTCAGGCCGGTTTCGGGATGCTCAGGGCGTCGAAGAGGTCGAGTTGCTCCGGGGTTGTCCGGCTGGTGCCGTTGAAGGTTCGGGTGCCGATGTGAGCGGTGTGCTTCTGGATGCGCGCGAGGGTGTCGAGCGCCGCTCTGGGGCTGACCTCGTGGCCCTTCGCCTTCAGCCGCATGCGCATGATCCGGTAGAGCACCAGGGCGAGGACGCAGATCAGGGCGTGCGCGCGGATGCGGTCGGGCAGGCGATGGTGGACGGGCGCGATCTCGATGTCGGATTTCAGCACGCGGAAGCCGCGCTCGATGTCTGCCAGGGCCCTGTAGCGCGCGACGGTGTCGGCGGGCGTCAGGTCGGGCGCGTTGGTGATCAGCGCGAGCTTGCCGTCGAAGAGCTCGGCCTCGGCGATGGCGTCGTCGTCGACGCTCCAGCTGAAGCGGTCAGCCTGGAGATCGTATGCGCCGTCTCCGCCCCATTGATTTTCGCAGTTCCAGCGCGCTGCTTGAGCGGCGAGTTTTCTTCTGAGCATTCGGAAGGAGATGACGATGGCGG
>LJNT01000094.1 GCA_001314685.1 Rhodobacteraceae bacterium HLUCCA09
GCCGAGGCCGAACGTCGGTATCCTGATCAGATGCAGCCGAAGGCCAAGGTCGCATGACGCGGTGAACGACATGCTCTCCGGGCAAGGCGGGGCGGTTCACCAGCTCGTCGTAGGAGACGGTCACCGGCTCGGGGTCCTCGTTCTCGAGCTCGGGCTTCGGCGCGCCCGGCTGCGAGAGCCAGTACTCGGGGGCGCGCTCGTCGTTGAGCATCGGCCGCCCTGGACGCCCGCGCGCTCGAGCACCTTCCCCGCGAGCGTGGGGCCGAGGAGCACGTTCCTCGTGCCGCGCTCGAGCGTCAGGTCGGTGGGGTGGATGCGGGTCTTGCCGCCCACGGCCTTCGACACGCCATCCAGCGTCATAGTCATGCCTCTCCTGCCTGCCTCGCCGCGGCACATGCCCGGCGAGTCAGTCCGCAGCGGCCCGGGCGCCCCCGGCCCTCTGCCCGCTCATGAATGCATCGAGCGCCGCGGCCTCCTCCGCGGTCAGCCCAAGCCCGAGCGTGGTGCGCCCGCCACCCGGCGCAACTCTGACAACGCCTTGTCCGAGACGGTGGGGCCCCGCATCTTCCGCGAGTCCCGCCCTGCGCGCTTGACAGGAGTGTCAATGCGGCTAACCTGCGACAAAGTGTCGATCTCGACCTTGCCGGGGGCGTACCGAACAGACCGGATTTCGCGGAGCCGAACTGTGCTCTCCCTCCAGGCCGCGTGTGCGGCGTGCCCGGGGCAGAGATCGGTCGTGGTGCGGCGATGCGGTATCGTCGTTCCGAGGGAGCGCAGCCGCGTGCACGGCGGCGCGCTCGACTTTGGTGATGCGGGCTTCAGAGAGCCGGGAGCAACCCGGGCGGCCCGCTGCGTATTCGGTGATCGGTCACCCGGCTGCCGGGAGCGGCTGCGCCGCCTGCGTGGGAGCCCTCGGCACCCGTGGTGGTCGCGCACCCGGCGCCGAAATCGCTGCAGGCGTGGTCTGCGGCTGTCGACGAACGTCGATCCTGACGGGGAGGAGAAGAAGAGAATGAGCATCAGACGCACGATTCGCGCGGTGATGGCGGTGTCAGCCGTCGTGTCCGCCGTGATCGTCTCGGCGGCGCTGCCCGAGCGGGCCGCCGCCGAGGAGACACAGTATTTCCCGATCGCGAGCAGCCGGGTGGGCCCCTATTCCGCCATGGGCACGGGCTATTACGGCGCGCAGATCGACTACCTGACCTACGTCAACATGAACGGCGGCGTGAACGGCGTCATGCTGACCTGGCAGGAATGCGAGACCGAGTACAACGCGGTGAAGACCGTGGAGTGCTATCAGCGCCTGTCCGAATACAACGGGCAGAAGATGGTGGTGTTCGACACCCTCGGCACGCCCGGCGCCTACGCCGTCATCAACCGCATGGCCGAGGACGAGGTCGTGCTCGCGCAGTACGGCTACGGCCGCACCGACGCGGCCGACGGCACGGTCTGGCCCTGGGTGTTCAACGCCGCCGGCCACTACTGGTCGCAGATGGCGGTGAAGATGCGCTTCATGGCCGAGCAGGAAGGCGGCGTCGAGAACATGCGCGGCAAGAAGATCGTGCACATGCACATCGACAGCGCCTTCGGGCGCGAGCCGCTGCCCGCGATGCGCGCCATCGCCGAGGAATGGGGCGTCGAGATCGTCGAGATCGCCGTACCGCCTCCGGGGCTCGAGCAGCAGTCGCAGTGGCTGCAGGTCCGCCGCGAGCGCCCCGACTGGGTGACGTTCTGGGGCGCGGGCTCGGGCATGAACTCCACCGGCATGACCAACGCCGCGCGCATCGGCTTCCCGCGGGAGCGACTGATCTACGTCACCTTCGGGGCGGCCGAGGAAGACATGTTCCCCGCCGGCGACAGCGCCGCGGGCACCTACGCCATGGCCAACGCCCTGCCGGGCAAGGATTATCCGCTTGTGCAGGCGATCGAGGAGCAGGTGTATGGCGCGGGCGAGGGCAACCTGAACGACGAAAGCCGGATCGGCTCAGTCTACTGGAACCGCGGCCTCGGCGCGGCGGTGATGTGGGTCGAGGCGCTCAAGAACGCGCAGGAGATCCACGGCAAGGTCGGGCAGGCCGTGACGGGCGCGGAGTTCCGCGACGGCTACGAGGCGCTCGACATGACCGAGGAGAAGCTCGAGGAGCTCGGCATCGGCGGCATGCTCGCGCCGTTCAGGCTCACCTGCTCCGAACATGCCGGCGCCGGCCGCTTCGCCATGATGCAGTGGGATGGCGAGAAGTTCGTGCAGGTCACCGACTGGCAGGAGCCGCTCGACCCGACCTTCATCCGGCAACTCGTCGAGGACTCGGCGGCCAAGTTCGCGGCCGAGAACGGCATTACCCCGCGCGACTGTTCGTAACCCCGACAGCGGGGCGGGCAGGACCCCCGGACGCGGTGCCGGCGCGACACGATGCGCCGGCACCGGCCCGCCGGCGTCTGCCCGTCGCGCTTCCCTTTCGCCCTCGACGCCTTGAGGAGACACCAGCATGGCGACGGCCACATGACCGCCCTTTCGCACGCGACGCCTGACGACATCCTCGTCATCGACTCGATCGAGGTGGTCTACGACAACGTCATCTCGGCCCTGCACGACGTCTCGCTGACGGTGCCGCGGGGCAAGATCGTGGCCCTTCTCGGCGGCAACGGCGCCGGCAAGAGCACGACGCTCAAGGCCGTCTCGACCATGCTCGCGGGCGAGCGCGGCAAGGTCACCCGCGGCACGATCACCTACGACGGCACGCCGGTGCGCGACCAGACACCGTCTGACATGGTCGGCCTCGGCATGGTGCAGGTGCTCGAGGGGCGGCGCTGCTTCGGCCACCTGACGGTGGAAGAGAACATCATCGCCGGCGCCTATTCGCGGAAGCTCTCGAAGGGCGACCTAGAGGCGGAACTCGACCGCATCTACGGCTACTTCAAGCGCCTGAAGGACCGCCGCAAGAGCCAGGCGGGCTATACCTCGGGCGGGGAGCAGCAGATGACGGCGGTGGCCCGCGCGATGATGGCCAAGCCCCGGATGCTCCTGCTCGACGAGCCGTCGATGGGCCTCGCCCCGCAACTCGTGGCCGAGATCTTCAACATCGTCCAGGAACTCAACAAGCACGAGCAGGTCAGCATCCTGCTCGCCGAGCAGAACACCAACGTCGCCCTGCGCAACGCCGATTACGGGTACGTCATCGAGACGGGCCGGGTGATGCTGCAGGGGCCTGCCCAGACGCTCCTGAACGACGACAAGATCAAGGAATACTACCTCGGCATCTCCAAGGAGGGCCGGAAGAACTTCCGCGACGTGCTCCGCAAGGAGAGCGAGTCGCACGCCGATCTCCACCATCACTGAGAGCGCCGCGGCAGGAGACACATCCCACGATGACCCAGGCACGAAACTTCCCCATCGGCGGCCCGATCCTCGAGGTGCAGAACATCTCGCTCAGCTTCGGGGGCGTGAAGGCGATCACCGACACCTCGTTCAAGGTCTTGATGCACGAGATCCGGGCGATCATCGGTCCCAACGGGGCCGGCAAGAGCTCGCTGCTGAACTGCATCAACGGGATCTACAGGCCCCAGCAGGGCAGGATCTCGTTCAAGGGCGAGGTGCTCGACAGGATCAGCCCCAACATCGTGGCGCGCAAGGGCATCTCGCGCACCTTCCAGAACCTCGCGCTGTTCAAGCGGATGTCGGTGATCGACAACATCCTCGTCGGCCGCAAGCTGCACATGAGCGCCAATTTCCTGCAGGTCGCCTTCCAGACGCCCGCCGCCACGCGCGAAGAGCGCGAGAACCGCGAGCGCTGCGAAGAGATCGTCGAGTTCCTCGAGATCGAGAGCATCCGCGACACGCCCGTCGGCAAGCTGCCCTACGGCCTGCAGAAGAAGGTCGAGCTCGGCCGGGCGCTGGCCACCGAGGCCGACATGCTGCTGCTCGACGAGCCGATGGCGGGCATGAACGTCGAGGAGAAGCGCGAGATGTGCCGCTTCATCCTCAAGGTCAACGACGAGCTCGGCACCACCATGGTGCTGATCGAGCACGACATGGGCGTGGTGATGGACATCTCCGACAACGTCGTCGTGCTCGACTACGGCAAGATCATTGCCGACGGACCGCCCGACGCGGTGCGGACCGACCAGAACGTCATCGACGCCTATCTGGGGGTGGCCCATGACTGAGATCCTGTTCTTCTTCGAAGTGGTGCTGGCCGGCATGCTGGCGGGCACGATGTATTCGCTCGTCGCGCTGGGCTTCGTGCTGATCTACAAGGCGTCGGCGACCTTCAACTTCGCCCAGGGCGCCATGGTGTTCTTCGCCGTGCTGTCGTTCGTGGGCTTCATGGAGCTGGGGCTGCCCTTCGCGCTGGCCTTCGTCGTGACGGTCTTCCTGATGATCGCGGTGGGCTACGCCACCGAGCGGCTCGTGCTCGAGCCGCTGATGAACCAGAGCGAGGACACGCTGCTGATGGCCACGATCGGCCTCGCCTTCGTGCTCCAGGGGCTGGCGCAGGCGGTCTGGGGCGTCGAGGTTCGGCGGCTCGATCTCGGCATCGGCGACTTCCCGATCCCGTGGGTGGCGGAGAATCTCGGCCTCTTCGTCAGCGCCCTCGACGTGGCCGCGGGCGCCGTCGCCGCCGTGCTGATCGTCATCCTCGCGCTTTTGTTTAGGTTCACCAAGGTGGGCCTCGGCCTGCGTGCGGTCGCCGACGACCCCGGCGCGGCCGCCTCGATCGGCATCCCGCTCAAGACCATCATGCTGATGGTGTGGTCGGCCGCGGGCATCGTGGCGCTCGTCGCGGGCATGCTGTGGGGGGCGCGGGCGGGCGTGCAGTTCGCTCTCGTCGATCTGGCGCTCAAGGCGCTGCCCGTGCTCATCATCGGCGGCTTCTCCTCGATCCCGGGCGCGATCGTCGGCGGGCTGATCATCGGCGTCGTGGAAAGGACGCTCGAGGTCTATGTCGGCCCCTCCTTCGGCGGCGGCATCGAGGGCTGGGCACCCTACGTGCTCGCCATCTTCTTCCTGCTCTGGCGGCCCGAGGGCCTGTTCGGAGAGAAGATCATCCGGCGCGTCTGAGAGCAGGGAGAGACGAGAGATGACACACAAGCCGATCTTCATGACCTACAGCCGCAGCGACGTCGCCAACTTCGTCGTCCTGATGGCGCTGGCCTTCGCGGTCGTCCCGCTCACGATCCAGACCGACTACTGGTATTCCTCGATCCTGATCCCGTGGCTCTGCCTCGCGCTCGCCGCGATCGGCCAGCAGTTCGTGATGGGCTACGCCGGCCAGCTCGCCCTCGGCGCGGCCGGCTTCATGGCTGCGGGCGCCTTCGCCTGCTACAACATCGAATTGCGCATCCCGTGGATGCCCTTCCCGCTGTCGCTGCTCTTCTCGGGGCTGATCGCGGCGGCCTTCGGCGTGCTCTTCGGCCTGCCCAGCCTGCGCGTGCGCGGCATCTACCTGATGGTCGCCACCCTCGCTTCGCAGTTCTTCATCATCTGGATGATCGACAAGTTCGGCTGGTTCAAGAACTACGACAGCTCCGGCATCATCACAGCGCAGGACATCGTGATCGCGGGCCGACCCTTCACCTCGCCGGTGGAGATGTATCTCGTCGTCGCGGCGGTGGTGACGGTGCTCACCATCCTCGCCGTCAACATGACCCGCGGCTCGGTGGGGCGGAACTGGATGGCGGTGCGCGACATGGACATCGCGGCCGAAAGCATGGGCATATCGCTCCTGCGCGCCAAGCTGCAGGCCTTCGCGCTCAGCGCCTTCTACTGCGGGGTGGCCGGCGCGCTGTTCGCCTTCACCTACCTCAAGTCGCTCGAGCCGGTCGCCTTCGACATCAAGCTGTCCTTCCAGATCCTGTTCATGGTGATTCTGGGCGGGCTCGGCACGATCAACGGCGCCTTCATCGGCGCGGGCTTCATCCTGCTCTTCCCGGTCGTGCTGAACACCGTGGGAAATGCGTGGTTCCACGGAATGATCGACGCCACGATCATCTCGGCCGTCGAGCAGGTCGTGTTCGGCGCGCTGATCATCGTGTTCCTGATCTACGAGCCGCTGGGAATCGCGAAACTGTGGGAGAATCTCAAGAGCCGCCTCTTCGCCGGCCGCCCCGTGACCGAGGCGGCCGCGGCCAAGCAGAAGACGGCCGGCTGACGCGCCGGCCGGCTCCGCTCTCCCGCGTCGGTCGCCGCGCCGCAGCGTGCGTTGACACCGCGCGCGCCGCCCGCCACAACCGCGGCGACCGCATGACTGGCGAGGGAGCACGATGGACAAGGTGTATGGCAGCGCGGCCGAGGCGCTCGACGGGCTTCTCCATGACGGAATGCTGATCGCCGCGGGCGGCTTCGGCCTCTGCGGCATCCCCGAGCTCCTCATCGCCGCGATCCGCGACGCCGGGGTCAGGAACCTCACCGTCGCCTCGAACAACGCCGGCGTCGACGATTTCGGCCTCGGCCTGCTGCTGCAGACCCGGCAGGTCAAGAAGATGATGTCGTCCTACGTGGGCGAAAACGACACGTTCATGCAGCAATACCTCTCGGGCGAGCTCGAACTCGAGTTCAACCCCCAGGGAACCCTGGCCGAGCGGATGCGTGCCGGCGGCGCGGGCATCCCCGGCTTCTATACCCGGACGGGCTACGGCACGCAGATCGCCGATGGCAAGGAGGTGAAGGAGTTCGACGGCGAACCCTACATCCTCGAGCGGGGCATCTTCGCCGATCTCTCGATCGTCAAGGCGTGGAAGGCCGACACGACGGGCAACGCGATCTTTCGCAAGACCGCCCGCAACTTCAACCCGCCGGCGGCGATGTGCGGACGGGTCTGCGTGATGGAAGTCGAGGAGATCGTCGCGCCCGGCCAGCTCGACCCCGACTGCATCCACCTGCCCGGCATCTACGTGCACCGCCTGATCCAGGGCGAGCACGAAAAGCGCATCGAGAAGCGCACGACGCGGGCGGCCTGACATGGCCGACGGCGCCACCGTTGCCGGGGACGTGCCGAGCGAGGCGCGGGACGCGGCGCGCGTGCTGCGCAAACTGGTCTACACCTGCACCTTCGACAGCTACGACAACCTGTTGTCACCGCTCGCGCGGACGCCCGGCACGCCGTTCCTGCACTTCTCCGACCGACCGGCACCGCTCACCTTCGGCTGGCGGTTCCGACCGCTGCCGGGCGCCGTCGCAGGCTGGCCGCAGAACGAGGCCAACCGCTACTGCAAGCTCCTGCCGCATCGTGTGCTGCCCGATGTGGACCTGTCGATCTACATTGACGGCAACATCCTCGTGCTCGGCGACCTCACGGCGCTGATCGAGGAATTCGTCGCCTCCGACGCGGATATCGCGCTGATCGACCACCCCGTGCCGGGCAATACCGTGGCACAGGAAATCCGCCGTGCGCTCGACCTCGACCGCATCGTGCCCGAGCGTCGGCATCTCGCCGAGCGCCAGATCGCCGACTACGAGGGGCGCGGCTGGGCCGACCTGCCGGTCAGCTTCAACTGCATCCTGTTCAGGCGCCACGACCGTCCCGGCATGTCCGACCTCATGGAGGCATGGTGGGAGGAAACTCACAGGACCATCCTGCGCGATCAGACCAGCCTGGCAGGCGTGCTCGCGGAGTCGGGGCTGCGCAGCCACCGATGGGCGTGGGATCTCGAGGGGAAGGACAACCCCCATTTCGTTCGCTACATGCACCGAGTTCCCGGCGCCCGGCGCTGGGGCGCCCTGTCCGATGCACAGGCGGCCAGTCTGCTGCGCGCGCCCTACAGCCGCGTCGACAGGACGTTCCAGCGCTACGTCGTCGCTCCGCTGCGCCGCGCCATGGGACGCCCGCCGGTGAAAGAGACCTTCCTGCGCCCAGCCGCGCAGCCGCTGCCGAAAGGAGACTGAAGCATGCCCTGGGACCGCAACGAGATGGCCGCCCGCGCCGCGCAGGAGCTCGAGGACGGCACCTATGTCAATCTCGGCATCGGCATCCCCACGCTGGTGCCCAACTACATCCCCGAGGGCGTGAACGTCACGCTCCAGTCCGAGAACGGGATGCTCGGCATGGGCCCGTTTCCGCTCGAGGGCGAGGAAGACCCCGACCTCATCAACGCCGGCAAGCAGACCATCACCGAGCTGCCGCACACCTCCTACTTCGACAGCGCCACCTCGTTCGGGATGATCCGCGGGGGCAAGATCGCCATGGCCATCCTTGGCGCGATGGAGGTGGCCGAGAACGGCGACCTCGCCAACTGGATGATCCCCGGAAAGCTGGTCAAGGGCATGGGCGGCGCGATGGACCTCGTGGCCGGCGTGCGCCGCGTCGTGGTGGTGATGGACCACACCAACAAGGCCGGCGAGTCGAAGCTCCTGAAGGAGTGCACCCTGCCGCTCACCGGCACGGGCGTGGTCGACCGGATCATCACCAATCTCGGCGTGCTCGACGTGGGCCGGAAGGGGCTGCACATCGTCGAGACGGCGCCGGGCGTCACCCACGACGAGATCGTGGCCAGGACCGAGGCGACGATCGTCTGACCGTGTTCAGCGGCAGAGATCGGTCTCGACGAGGCTGAGGCGGGCGGCGGGTGCGGGCAGCGGCCGTCGTGACGCAGGCGGGAAGACGAACCGCTCCATCGCCGCGCGCGCCCCGCAATACCGCGCCTTGCAGGCATCGAAGGGCGCGGCGGTCAGCACCACGCCGCCCTGCTCGGTCGACAGCCGCAGGGTGCATCGTAAGCGGCGGCTGAGGCCCACGGGAATTCAGCTTGACGGCTTGAAGTCCCAGGGGAGCAGCTCGTCGATCCGGTTCTGGGGATGGCCGTTCGCGAT
>LJNT01000210.1 GCA_001314685.1 Rhodobacteraceae bacterium HLUCCA09
AGCGAGGACAGCCCGAATGACAACCATACCCGCCTTGCCTGCGCCACGGCAGCTTGCCACCGCCTGCAGCGCCAGAAAAAGGGGTAAGGCCCGAATGAGGAGGTCGAGAGGAATGGGGGAAGGGCTCTGGGCAGCGCGCGGCCAGCGGGCCGGGCGCTGCCCGGCGTGGCCGCCGGGCGCGGCGTTTGATCGGCGCACCACCACGATTTCGACCGCGCAGGGAGTCAGCCCATGAGCGCCTATGTCATCGGCGTCGATGTCGGCGGCACCTTCACCGATGTGTTCGCGTGGGACGAGGCGGCGGGCCGCGTGACCACGACCAAGGTGCCTTCGACCCGCGGCGACCAGTCGAAAGGCTTCATCGAGGGGATCGGGCAGCTCGTGCCCGCCTTCGGCGACATCCGCACGATCGTGCATGGCACCACGGTCGGCACCAACGCCCTGCTCGAGCGCAAGGGCGCCCGCACCGGGATCGTGACGACGCAAGGCTTCCGCGACGTGCTCGAGATGCGCAGGCGCGACCGCCCCACCACCTGGGGCCTGCGCGGCGCGTACACCCCCGTCGTCGACCGCCGCGACCGCCGCGAGGTGGCCGAGCGGGTGCTGGCCGACGGCACGGTGCTGGAGCGGGTCAGCCCCGACGCCGTGAAGACCGAGGCGCAGGCGCTGCGCGAGGCCGGCTGCGAGGCGCTCTGCGTCTTCTTCGTCAACGGCTACGCCAACGCAGCGAACGAGCGGATCGCGGTCGAGGCCGTCCGCTCGGTCTGGCCCAACGCCTACGTCACCGCCGCGACCGAGATCCTGCCCGAGATCCGCGAGTTCGAGCGCCTCTCGACCGCCACGCTCAACGCCTACCTCCAGCCCGTCGTCTCGTCCTATCTCGACCGGCTGGAGAGCGGCCTCGACACGCAGGGCTTCGGCGGGCAGGTGCTGATCGTGCAGTCGAACGGGGGCGTGATGAGCGTCGACAGCGCCAAGCGCACCCCCGTTCGCACTGCGCTCTCCGGCCCGGCCGCCGGCGTGATCGCCGCGCAGGCCATCGCGCAGGCCGCCGGCGTCGAGAACATCGTGACCTGCGACATGGGCGGCACCTCCTTCGACGTCTCGCTGGTGGCGGGCGGCACCCCGGCACTGGCCCCGCAGACGGCCATCGACTTCGGCCTCGTCGTGCGCTCGCCCATGATCGAGATCACCACGATCGGGGCCGGCGGCGGGTCCATCGCCACGGTGGATGCTTCCGGCCTGCTGCGCGTCGGCCCCGAAAGCGCCGGATCAGACCCCGGTCCCGTCTGCTACGGCCTCGGCAACGACCGGCCGACCGTCACCGACGCCAACCTCGTTCTCGGCCGGATCAACCCCGATCGCCCCATCGGCGGCAAGCTCGACAGGCTCGACATCGATGCTGCCCGCGCCGCCATTACCCGCGACGTGGCCGAACCGCTCGGTATCGCCGTCGAGGCGGCGGCCGAGGCGATCCTGACGCTCGCCAACGCAAAGATGGCGGGCGCCATCCGCCTCGTCTCGATCGAGAAGGGCCACGACCCGGCGCGCTTCTCCGCGATGCCGTTCGGCGGCGGGGGCGCGCTCCACACCGGCGCGCTGGTCAAGGATGTGGGCCTGCGCTCGGCACTCGTGCCGCGCTTTCCGGGCGTGACCTCGGCGCTGGGCTGCGTGGTCGCCGACATGCGCCATGACCGGGTGCAGACCGTCAACCGCCTGCTGGCCGAGATCGACGCCCCCGCCCTCGGTGCCGAGATGGCACAGGCGGCCGACGAGACAGAGGCGCTCGTCAGCGCCTCCGGCACCTCGTTCGACCGTATCGACCGCGCCTTCGAGTTCGACATGCTCTATCTCGGGCAGACGCATACCGTGGCGGTCCCCGTCGCGATGGGCGACGGCCTGACGACCGGGGCCATCCAGGCGGCCTTCGACACCGCCTACCGCGCCGCCTTCGGCCGGTTGCTCGACGGCATCCCGGTGCGCGTGATGAACTATCGCGTGACAGTCATCGGCCGCCGTCCGGCCTTCGACATGGGGCTCTTCGCGCCCGAGGGCGGCGTGACGGCGGCCGAGGCCCGCACCGGCACGCGGCAAGTCTGGGCCGAGGGCGCCTGGTACGAGGCCGGCATCTTCGACCGCCTGTCGCTCGCCACTGGCGAGCGCGTCGCGGGCCCCGCGATCCTCGAACAGCCCGACACCACGATCTTCGTCGACCCCGGCCTGACGGCCGAGGTCGACCGCTTCGGCAACCTCGTCATCGAGAGAACCTCATGAGCACGCTCGAGAGCATCGACCCCGCCACCACCGCCCTGCTGATCGTTGATCTGCAGAACGACTTCCTGCACGCGCAAGGCGCCTATGCCCGCGGCGGCCAGACGTCGGAGGCCATCGCCGCCCTGCCCGACCGCGTGCTGCCCGTGGCGAACGCGCTGCGGCAGAAGGGCGGCTGGGTCGTCTCGACCCAGTTCACGCTGGTGCCGGGCAAGGGCGGCGCGCCGTTCATCTCGCCCCACCTCAAGGCGCTGCGCCCCTTTCTCGGCACGGGCGACTTCGCGCCGGGCGAATGGGGGCACCGGCTGGTCAACGAGTTGCAGCCCGCCGATATCGTGGTGGAAAAGGTCGCCTATTCGGCCTTCTACCAGACGCGGATGGAGTTCGTGCTTCGCAAGGCCGGGATCGACACGCTCCTGGTCTGCGGCATCGTCACCAACGGCGGCGTCGCCTCCACCGTCCGCTCGGCGCATGTGCGCGACTTTCGCGTGGCGGTGCTGTCCGACGGCTGCGCCGCGTTCAGGCCCGAGGTGCACGAGCGCTCGATCGCCGACCTCGCCACCATCGGCCCGGTAATGAGCTGCGCCGAGGCGCGGGCCCTGGTCGAGGGGGCCTGATGCCGCGCGTGATCGAGGGCACGCCCGAGACGTCGCTCGCCGCCGACGTCGTGGTGATCGGCGCCGGGGCCTGCGGGCTGACGGCGGCGCTACGGGCGGCCGCGCAGGGCGCCGAGGTGGTGGTGCTCGAGCGCGACGCCTCGCCCTCGGGCTCCACCTCGATGTCGTCGGGCTTCGTGCCGGCGGGCGGCACCCGGTTCCAGCAGGTCAAGGGCATCGACGACTCCCCCGCGCAACTCGAGGCCGACATCCTCGCCAAGTCGCACGGTCTCTCCGACCCACGCCTTGCCCGCCTCGCCGCGACCCATATCGGCGCTGCGCTCGAATGGCTCGACGAGCAGGCCGGCACCGAGTGGCACGTGCTCGACGATTTCCTCTACCCCGGCCATTCCCGCCACCGCATGCACGCGGTGCCGGAAAAGACCGGCGCCGCGCTAGAGGCGCGCCTGATCGCCGCCGTGGCGGGGGCCGGCATCCCGGTGGTGACGGGAGCGCGCGCCGAGACGCTCTACACGGATGACGACCGGGTGGCCGCGGTCGGCGCCCTCCGCCCCGACGGCTCGGAAGAGGTCATCGGCGCCGGCGCGGTGATCCTCGCCTGCAACGGCTATGGCGGCAATGCCGAGATGGTGGCGCGCCACGCCCCCGAGATCGCCGCCGGCACCTACTATGGCCACGCCGGCAATACAGGCCACGCGGTGAGCTGGGGCGAGGCGCTGGGGGCGAAGCTCCGGCACCTGTCGGGCTACCAGGGCCACGGATCGCTCGCCCATCCCCACGGCATCCTGATCTCCTGGGCGTTGATGATGCAGGGCGGCGTGCAGGTGAACGCCGAAGGCCGCCGGTTCGCCGCCGAGACGGGCGGCTATTCCGAGGCGGCGATCAAGGTGCTGGCCCAGCCCGGCGGCCTCGCGTGGGACGTCTACGACGAGGCCCGCCACCGCTTCGGGCTCCAGGGTTTCCCCGACTACCGCGATGCGGTGCAGGCCGGCGCGACCCGCTCCGGCGCCGACGCGGCCGAGCTCGCCGCCGCCTGCGGCCTGCCGGAAGCGGCGCTGGCCGAGACGCTGGGCGAGATCGCCGGCCTCGCCCGCGATGGCGGCACCGACGCCTTCGGCCGCGACTGGTCGGGCATCGCGCCGCCCGAGCCGCCCTTTCATGCGGTCAGGGTCACGGGCGCGCTGTTCCACACCCAGGGCGGCCTCGTGATCGGCGACGACGCCCGCGTTCTTCGCGAGGACGGGGCGGCCTTGCCCAACCTCTTCGCCGGCGGTGGCGCGGCCTGCGGCGTCTCTGGCCCTCGTGTCGAGGGTTATCTCAGCGGCAACGGCCTGCTCACCGCCATTGCCTTCGGCTGGCTCGCCGGTACCCACGCCCCCGCAGTATGCCCCTGACAGGTCCGGCCGGGCGGAAGGCGCTTGCAAGCGCCTTCCACGCGCCGCACGGCGCGTGCAACGCCCTTCCAAGGGCGTTCCCACCGTCTCACCCGATGATCTCGAAGCGCTCCACGTCGACCATGCCCCGGTCGGTGATCTTGAGCGCCGGGATCACCGGCAGCGCGAGGAAGGCGAGCTGCAGGAACGGCTCCTCCAGCGTCACCCCGAGCGACCGGGCTGCGGCGCGCAACTCGCGCAGGCGCGCCTCGACCTCCTCGAAGGGCGCAAGGCTCATCAGCCCCGCCACCGGCAGCGCCAGTTCGGCCAGCACCGCACCGCCCCGCGCCACGACGAAGCCGCCCTCGATCTCGGCCAGCCGGTTGGACGCCAGCGCCATGTCGTCGTAATCGACGCCCACACAGGCAATGTTGTGGTGGTCGTGGCAGACGGTCGAGGCGATGGCCCCCGCCCGCAGCCCGAAGCCCCTGACGAAGCCGCAGGCGATGTTTCCGGTCCTGCCGTGCCGCTCGACCACCGCGATGCGCACGAGGTCGCGCGACGGGTCGGGACGCTTGTCGCCGCCCTCCGGCTCCACCTGTTCGACCAGATGATCGGTCAGGATCTGCCCCTCGCGGATGCCGATCACATGCGTCTCGGCCAGGTTCGCCCGGTCGGCGAAGCTCTCGGCCGAGACGTGCGGCGCCTTCACCGAGGCGCGCCCGACCGCCTCCACCTCCGCCCGCGCGGCAAAGGCGCTCGCGTCGGCCACCCGGCCGCCGGCCAGCACCAGCGCGGCCCGGCACTCCTCGAGCGAGGACACGGCCACGATGTCGGCCCGCTTGCCCGGTGCGATCTGACCGCGATCCTTAAGTCCGAACGCCTCGGCGGCCGACAGCGTCGCCGCGCGATAGGCGGCGAGCGGCGCCGTGCCCAGCGCGATCAGGGTGCGGATCATGTAGTCAAGATGCCCGTGCTCGGCGATGTCGAGCGGGTTCCGGTCGTCGGTGCACAGGCACATGTAGGCGCTCGTCCGCTCGGTCAGCAGCGGCTGCAGCGCGTGCAGGTCCTTCGATACCGAGCCCTCGCGAATCAGCACGCGCATGCCCTTGACCAGCTTCTCGCGCGCCTCCTCCGCGCTCGTCGCCTCGTGCTCGGTGCGGATGCCGGCGGCGATGTAGGCGTTGAGGTCGCGCCCCGACAGGAGCGGGCAGTGCCCATCGACATGCGCCCCCGCGAACAGCGCGAGCTTGGCCATAGCGCCCGGGTCGCGATGGATCACGCCGGGATAGTTCATGAACTCCGCCAGCCCGATGCCGGACGGGTGCCCCATCAGCCCCGCGAGATCGTCGGCCGTCAGCTCGGCGCCGGCCGTCTCCATGTGGGTCGACGGCACGCAGGAGGAGAGCTGCACGCGGATGTCCATCAGCGTGTGCCGGCTCGCCTCCTGGAAATAGCGGATGCCCGCGGCGCCGATCACGTTGGCGATCTCGTGGGGGTCGCAGATCGCGGTGGTCACGCCGCGCGGCGTCACGCAGCGGTCGAACTCCAGCGGCGTGACGAGGGAGGATTCGATGTGCAGGTGCGTGTCGATGAAGCCGGGCACGAGGATCAGGCCCGAGACGTCGATCACCTCGCGCCCGTCGTATGCGGCACAGGTGCCCACGATCGTGTCGCCGCAGATCGCCACGTCACCCTCCAGCATGTCTCCCGTAACGACATCGAACACCCGCCCGCCCCGGAGTACGAGGTCGGCCGCCTCGTCGCCCCGCCCCTGCGCGATCCTGCGTTCCAGCTCCGCCATGCACCTGCCTCCGGTCTCGCCCCGATCGCTCTCAGCATCTCCGAGCGCATGCGTCCCGTCCAGCCGCCCGCGCGTCGCGAGGGGCGCCGGCCGCAGCCGCGGCGCCCGGCCGCCCTCTCGCGCTCGCTGCAAGGGGCCGTTAAGGAGGGGGGCGGATGGCAGCAGGGAGGGACCGCGCGCATGGATGTCGGCTTTCGGACCCTGCACCTGCGCAAGCGGTTCCCGCTCGCGATCAGCCGCGGCACGATCACCGGGTCCGACAACCTGTTCGTCTCCGTCTCGGAGGGCGGCCTGACGGGCTGGGGCGAGATGGCACCGGGCGACAGCGAGGGCGCGGGCAGCCCCGGAGAGGGCGAGCGTCAGCTCCGCGCCTTCGTGGCCGACGGCGGGCTCGACGCCGGCTCGATCCACGCGACATGGGCGGCGATGCGCGCGGCCGGCATCGCGCCCTGCGCGATGGCGGCGCTCGACATGGCGCTGTGGGATCTGCGCGCCAGGCAGGCGGGCCTGCCCCTCCACCGCCTGCTCGGCCTCGGCCGGCGCGCCGTGCCCACGTCGCTGACGGTCGGCATCAACCCGCCCGAGGTGGTCCGCGAGCGCGTGCCGCTCCTGCTTGCGCAGGGTGCCCGCGCGCTCAAGATCAAGCTCGGCGCGCCCGCGGGGCTCGACGCCGACAAGGCCATGTTCGCCGCCGTCCTCGAGGCAGCCGCGGGCTCCGGCGCCGTCCTGCGGGTCGACGCCAATGGCGGCTGGGCGCTGGATGAGGCGCGGCACATGATGGCGTGGCTCGCCGAGCGCGGCGTCGAATATGTCGAGCAGCCGCTGGTGCGCGGGGCGGAGGATCAGTTCCCCGCCTTGTTCGCGGGCCGTCCCCTGCCGATCTTCGTCGACGAATCCTGCCGCATGTCGACCGACATTCCCGGCTTTGCCCACGCGGTCGACGGAGTGAACCTCAAGCTGATGAAATGCGGCGGCCTCACCGAGGCGCTGCGTATCGTCGCCACGGCCCGCGCCCACGGGCTCGAGACGATGATCGGCTGCATGGGCGAAAGCTCGATATCCATCGCCGCCGGCGCCGCCCTGTCGGAACTGTTCGACTACATCGACCTCGATTCGCACCTAAACCTCCACCCCGACCCCGCGACCGGTGCGCCCCTCGAGGGCGGTCGCGTGCTGCCGGGCGAGCGACCCGGCCACGGAGGGCGCCTGCACGATGCTTGACCCCGACCTGCGCATCGCCCTCTTCACCGAGGCCACGCTCGGCCAGCTCAACGCCAAGATGTCCGAGGGCATCGTTCGCTACGGGAAGAACCCGGTCGCTGCGGTGATCGACAGCCATGCCGCCGGCCGGACTGCCGGCGATTTCTTCGGGGTGGGCCAAGACATCCCCGTGGTCGCCGCGCTGTCGGAGGCGATCGACCGGGGGGCGCAGGTGCTCGTGCTCGGCACCGCGCCTTCGGGCGGACGGCTGCCGCCCGACTGGGTGGCGATGCTCGACGAGGCGGTGGCGCGGGGCCTGTCGGTCGTCAACGGCCTGCACGATGCGCTCGCGCCGCGGTTCGAGGGCCGCCTGCGCCCCGGCCAGTGGGTGTGGGACATCCGCACCCCGCCGGGCGAGCCGCCGCCCATCGCCTCGGGCCGGGCGGCAGAACTCGGCAATGTCCGCTGTCTCATGGTCGGCACCGATATGGCCATCGGCAAGATGACCGCAGGACTCGAACTGTGGCGCTGCCTGCGCAAGCGGGGCGCCGACGCGGCCTTCCTCGCCACCGGCCAGATCGGCATCGCGATCAGCGGCGGCGGCATCCCGCTCGACGCATTCCGCGTCGATCATGCGAGCGGCGCGGTCGAGCGCATGGTGCTCGGGGCGGGCGAGCGCGCCATCCAGATCATCGAGGGGCAGGGCTCGCTCCTGCACCCGGGCTCGACGGCGACGCTGCCCTTGCTGCGCGGCTCCTGCGCGAACCGGATGATCCTGTGCCACCGCGCCCACATGGAGCATCTCGACACGCTGGAGCATGTCCGCGTGCCGCCGCTGCCCGAGGTGGTCGCCCTCTACGAGGCGCTGGCCGGTGCGGCCGGGGCGCTGACGCCGGCGCGGGTCGTCGGCATCGCGCTCAACACCCGCGCCCTGTCGGACGAGGAGGCCTGGCAGGCGATCGAGCGGGTGACCGCGCAGACCGGACTGGCCGCGACCGACCCGGTGCGCTTCGGCGCCGCCCCGCTGGCCGATGCCCTGGTCGGGTGATCCGAAGTTCGACAGAACCGGGCGTGATCTGGGTTGATTGGGGTCGCCGGGCTCAATCGGATCAATGGCTTGGGGCGGCAGGTGGGCGAGAGGCGTGTAG
>LJNT01000160.1 GCA_001314685.1 Rhodobacteraceae bacterium HLUCCA09
GCCCGGCGCGGCTGAACCGCCCGCTCACGCATGAAGGCTGGCAGGTCTGGGACCTGGTGGGCCGCCTTGGCGGCCAGCTGCGTGTCCTGCCCGGCGCAGTGATCGGCTGGGACATGTCGGCGGCGCTGGCGCTCGGTGGCGCCCTCGGCGTGCCGCCGCTCGCCATGGCCGAACTGCTGCCCGTCATCGAAGCGGTAATGGTCGCCAAACTCAACGAACAGATGGAACGTCCCGATGGCTGAAAAGCGTGTGTCCGTCCGCCTCGCCGCGGTCGGCGGGCGACAGGTGCGCGCCGAGCTGGAAGGTGTCGGCGAGGCCGGGTCGCGTGGCTTCGGACGGCTGAGCCGGGAGATGGAGGCGGCCAACGCCCGACTCGCGGCCTTCTCGCGGCGAGTGCGCGTGGCGGCCGCAGCTGCGGTCGCTGCCGCCACGGCTGCCGGCGTCGCGATGGTGCGCTCCGGCCTGCAGACGGTGGATGCGCAGGCCAAGCTCGCGCAGTCGCTCGGGACCACCGTCGCCTCGATACAGACGCTCGAGCGCGCGGGTGAGCTGGCGGGCGTGTCGATGTCCGGCATCGAACAGGCCACGAAGGATTTGACACGCCGTCTCAGCCAGGCGGCCGCCGGGACCGGCCCTGCCGCCGATGCGCTGGACCGGCTCGGGCTTTCGGCCACCGACCTGATCGCGCTTCCGCTGGACCAGCGCGTCGGCGCGATCAACGCGGCCATCGAGAACTTCGTGCCCGCCGCCGAGCGCGCCGCCGTCGCCGGCCAGCTCTTCGGCGAGGAAGGCTCCATCGCCATGAGCCGGATCGACACGGCGACGCTGCGCCAGGCGACGGAGGATGTCCTCGCCTTCGGCGTCGTCGTCTCCGAGCAGGATGCCGACCAGATCGAGCGGACGAACGACGCCATCTCCCGGCTCGGCCTGATCTGGCGCGGGCTGTCGAACCAACTCGCGGTCGCCGCGGCGCCTGCGCTGGAAGCCGTCGCCGACGCCATGGGTGCGGTCGCGAGCCGCATCGGGCCGCTCGGCATCGCGATCCGCGGCCTCTTCGACAACATCGGTCGCCTGACCACCTACGCCGCGACCTTCGCGGCCTTCCTCGCGGGCCGCTGGGTCGCCGGCATGGCCGCTGCTGCCCTTTCTGTCCGTGGTCTCGCCACGGCGCTGGTCCTCCTGCGCGGCGCGCTGATCCGGACCGGCATCGGGGCGCTGATCGTCGGCGCGGGCGAGCTCGTCTACCAGTTCACCCGCCTCGTCTCCGGCGCGGGCGGCTTTGGCGAGGCGATGTCGCTCCTGAAGGACCTCGCGGTCGAGGTCTGGGGACGCATCAGGATGGGGGCCGCAGCGGCGGGCGCAGCCGCCACAGCGATGTTCTTCGAACTGAAGGCCGACGCCGCCTCGGGCATGCAGAGCGCCATCGAGAGCGTCGTGGCTTTTGGCAACACCGCCGCGAACACGTTCGAAGGCGCCTACGAGGCGATCAAGGCGATCTGGGGTCTGCTGCCCGCCGCCATCGGCGATCTGGCGTTCCAGGCGGCCAACAGCCTCGTCGACGGCGTCGAGGCGATGCTGAACGGCGTGGCCTCGCGCATCAACGGCTTCATCGGCGGCATCAACCAGGGGCTGGAAGCGCTCGGGTCGGAGCGGCGCATCTCGCTGGTGCCCGACCTCGACCTCGGCGAAATCGAGAACCGTTTCGAGGGTGCGGCCAGTGCCGCCACGACGGCGGCGCAGGCGGCCTTCGACCGGGCCTTCGAGGACAACCCGCTCACCGCGCCCGATCTCGGACTCACGGAGGCGGCGAACAAGGCGCTCGAGTCCGCCAACCTCTATCGCGGCGCGGCGCGCGATCTGGCGGAAGGGGCCCGTGCGCCTCTCGAAAGCTGGCAGGCCCTGCGCGATGCCGTGCGCGGCACCGATGAGGCGAGCGCCGATGCGCTGACGGAGGCCACGGGTGCTGCCGAGCGGCTGGAAACGGCGCTCGGCGATGCCGGACGCGCCGCGACGGATGCAGGCGCGGCGGCCGGGGCTGCCGCCGCTGCGGCGGAGCCCGCGACAGAGGCTGCCGTCACCGGTTGGCAGGAGGTTACGGCGGCGCTATCCGACTACGCCAGCAAGGCGCGTGAGATCGGCGGCGATATCGGCCAGAGCCTCGTCGGGGCCTTCCAGTCGGCCGAGAACGCGGTGGGCCAGTTCGTGAAGACCGGCAAGCTGAACTTCCGCGACCTGGTCACCTCGCTGCTGGCCGATCTCGCCCAGCTGGCGGCGCAGCGGTTCATCCTCGGGCCGATCGCCAATGCGGTCTCGGGCGCGCTCGGCGGCGCGGGCGGCATCTTCGCCGATATCCTGCATGCGGGCGGCATGGTCGGATCGACCGGGCCCTCACGCATGGTCCCGGCCATGGCCTTCGCCGCCGCGCCCCGGATGCATGGCGGCGGCATGGCTGGCCTCCGCCACGACGAAGTCCCGGCAATCCTGCAGCGCGGCGAGCGGGTTCTCTCGCGCCGCGAGGCGCAGAGCTACGGCGCAGGCGGCGGCGTCAACGTCACCATAATGGCGCGTGACGCCGAGAGCTTCCGGCAGTCCCGCACGCAGGTCGCGGCGGACATCGCCCGCGCCGTGTCGCTCGGGCGGAGGGGCATGTGATGGCGTTTCACGAGGTTCGGTTCCCAGACAACATCAGCCGCGGCGCGCGGGGCGGGCCGGAGCGGCGCACCCAGATCGTCGAGCTCGCCTCCGGCGACGAGGAGCGCAACGCCAACTGGGCCAACTCGCGCCGCCGCTACGACGTCGCCTACGGCATCCGCCGCGCCGACGATCTGGCGGCGGTCGTCGCCTTCTTCGAGGCGCGCAACGGTCGGCTCCACGGTTTCCGCTTCAAGGACTGGGGCGACCACAAGTCCTGCCTGCCCTCGGGCACGCCATCGCCGACCGATCAGGCCATCGGCACCGGCGACGACACGACGACCGCCTTCCAGCTGGTCAAGCGCTACGCCTCGGGGGCGCAATCCTGGACGCGCACCATTGCCAAGCCGGTGGCGGGCAGCGTGCGCATCGCGCTCGGCGGGGTCGAGCAGCCCTCCGGCTGGTCCGTCGACACCGCCACCGGCGTCGTCACCTTCAGCACAGCGCCGGGCGCTGGCGTTGCGATCACCGCGGGTTTCGAGTTCGACGTGCCGGTCCGCTTCGACACCGACGTGCTCGACGTGACGCTCGACCTCGAGCGGCTCGGCTCGATCACCTCCATTCCGCTTCTGGAGCTGCGCCGATGAAGACCTTCGATCCCGCCCTGCAGGCCCATCTCGACCAGGGCACGACGACGCTCGCCTGGTGCTGGCGGATCGCTTGCGCCGATGGCTTGACCTTCGGCTTCACCGATCACGACCGGACGCTCAGCTTCGACGGGACGGACTTCGAGCCGGAGAGCGGGCTCACGGCCTCCGAGGTCCGTTCGGGCTCGGACCTGTCGGTCGATGCGCAGGACGCCGAGGGCGTGCTGACCTCGGACCGGATCACCGAGACCGACATCCTCGATGGGCGCTGGGACAATGCGGAGGTCGAGGTCTGGCGGGTGAACTGGGCCGACACGGGCCAGCGCGTGCTGATGCGGCGCGGCGGCATCGGCCAGATCCGGCGCGGGCGGCTGGCCTTCGTCGCCGAGGTGCGCTCGCTCGCCCATGTGCTGGGCCAGACCGTGGGGCGGACCTTCCAGGCGACCTGTGACGCCGCGCTCGGCGACGCGCGCTGCGGCGTCGATCTGGAGAACGCTGCCTACAAGGGCGCGGGCGCTGTCATCGATCTCCTGCGCGACCGCGCCTTCACCGCCTCGGGCCTCGGGGGGGTCACCTCCGGCTGTTTCACCTTCGGCACGCTGGAGTGGACGAGCGGCGCGAATGCGGGGCGACGCACCGAGGTGCTGGGCCATGACGTCACGGATGGCATCGCGGTCCTGACCCTGCTCGAAGCGCCGGTGCGCGCGATCGCCGAGGACGATGCCTTCACCATCCGCGCCGGATGCGACAAGCGGATGGGGATCTGCGGGACGAAGTTCGGCAACATCGCCAACTTCCGCGGCTTCCCGCACATCCCCGGCCAGGATGCCGTGCTCCGCTATGCCACGAAGGACGGTGGCCACGAGGGGAGCGTTCTCTGAACGTGCTGGAAGAGAACGCCGCAGTGTTGAGAACGTCGGCTTTACAGGTGGGGCTGCCGCAGCGGGAATTTAAGGTCTTTCCCGAAGCCCAGGCCCGACACCTTGCAGAGGTTGCGAAGTGCCTGTTTCAGTTGGTCTTGGCTGATGTTCTTGCTGATCCACCACCCAGACTGGGTCTGCGTGACCGGGAGATGAGGGCTGCGGGGATGAATGTCGTGCGGCTCCCGCGAGACAAACCGCCGTCCTCGGGTGCGGATTGCTGCAAGCTTGACCAATGCTTCCGGCGCAACGTCTGCCATCATATCGACAACCCGGCCGAAAACGTTAGCCAAGGTGTTCGCGGAGAAAACAACACCGAGAAACTCAGCGGCGTACTTTCCACGTTCCGGGGCAGCGAAATTGGGAGCCGGCTGATTGAATATGGCTTTGTTCGAGGCCAGAGTACCGCCAACGCTTTTCTCAAGTGCCGATGCAAGATGGTCATCAAGGGCGGAACGCATCTTGAGCATCGCTTCAATGAGGGAGATAGGCAAAGACACGAGTGCCGTTTGCTCAGGGGTTTCGCACTTCATGACGACCTCCTGCGTTTGCTGCTGGCTTGGCGAGATAGCTTCTGGTCGGAATGGTAAAGCGTGATGACGTTCTCGCACTCAACGATGAGTTTGGTCCCTCTCAGACGTTCGAGTTGCTGAATCTCGTGCCGGCGTCGCTCGATCTCTCGGGCTGCATCCTTGTCGCTGAGAAAGAACGCGTCGTCGGCCACACGCGTCGCCACACTGAGAACTAGACTGACATCGGCGTTTCGATAGCCGCGCTGGCGCATCCGTGTTTCGGCGTGTTGGGTGAAGCGAAGGTCATGCATCGTCGTCCTCCTTCGCCTGATCGGAATTCTCCGCCGAAACCGGGATATCGAAGTCGCCAATCAGCGACATAAGCTCATCGCGGTCCGTCTTGCGCTTAGCGAGTTCATCTTCAGGAATTCGGCCTATGATCCAAGCGATCCGCTCGACCTCCTTTTCGCTGCCGAGCAAATCGGCGGGAATGTCCTTCAGCCGAGCGTGCCCTCGCAAAAGTGCATATTCGGCATCGGGATCTTCTCCGGTTAGTTCGCTGATCAGGTCGGCGCCGATCCGATATTCTGGCATGCCCTCGCTGGTCTTCCAGCTGGAGGTTGACCAATCTCCTTCGAACGAGACGGTCTTTGCGTCCACCTTGCTTGCGAAATGCTTGATGAAATCCGCAAAAGGGTTGTTCTGCGAAGGGTCGTAACCGAGGTCGTATACGTCGTCCCAGATATCGTTGCCGAACAGATCGCGATTCTCGATGCATCTCTTCTCGTAAGATGCTCCGTCTTCAGCGCGATAAGCAGAATTCGCGAAAGAAAAATGGCCTCCGCCGAGGGCCATCAGCCTTGCAGCAGCTTCTTCTATCTCTGCGACCCGCTCACGTCGCCACGCGAGGCTTCCTTCGGCCAGCAATGTGGCAAACAGCGGCGCCATCACGATCTGCGAATGGATCGGAATGCCATAGATGTGCTGGACCATGTTGAACGCCATGGCTGTCTCTGCATCGAGCATCGTGCGCAAAGGTCGGTAGCCGAACTGCCGGAGAGACGCTTCACGCTCTGCTTCGTCCGTGGGGGGCTTGGAAAGTTCATCAAGGGTGACGCCAAGGGCTTTCGCCAAGCCCTCCGCGACCCGGTCATTGGCCGGATAGGTGCCGTCCTTCGTGCTCTCGATGCGCTTGATGGTGGGCAGGCTGACCTTGTTCTTGCCCTTGGTGGCTTCAGCCAGTTGTTCCTGAGTCCAGCGCTTGCGGTCTCGGGAGTGTCTAAGTGCGTCCGGATGGATTGCAGTGGTCATGATTGAGCCTCCTAGTCTCTGGAGGGAATATGATGCCTATTGTTTGTCAAAACCAGCATCATCCTAGATCAATGATACTAATTTAGCTGGTTATCAGGTGTCTCCGCTCGCCATGGAGTGAGCCAAAAGGATCTTCATTATGAGAAAGAAATCCAGCTTTCGCCAACCTATCGCTGCTCGTGATACTTCTCGGTATCAATCTGAGCCAGCAGTCTCTCAGGGAACCGTGACCGTTCCCCTGCGCGCCATCGCCATCGCGCGGTCCTGGCTCGGAACGCCCTACCACGACCAGGCGAGCCTCAAGAGCGTCGGCTGCGACTGCCTTGGATTGGCGCGCGGCGTCTGGCGCGAGGTCGTCGGCCCCGAGCCGTTCCCGATCCCGCCCTATAGCCGGGACTGGGGCGAGACCGGCCCGCGCGAAGTGCTGGCCGAGGGCGCGCGGCGCATGATGACCGAGGTGTCGCCCGCCGACGCCGGACCCGGTGCGCTGGTCCTCTTCCGCATGAGGCCCCGCGCCATCGCGAAGCATGTCGGGATCCTGACCGGTCCTGGCTCCTTCCTCCACGCCTACGAGCGGCTCGGCGTGATCGAGGAGCCGCTCACCCCATCCTGGCGGCGCGCATCGCCTTCGCCTTCCTGTTCCCGCAACGCTGAGATCCGAACATGGCCACCCTCGTTCTGGGTGCCGCAGGCGCTGCCATTGGCGGCAGCATCGGCGGCGCGATCCTCGGCGTGGGCGCCGCCACCATCGGCGGCTTCATCGGCTCCACCATCGGCTCCGTCGTCGACAGCTGGATCATCTCGTCGCTGGCGCCCACGCAGCGCATCGAGGGCGCTCGGCTCGACACGCTGCGCATCACCTCGGCCACCGAGGGCGCGGTCATCCCGCGGCTCTATGGCCGAATGCGCATGGGCGGCAACATCATCTGGGCGACGGACTTCCGCGAGGAAACGAAGACCACCACGCAGGGCGGTGGCAAGGGCGGCGGGGGCGGCAAGGTCAAGACCACCGAGTATCTCAACTATGCCAGCTTCGCCGTGGCGCTCTGCGAGGGCCCGATCACCGGCATCGGGCGCATCTGGGCCGACGGCAAGCCGATGGACCTCTCCGGCGTGACCTGGCGCTGGTATCCCGGCGACGAGACCCAGACGGCGGACCCGTTCATCACCGCGAAGATGGGGGCGGCCAGCACGCCGGCCTATCGCGGCACGGCCTATGTCGTCTTCGAGGAACTGGCGCTCTCGACCTACGGCAACCGCCTGCCGCAGCTCTCGTTCGAGGTGTTCCGGCCTCTGGCCGATCCCGACACCGCCGAGGGGCTGACCCGCGCCGTCACCATGATCCCCGCCTCGGGCGAGTTCACCTACGCCACGCAGGCCATCCGCAAGACCGATGGCGGCGCGACGGTACCGGAAAACCTGAACGCGCTGGCCGACTCCACGGACATGGTGGAGGCGCTGGACCGGCTGCAGGCGATGGCCCCGGCGGTCGAGAGCGTCAGCCTGGTCGTCGCCTGGTTCGGCGACGATCTGCGCGCGGGATCCTGCAAGGTGCGGCCCGGCGTCGAGGTGACGGCCAAGTCGACCACGCCCGCCACTTGGTCGGTGAACGGCGTCAGCCGCGCCAGCGCCTTCCTTGTCAGCCGCGACGACCAGGACCGCCCGGTCTATGGCGGCACGCCCTCCGACTTCGCCGTGGTGCAGGCGATCCAGGAGATGAAGGCGCGCGGGCTGCGCGTCACCTTCTATCCCTTCATCCTGATGGACGTGCCGCCCGGCAACGCGCTGCCGAACCCGTACTCCGACAACGCCGCCGAGACCGGCCAGCCCGCTTTCCCCTGGCGGGGGCGGATCACCTGTTCTCCGGCTGCTGGCTTCGCCGGGACCGTGGACAAGACGGCCACGGCCGCAAGCCAGGTCGCGGCGCTGTTCGGTGCGGCCACGCCCGCCAGCTTCAGCGTCTCGGGTCAGTCGGTTTCGTGGACCGGGCCGTCCGGCGACTGGGGCCTGCGCCGCATGGTGTTGCACTACGCCCATCTCTGCGCGGCGGCGGGCGGGGTCGATGCGTTCCTGATCGGCACCGAGATGCCGGGGCTGACGTCGATCCGCTCGGGCGCCAGCACCTATCCGGCGGTGCAGGCGTATCGGGACCTGCTCGCGGATGTGCGCTCGATCCTCGGGTCCGGCACCAGGATCGGCTATGCGGCCGACTGGTCGGAGTATTTCGGGCACCAGCCGGGCGACGGCAGCGGCGACGTGTTCTTCCACCTCGATCCGCTCTGGGCCGATCCGGAGATC
>LJNT01000138.1 GCA_001314685.1 Rhodobacteraceae bacterium HLUCCA09
TGAAGCCGATGCCTCAGGCCCCAAACCGGTCGGATGTTCATGGAACGGGTGGTCGGATGTTCGTGGAACAGGCGGTCGGATGCCGTGGAATACGCAGGACGAGGCCGAGCGGCGTCACGAGGCGGGGAGGAAGCGCGAGGTCGGGCCCGTCGGCCGTCATGCCGGAGTTCTCGCCGCGGTAGGGCTTCATCACGGCGTCGAGAATGTCAGGCAGCGACACCGGGGCAAGCTGCTCGTCTGCCACGCCGATCAGGTGCGCCGCCGCGAGGGCGTCGATCCGCGCGCGCAGGGCGGGCACGAACTCGGCAAGATCGGCAGCCCCCTTCGCGCTGGTCAGGATCAGCCCCTGGATCACGCCGAAGAGGTTCTTGACCCGGTGCCGGAGCTCCCTGTTCAACAGCCGCAGCTGCTCCTCGTATCGCCGGCGCTCGGTGATGTCGCGCAGCGTGCCGAGCATGGCCGTCGCGCGCCCGTCCTCGAACGTCGTCTGCCCCCGTCCCTCGACCCAGCGCACCTCTCCATCCTGCCTGCGCGTGATCCGCAGCTCGACCCGGTGAACACCCGGCCCCGCGGGGTCGAGTGCGGCCTGCAGGTCGGCCTCCCACGCGGCCCGGTCTTCGGGCTCGATCACGGCGCGGACATCGGCGAGCGAGATATTCTCCCCCTTGTCGAACCCGAAGATCTCGACGGTCATCGGATCCCACACGACGCGGTTTTCCTCCGGGTAGAACTCGAAGGTTCCGACCCGCCCCGCGCTCATCGCGCGGCTGCGCCGCTCCTCGCTCTGCCGCAGCGCCGCCTCGGAGGCGGCCACGCGCGTGCGCGCCTCGATCTGCTCTGTGATGTCCGCCACGACCCCCGGAAAACGCATGGGCTTGCCGTCGAGGCTGCGAAAGCAGCGCCCGCGCGCGGTCACCCATCGGTTTTCCCCCGACGCGTCGCACACACGGTAGTCCTCGTGATACGGCGCACCGGTCTCCAGGGCCCGAGCGATGGCCGCGGCGACACGGTCGCGATCGGCCTCGTGGATGCCGGCCAGGAACCGCGCGACCGGCAGACCGTCCTCCGTGTCCTCGGGGGGAACGCCGAAGAGGCGGGCGAACCGGGCATCGACCTTGATGCGGTCGTCGCGCACGTTCCAGTCCCAGGTCCCGATGAAGCGGCCCGCCTCGAGAGCGAATTCGAGTTCGGCCCGGCGCTCCTCGGCGATCCGGCGCGCCTCGACCTGCACGGTGATATCCGTCGCGAAGGTCATCACGCCGCCCATGGCCCCGTCGTCGCGGGTCCAGGGCTGGATGACCTGCTCGAACCACCGCGGCTCGGCCGCGCCATCCTCGGTGCGGGCGAGCGTCACCCGGAAGGCCGAGCGCTCCTCCGGCTCGCCCGACCGGAAGGCCGCATCGAACCGTTCGAAGACACCCTGGCCGTCGAGTTCCGGCATCGCCTCGCGCAGGGTGCGCCCGATCAGGGGCCGGTGATCGACGGCGCGATCGTGCGTCGGGTTCGAGTAGATGTAGCGATGCTCGGGCCCGGCATGCACGGCGATCATCGCCGGGGCACGCTCGAACAACCGCCACTGCATCTGAAAGCCGTCGAATGCGCCGAGGATGTCGCCTGGCTCGCCTTCCGGGGTCGTCCGAGACCCGTCGTGCTTGCTTCGCGTCATCCCGAGTCCTTCTCGATCGGCGCACGGATTTCTCGCCCCCCTGCCGGCCTTGCCGCCAGTGACGAAGGATCACCTGATGTTTCAGGCAAGGTCTGCAGCCGGCTCCTGCCTGTCAACGACGTGCCTCGCGACAGAACGTCCAGTCACGACGCGACACGCTTCCGGCGGTGGAGGTAGCCGCCGACCGCGCCCCAGATGGCCGAAGCGTCTGCATGCAACCACCGATACGCCGTTCTTCTGGCCCGCGCCTGACGATGCTGATGATCCCGCGGCACTTGCAGGGCGATGGGTGCCTTACCTACACGAAGGACACCACACGCAACCGCCCTTGAGGCCGCGCCTGCGAGGGCCCGAGACGCTTGTCCCGGGCCGCCTATGCCATGCCCCGGCTGCCGCTGCGAAACCGGTCGACCAGCAGCATGTGCGGCACTGTCAACGCCGCGAGGCCGATGAACACCACCTGCAGCGCCGCGGCGTCTGGCGCTACCCCAGCCTGCCGGATCGCTGCGAACCCGGCGCCGGACGCGACCAGCGTGAGGGCCAGAAGGCTCGCCATCTGCCGCAGCGCGCGCCCGCGGTCGGCGAGGCAGGGCAGGGTTTCGGCGACGTGCCGCGGCGCGTGCAACGCGCAGAAATACGCCACGAAATAGAGCAGCGGCGGCAGCGCCGCAGCCATGGTCCAGAGCACTGCCAGTTCGAGCCCCGCCCGCGCGCGACGGCGTGGCGCGCGGCCGACCGCCATCATGGCGAGGCCCGCGGCGACCACGCCCGCGCCGGCCGTAGCCTGCGCGACCGGGCTGGCCGCAGACATGGGCGCCAGCGTGCCGAACAGCGCTGCGACTTCGTCGGGCCGGAAAAGCGCCGGAGCGCCGATGGTCGCCAGCCCCCCGGCGGCGCGCAGGACCGGCCCCTCGCCCTCCCAGTCGCCCGAGAAGTGCAGCACCGAGTAGCCGAGGAAGGCCGCAAGCCCGAGCCCCGGCGCCAAAGCCCATAGCGCGCCGACCGCCGCCGCCACCGCGAGATAGGCGGCGAAGAAGCGTGCGGTGTCGGCGCGGCGGCGCAGCGGCCAGAGCGTTTCGGCCATCGGCAGATCCAGCGCCCCGTGCGCTAGCCCCATGAGCGCCACGGCCACGACCAGCACCGCGATCTGCGCGGGCAGTCCGGGCGCGGCCAGAACCTGCCACGCCACCAGCGTGCCTGCGGCGAGCGCCAGCGTCGCCGTCTGCCGCGCCCGCCCGGCGATCACGCCGGCCACGCCGCGGCGCGCAGGAAGGGCGCCGGTGGCAGCGACGCCATGACCGACAGCCGGTCGGCCGCCCGGGTGGAGCCCGACAGGAACCGCTCCAGCCGCTCGGACGCAGCGTTGCGGAAGAGGCTTTCGAGCAGCGCCGGGCCGCGTTCGGGCGCTCCGCGCAGGACCTGCAGGAAGACCCGATCCATGAAGCGCGTCATCGGCGGGTCCAGCGGGGTGCGCAACGGCGCCCCGGCGGCGAGCTGGCGGGAAAGCGCATCGGCCTGCGCCTGGATGCGCTGGAACGCGTAGCCGGTGGAGGGCCGCGCCGCCCCGCCGCCCAGCCCGATCCGCACGGTGCCGGGCGCGGGCGGGTCGGCGAAGCCCGCCTGCATCGGCAGCGCGCCCGCCTCCTCGCGCAGGACGTCGTGCGCGCCGATCCCGAGCGCGTCGAGTTCGTCGGCCAGCCAGCGCCCGAACAGCGCCCGCGACGGAGAGGTCGCGGCGAAGGAGGTGACCTCGACCAGCGCGCGGTCGGGCGCGAAGGGCAGGATGTAGAGGAAATCCACGCCGTCGCTGTAGCCCCGGCGGAAATGCATCAACGGCACGGTGCGCGGGTCGAAGACGGCGCTGCCGCAGGCGATCTCGCGGCCGAGGAAGTACTGCCCGAACACCGGGCGCCGCGCGGGGTGGCGCGCGTCGATCACGTGGCGCGCGGTCAGCGCGCCGGCCGTTGTCTCGACCTGCATGGCGCCGCCCGCGGGAATGGCCGCCTCGGCCCTGTGGCCGAGCGTGGCCGCGCCCTGGGGGCAGGCGTCGATCAGGGCCAGGGCCTTGTCATAGAAGGCGCCCGAGGTGACTGTCTGGTAGGGCACCGCGCGGCTCGCGCGCATCACCGTGCCGCCGGGGCCGGCGACGCTCCACCGGCTCCAGGACGCGCGCACGCAGTCGCGGAAGGGATCCTCCGCGGTGCGCCAGAACGACCACGCCCGGTCGTCTGCATAGGCGGTGCGCGGCTCGATCACGCGGAAGCTGACGCCCGTTCCGGCAAGCCGCGCGGCGAGGCTCAGCCCCGCGCAGCCGCCGCCGAGGATCGCCACGTCGACGTCAGGCATGGCGACGGCTCTCCATCCCTGCGTCGCGCGGCGCCGGCCAGACAACGCCGGCGACACCCGCGCCCGCGCGCTGCAGCTTGCGGCGGGCCGGCACGGTCGCGCGCGCGCGCAGCGGGTCGCAACGTCCGGCGCGGATCTCGTCGCCGATGCCTTCGTAGAGGGCGGCGGCGACGGCGACGGCCACGCGCAGCCGCGGCGGCAGCGCCGGAAGCCCGGCGCGGCCCTCGGCGTAGAGCCGATCGGCCCGCGCCAGCACCCATGCGATGGCCCGGGCCACATCCGCCTGCACGCCGCGGGTCGGGTCGACAAGCGCCTGCGGCGGATGGGGGCACAGCGTTTCCGGCAGGTAGCGGCGCCCGGCGCGGGCGTCCTCGCCCACGTCGCGGGCGATGTTGGTCAGTTGCATCGCGCGCCCGAGCGCCGCGGCCGCGGCATGATGCCGGGCGGGCACGTCGAAGAGGCTGGCGACCATAAGCCCCACGGTGCCAGCCACCGCCTGCGCGTAGGCCTCGAGCGCGGCGGCGTCGGCGATGCGCACCGGGGCGAGGTCTGTCCGCACGCCTGCCACGAGATCGGCGAAGGCCGCGCGTCCGAACGGCCTCTCCTCGAATAGCGCGGCGGCGCCCGTCGCCAGCGGATCGACGGGACGCCCGGTGCGAAGCTCGCGCTCGATCCGGGCAAGCCGTGCGGCCGCCGCCGGGCCGCCGTCCAGGTCGGCGAGGTCGTCCACCGCCCGGCAGAGCGCGTAGAGCCGCGCGACCCGCGCCCTGTCCCGTCGCCCCAGCGCCCGCAAGGCCGGGGCGAAACTGCGCGCGTGCCGCGCCATGACGGCGCGCGCCTCGGCGTCGCCCGGCGCCCCGCTCATGCCGCCACCCCGGCCGCGGGCACCAGCGTGTCGAGCACCTTGGCCGAGGACACCACGCCGGGCAGCCCTGCGCCGGGATGCGTGCCGGCCCCGACGCAATAGAGACCGTCGACCCCCTCGCCGCGATTGTGGTAGCGGAAGAAGGCCGACTGGCTGAAGAACGGCGAGAGCGAAAACCCCGCCCCGTCGACCGACAGGTAATCATCGCGGAAATCCAGGGGGGTCATGGTGAATTCGGCAGTGATCGTGTCCTTCAGCCCGGGCAGCATGGTCGCGTCCAGCGCCGCCACGATCCGGTCGCGCAGGCGCGGGCCCTCCACCGCCCAGTCCTGCCCGCCGGCGAGGTTCGGCACCGGGCAGAGCACGTAGAAGGCGTCGCAGCCCTCGGGCGCGAAGGAGGGATCGGTCGCGGTGGGCCGATGGACGTAGAGCGAGAAATCCTCGGCCAGATGCTTGCGATGGAAGATGTCGGCGAGGTGCTCGCGATAGCGTTCGCCGAGCCAGACAGTGTGATGGGCGACCTCGGGGTAGCGCCGCCGCGTGCCGAAATAGAGGACGTAGAGCCCCATCGACAGCCGCGCCGCCCGCCCTCGCAGCCGCGCCACGGGCGAGGCCGCGCCCTCGGGCAGCATGTGGCGGTAGACATGCAGCGGGTCCATGTTGGACGCGACGATGTCGGCGCGCAGATGCCGCCCGTCGTCGAGGTCGACGCCGGTGGCGCGGCCGTTCTCGACGGCGATGCGCTGCACCGTCCGGCCGAGCTCGATCGCGACGCCCTGCCGCTCCATCAGGCCCTGCAGCGCGTCGACCAGCGCGCCCGTCCCGCCCATGGCGAACCAGACGCCCTCCCGCCGCTCGAGGTGGTTGATCATGCCGTAGATCGCGGTCGTGTCGAAGGGGTTCCCGCCGACGAGCAGGGGTTGGATCGAGAAGGCGCGGCGCAGCCTGTCGTCATCAAGGTGACGCGCCACCATCTGCCAGACGCTTTCATGGGCGCGCAGCCGCACGAGGTCGGGGATCTGGCGCGCCATGAAGGCGGGCGAATGGAAGGGCGCGGCCGAAAGACCGGTGAAGCCCGTGTCATAGAGCGCCTTCGACCAGGCGCCCATGCGGCGGTAGCCGTCGACATCGCCCGGGGCGAGCCGCGCGATCTCGGCCTCGGTGCGGTCCTCGGTGGGACCATAGTCGAAGGTCTCGCCGTCGTGGAAGCGGAAGCGGTACCACGGGTCGGGCGCGACCAGCGTGACACGATCCTCCATCTGCTCACCGAACAGGGCGAAGAGCTCGGCGAAGAGATGCGGCGCGGTCAGCACCGTGGGCCCCGCGTCGAAGCGGAAGCCGTCTAGCTCGAAGACCTGAGCGCGCCCACCGAGCCGGGGGCAACGATCGATCAGCCGCACGGCATAGCCGCGCGCCCGAAGGCGCAGGGCTGCGGCGATCCCGCCAAAGCCGCCGCCGGCGACGATGGCGCGGGGCGCGTCGGACAGGTGCATGTCACGCGGCATGGGCGGGCTCCTCGATTTTCGGCTCGACAGGGCCGGCGAGACTGGCGAGCGGCGCGCCGGCGCCGCATGGCAGGAACGCGGCGTGGCGGCGGGCGATGTCGAGCGCGAGCCGCGCACGCACGCGGGCGCCGCCCTGGGCCAGGTGCGCCCGTGCGAGATCGGCGGCGTGGCCGGCGCCGAGGCTGGCCTGCAAGGCGCCTTCGGCCCCGGCGACGGTGGCCTCGTCGGTGTGGGGATCGTCGAGCATCGGTCTTCCTCCGTCACGGGCGGGGCGGTCACGGGCAGGGCGGTCACGGGCAGGGCGGTCGCGGGCAGGGCGGTCGCGGCGGGCCGATGCGCAGGGCACAGGCGCCGCGACCCGCCGTGGCCGCCGCCCGGCTCGGGCGACGGCCAGAGGGCGCTCACTCCGCCGCGGCGTAGCGGCCCTCGCCGGTGCCGATGCGGCCGGCTTGCTCGGCGCGGCTCTGCCGAATCGCCACCTGCGCCAGAAGCAGACCGAAGACGGTCTTCGACGTGACGTCGGCGAAAGTGTAGATCAGCTGGCGCACCACGACCCAGTCGCCCGACTGGTTGATGCCCGGCACGCCCGGCACCATGTAGGCGAATCCGTACATGAACCAGGTCACGACCAGCAGCGTCCAGGCGCCGTTCATCAGCCCGCGCGCCTCGGGCACCAGACTGTCGCGTCCCGCGCGGACGGCGTCGTTGGCGACGTACAGCAGGTAGAAAAAGACCAGCCAGCTCAGCCCGCCCCAGATCCAGAAGCCGAGGCCCGAGCCCTCGACGAAGCCGGCGACCTGCGGTTCGTAGTATTGCCCGACATAGCCCAGCAGGATCATCGCCGCGCCCGAGGCGGTCAGAGTGATCCAGCGGCGGCGGAACGCGGCGCCGGTGAACTGCAGCACCACGAGGAACTGCGTGAGCAGCATCGGCACGTCGATCAGCCAGTTGGCGTAGCGGTAGCCGTTGGCGAAGATCTCGCCCTCGGTGCGAGCGTAGGTCATCGTCGCCGCGTCGTAGACGAAGGCGGAATTCCACATCAGATACAGCAGACCCAGCTCGATCGTGGCCGAGACCATGACCACCGCGCTGATGGCGAAGGTCGTGCGATACTTGGCGGTCGCCTCGTGCATGGTCATGGCGAAATAGACCAGCGAGGCGGCGAAGACGGCGGCCGTGAAGCTGAAGGCGTGGCGAATGACCTCGTACTGCCAGTACTCGAAGGTCAGGAAGTTCTCGTAATTGGGCATCGGCATCTCCCTTCGGTTCCCATGCCGAAAACCCTTCGCAAACAACGTGTTCCATGCGTAAAACTCTTCGTGATCCCCTTGCCGGAAGGGCGCGGCGGACTAGTCCGTACCGTGAGGCGCCCCTTGCGGTCCTTCTGACAGGTGGCAAGGCCGTGACGATGTGATCTTGTACCGAGGGCGAAAGCGCTTTTCGTGGTCATGCCGCTACTCCGACGCGGCTGGCGCGTCGCGAAGCCCGGATGCCATTGGGCACTGTGTGGTGCGCGGCAACCAGTTTCCCTGCCTCGGCGACCGTGATCTCGCGTCCGGCATCGTCGCGCAGGATGTACGGTTTGCCGCGGCGCATGACGCTCAGGATCCGGTTGGCGAGGCGATTGGCGACGGCGCAGAGGGCCTGCTTGTGATGGTGCCCCTCGTTGTCATCGGCCGCCAGCAGATCCCGATGAGGTCAGGGTCGATTTTCCGAGCGGTGTCGGCGGCGAGCATCAGGGCGCGCTTGACGGGGTCATTGCCGTCCTGGGTGATCGCTGGGGGTAGTGCCCCACCGGGTGGTGTAGGAGGCCGCGCGCGGAGCCTTTTGGCGTAGCGCAGCGCGCGGCCGTACTGGCGGCCACCGCGCTTCTTCGTAGTC
>LJNT01000028.1 GCA_001314685.1 Rhodobacteraceae bacterium HLUCCA09
TGGATGACCATCGTGTTGGCGGTGGGGATGTCGAGGCCCGACTCGACGATCGTCGTGGCCAGCAGCACGTCGTACTTGCCATCGTAGAAGGCGTTCATCCGGTCGTCGAGCTCTCCGGCGGCCATCTGCCCGTGGGCCACGACGAACGACACTTCGGGCACCTGCTCGCGCAGGAAGGCCTCCATCTCGGGCAGGTCCTTGATGCGCGGCACGACGAAGAACGACTGCCCCCCGCGGTAATGCTCGCGCAACAGCGCCTCCCGGATCGTCACCGTGTCGAACTCGGACACATAGGTGCGGATTGCCAGTCGGTCGACCGGCGGCGTGCCGATTATCGAGAGATCACGGACACCTGTGAGCGACAGTTGAAGCGTCCGGGGAATCGGCGTGGCCGTCAGCGTCAGCACGTGCACGTCCGAGCGCATCTCCTTCAGCCGCTCCTTGTGGGAGACGCCGAAATGCTGCTCCTCGTCGATGATCAGAAGGCCAAGCTCGCGGAACCTGATGCCCTTGGCCAGCAACGCGTGCGTGCCCACCACGATGTCGACCTCGCCGCTCGCCAGGCCCTTCCGGGTCTCCGCGGCCTCCTTCGCGCCCACGAAGCGCGAGAGTTGGCGCACCTTGAGAGGAAAGCCGCGGAACCTGTCGGAAAAGCTCTTGAAATGCTGGCGGGCAAGCAGGGTCGTGGGGCAGATCACGGCGACCTGCGTGCCCTGCATCGCGGCGACGAAGGCGGCGCGCATCGCCACCTCGGTCTTGCCGAAGCCCACGTCGCCGCACACCAGCCTGTCCATCGGGCGGCCCGCGTCGAGATCGTTCAGCACGTCCTCGATGGCGTTCAGCTGGTCCTCGGTCTCCTGGTAGGGGAAGCGGGCGGAGAATTCCTCCCATGCGTGCGGCACGGGCTCCAGCACCGGCGCCTTGCGCAATTCGCGCTCGGCCGCGATGCGGATGAGGCGGTCGGCCACCTGCCGCAGCCGCTCCTTCAGCCGCGCCTTCTTGGCCTGCCACGCGCCGCCGCCGAGACGGTCGAGCAACCCCTCCTCATGTCCGTAGCGGCTGAGCAGCTCGACATTCTCGACTGGCAGGTAGAGCCGCGCCCGCTCGGCGTATTCGAGGTGAATCATCTCGTGCGCCGCGCCGAGCGCCTGCACCACCTCGAGCCCCTTGTAGCGCCCGACCCCGTGATCGACATGCACGACCAGGTCGCCCGGCGAGAGCGACTGCGCTTCGGTCAGGAAGTTCTCCGCGCGCCGCCTGGACTTCGGGCGGCGGATCAGCCGGTCGCCCAGCACGTCCTGCTCCGAGATCACCGCGAGCCCCTCGGCGGTGAAGCCGTGCTCCAGCGCCCAGACGGCCAGGTGGACGTGCCCGCCCTTGCGCGGGAGGGTGTCGGGGATGTCTCGGGCGTCGCCGATCAGCGTCAGCCCCTCCAGCCCCTCGTCCTCGATCAGCCCCTTCAGCCGCTCGCGCGCGCCCTCCGAGTAGGAGGCGATGACGACGTGCCGACCCTCGCGCATCGCGCGAACATGGTCGGCGAGGGCCGCGAAAAGATTCACCTTCTCCTGCTGCCGCTCGGGCGCGAAATCGCGCCCGATCCGCCCGCCGGCATCCACGATCCCCGGCCCCGGCGGGCTGGGCAGAGACGCGAGCTGCAGCACCCGGCGCCCGGCCAGCGCCCCCTCCCACCCCGCATCGTCGAGGTAGAGCAGCCCCGGCGGGCACGGCTTGTAGACGCTGTCGATCCGCCCCTTGGCCTTCATCGCCTCGACGCGGTTGTCGTAGCTGTCGGCGATTCCTTCCCAGCGCGCCACGCGCGCGGGCTCCACCTGGTCGTCGAGCATCACCGAGGTGCCCGGCAGGTAGTCGAACAGCGTCTCGAGCCGCTCGTGGAAGAAGGGCAGCCAATGCTCCATGCCCGCATGTTTCCGCCCGGCCGAGACCGCCTCGTAGAGCGGATCGTCGGTGCCCGCCGCGCCGAACTCGATCCGGTAGGACTGGCGGAAGCGGGTGATCGCCGCCTCGTCGAGGATCACCTCCGACACCGGCGCCAGCTCCACCCGCTTCAGCGTCTCGGTCGTGCGCTGGGTCGCGGCGTCGAACCGGCGCGCGCCGTCGAGCACGTCGCCGAACAGGTCGAGCCTGACCGGCCCCTCTTGCCCCGGCGGGTAGATGTCGAAGATGCCGCCGCGGATCGCGTAGTCGCCGGGCTCGGTCACCGTGGGTGCCTGGACGAAGCCCATCCGCACGAGAAAGGCGCGCAGGCCCTCCTCGTCGATCCGGTGACCCACCTCGGCCACGAACGAGGCCTCGCGCAGCACCTCGGCCGCGGGCACTTTCTGCGCCGCGGCCGAGAGCGTCGTCAGAAGCACGAAGGGTCCGGGCAGCGCGCCCTTGGCGAGCGCGGCGAGCGTGGCCATGCGGCGGGCCGAGATGTCGGGGTTGGGCGAGACCCGGTCGAAGGGCAGGCAGTCCCAGGCGGGGAAATCCACCACCACAGCGTTCGGCGCCAAGAAGGCGAGCGCGGCGCGCATCGCCTCGAGCCGCTTGTCGTCGCGCGCCACGTGAACGACGGTCGCGCCCCGGCCGAGCTCGCGGGCGAGGAGCTTCGCATCGAATCCCTCGGGCGCGCCCGAGAGCGTGATACGGCCTGATGTGACGGAGGCGGGCGCAGTCATGGCCTGCGCTGACGTATCGGCCTCGGCCCGGATGTCAACGGGGGATGGGGCGCTGCCCCGTCGCCCGTTCCGGGCGACTCCCCGGGATATTTGGAGCAAGAAGAAGCCGCGAGATCGCGCCCCTGCTTCTTCTTGCCGTCAAATATCCCGGGGGGCGCGGGGGGCTGGCCCCCCGCCCTCTCAGATCGAGACCCGGGCGAGCATGTCGTCGCGCGTCACGTTGGCCTTGACCTCGGACAGCGTGACGGAGCCACGCGACATCGCAACGAAGCGGTCGGCGAGGCCGAAGGCGAAGTCGAAGAACTGCTCGACCAGCACGATGGCCATCTCGCCCTCCTCGCGCAGCCGCTCGATCACCCGGCCGATCTGCTGGATGATGTTGGGCTGGATGCCCTCGGTCGGCTCGTCGAGCAGGAGCACCTTGGGCCGCGTCACCAGTGCGCGGGCGATGGCGAGTTGCTGCTGCTGGCCGCCCGAGAGATCGCCTCCGCGGCGGTGCTCCATCTCCTTGAGCACGGGGAACAGCTCGTAGATGCGGTCGGGGATGTGGCGCGCGTCCCGCGGCAGGCAGGCGAACGCCGTCTCGAGGTTTTCGGTTACCGTGAGCAGCGGGAAGATCTCTCGCCCCTGCGGCACGTAGGCGATGCCTGCACGGGCGGCGGCATAGGCGGTGGGATGGCGCAGGGGCGCACCCTCGAGCGTGATCGTGCCGCCCGAATAGGGATGGCGGCCGGCGAGCGCCTTGAGGAGCGAGGTCTTGCCCACCCCGTTGGTGCCCATCACGGCCGTCACCTCGCCCCGCGGCGCGGCGAGCGACACGCCGAACAGGATCTGGCTCTGGCCGTAATGGAGCGTCAGGTCGGAGACGTCGAGCATGGGCGTGTCCTCGTTCGGGGGCCAGGCGGATCGGGCGGGCCGAGCGGCATGCAGCGGTCAGCGCCCCAGGTAGACGTCGATGACGTCCCGGTTCGCCGCGACGTGGTCGATGGAGCCTTCGGCCAGCACCGAGCCCTCGTGCAGCACCGTCACCTTGCAGCCGAGCCGCCGGACGAACTCCATGTCGTGCTCGACGACCACCACCGCCCGCGTCTCGGCGGCGCGCTTCAACAGGTCGGTGGTGTGCGCGCGTTCGGCCGGAGTCATCCCCGCGGCGGGCTCGTCGACCAGCAGGAGCCTCGGCTCCTGCGCGAGCAGCATGCCGATCTCGAGCCACTGCTTCTGCCCGTGGCTCAACTCCCCCGCGATGCGCGGCAGGTGGGCGGAGAGGCCGATCTCGTCGGCGATCTCCTCGATCCGCGCGGTGTCGTCGGGGCGCTCGCGCCAGACGAGCACGTCGAAGGGGCCGCGCCGGTTCTTCAGCGCCATCGCGAGGTTGTCGCGCACCGTCTGCGCCTCGAACACCGTGGGCTTCTGGAACTTGCGCCCGATCCCCTCTCGCGCGATCCTGCTCTCGGACATGCCGAGCAGCGACAGCGACCGCTCGCCCCACGTCACGCGGCCCGCGTCGGGCTTCGTCTTGCCGGTCACGATATCCATGAAGGTGGTCTTGCCCGCCCCGTTCGGCCCGATGATCGCGCGCAGCTCAGGCTCGCCGATGGCAATGGAGAGATTGTTGATCGCACGGAACCCATCGAAGGTGACGGAGACGCCGGAGACCTCGAGCAGCGCGCTCATTGCTCGCCCCCCTGCGGCGGCCCTTCCTCGCGCCTCAGGGCGCTCCTGTCGGGGCCGTAATCGCCCACCCGCTGCGGCGCGCGGCGCTCTGCGATCAGGTCGATCAGCCCGCCGAGTCCCTTGGGCGCGAAGAGCGTGACCAGCACGAAGGAGACGCCGAGCAGCACCAGCCACCAGTCGGTCCACTGCACGGTGTAGAAACCGAGGTTCACGTCGGGCGCCCCGCCTCCGGTGAACCAGGACGAAAGCAGCGACACGACCGCCGCCCCGATCACCGCGCCGTAGAGGCGCCCCCTGCCCCCGATCGCCACCCAGACCGCGAGATAGATCGAGGCGATGGGCGCCAGCTCGGCCGGGTTGATGATGCCGGCCTGCGGGTAATACAGCGCCCCCGCGATGCCGGAGACGACGGCCGTCAGCGTGAAAACGAACAGCTTGTAGCTTTCGACGTGATACCCGAGGAAGCGCACGCGCGCCTCGTCGTCGCGGATCGCGCGGATGACCGAGCCCATCTTGCCCGAGACGACCCAGGCAAAGAGCAGGTAGCCCAAGGCCAGCGCCAGCGCCGAGGCCCAGAAGAAGGCGATCGCGATCACGTCCTGCCCCATCGCCGCGAGGCCGGGGATGTTCTGCAGGCCCGAGAGCCCGTTGTTGCCGCGCAGCCCGCTGTCGTTCTGGAAGAGGTAGAGCGAGAGCGCGAGCGTCATCGCCTGCGTCAGGATCGAAAGATAAACGCCCGTCACCCGGCTGCGGAAGGCGAGCCAGCCGAAGACGAGCGCCAGCAGCCCCGGCACCAGCACGACCATCGCCAGTTGCAGCGGGAGCGAGTGGGCGAAGGCCCAGACGGCGGGAAACTCGTTGCCTCCCACCACGCCGAAGATCTGCGTGGCGATGCCGTCGCGGATCTCGGCCGCGGTCGGCGGCAGGGTGGCCTCGGCCAGGCTCTGCACGACGATGATCTCGGTGCGCGCATACATCAGCCACATGCCGATGGCGTAGCCGCCGAGCCCGAAGAAGGCCATGTGCCCGAGCGAGAGGATGCCGCAATAGCCCCACACCACGTCCATCGCGAGCGCCACGAGGCAGAGGCAGAGCGTCTTGCCCAGCGTCTTGACCATCGAGGTCGAGAGGGCGCCGGTGCCCGTCGCCTCCGCCAGGAACGTCACGCCGAAGCAGAAGGCGGCGAGGATGGCGAGAAACCACAGGATCGACGGGTTCTGCGCGATGAGGCCCTGGCGGAGGTGCGCGGGCGGGGGGGCGGTAACGGTCGCGGTCATGCTCAGGCCTCCGCCGCGCGGCCCCTCAGGGCGACGATGCCCCGCGGCCGGAACTGGATGAACAGGATCACGAGCAGGATCATGTAGGTCTGCGCAGCCAGCGTGTTGGCCGGGTTCAGCCACTCGATCCCCTTCTGACTGAGGCCGATCAGCCCCGCGCCCGCCAGCGTGCCCCAGACGTTGCCCACCCCGCCGACGACCACGGTCATGAACGACTGCACGATGTAGGCCTGCCCCATCTCGGAGGTGACCTGCGCGTAGAGGCCGATGGCCACCCCCGCGATGCCGGCGATCCCCGAGCCGAGGCCGAAGGTCAGCATGTTGATGCGGTCGGGGTCGATCCCCATCGAGGCGGCCATGCCCGGGTTCTGCGTCACCGCGCGCACCTCGAGACCCAGCCGCGTGCGATTGAGCACGTAGAGCAGGACGGCGAGGAAGATCAGCGCCAGCACGAAGATCGCGATGCGAATGTAGCTGATCGAGACCACGTCGTTGATAACCAGCGAGCCGTCGAGCCAGCCGGGCGCCGTCAGCGGCCGCGCCTGCGTGCCGAAGATGTTCTTGGCGAGCTGCTGGAGCATGATCGAGATGCCGAAGGTGGCGAGCAGCGTCTCGAGCGGGCGGTGATAGAGCCACCGGATCACCAGCCGCTCCATCGCCACCCCGGCGCCGAAGGTGACGGCGAAGGCGAGCGGCAGCGCGATCAGCAGCGACAGGGTGTAGTCGGGCACGAAGAGCTGCACGACATAGCCCGTGTAGGCGCCCATCATGATGAACTCGCCATGGGCCATGTTGATGACCCCCATCACGCCGAAGGTGATGGCGAGACCGATGGCGGCGAGAAAGTAGATCGAGGCGAGCGACAGCGCGTCGAGCCCGAGATCGGCCGCCTGATTGACGGCGACGGTCGTTCGGGTCGAGGCGAGGGCGCGCGCGGCGGCCGCGATCACGTCTGCGTCGGTCTCGGCATATTCCTCGAAGAAGGTGTGGGCGGCGAGCGCGGCGTCGATCTGCGCCTCGGTCACCAGCGGCGGCACGGTGCCCGCCTCGGCAAGCGCGCCATAGGCGCGGGCGCGCGCCTCGTCGGTAAACAGCTGCGCGACGGGAACGCCCCCGACCTGCCCCTCGACGATGCTGGCCTCGAGCGCGGCCTTCATCTCTGCCGGCGTGGGCGCGGCCTGGGCCAGTCCGGCCTCGACGAGGGCGGCATAGGCAGCGTCGCGGGCGATGTCGTCGCCCGGCACGAGCACGCGGGCGACGCGGGGGCCCTCGGGGGCCTCGGCCGTGACACGGAACTCGGTGTCGAGAATCTGATTGAGCACCGCCCGCGTCGCGACCGAGAGATCGCCCGCGAGCGTGTCGAGCGCGGCCACCCGTGCCTCGGGGCTCGCGCCGAAGCGCGCCAGAAGGTAGGAGAGCAGCCGCTCCTTGCGCTCCTTCAGTGCAGGGTCGGTCTCGCCCTCGATCGAGGCGGAGAGGGGCGCGATCTGGCTGGGCGCGAGCGCGCGGGCGAGCGCCCCGACCGCCTGTCGGCGCACCGTGATGTCGGGGTCGGACAGCTGGAACTGCACGAGCGCCGTGCCGATCACGCGCTGCACGCCACCGTTGGGGCGCACGCTTTCCACCGCGTCGCCGGGCACGGACGCTGCGACAGGCTCACCGGTCGCGATGTCGAGCAGAGCGAGCGTGCCGCCCGCCTCCTCGCGCGCGACGAAGAACAGCCCGTCCTCGACTCGGCGGACCACACTGCGTTCCGACCAGGCGGTGAGGAAGGAAGGCACCCCGGACAGGCCAGAGGCCACGAGATCGTCGATGACGGGGGCGACCGTCCGCCGGCCGGGATCGGCCACTTCCTCGGCATGACGCTGAAGGACGTCCTGCAGGGTCTGGGCAGAGGCGGCGGCGGGCACCATCAGCAGCAGGGCCAGCAGGACGCGGAGCAGGCGGAATCTCGTCACGGCGCGGACAATCCTTGCGGCGATCTTTCGTACGAAAGATCGGCTCGAATTTTCGTACGAAAATTCGGGGCATCGGTGGGACCGGGGGCGCAGGCCGCGCCCCCGGTGCTCGACGTCAGTAATTCGACTCGATCTGCACGCAGCTCTCGGTCTCGGTGTTGTACATGCCGCAGCCGAGCTCCTGCCAGTCGGACTTCAGCACAGCCGATTCGGGCAGGTAGTCGGTCCAGGCATCGCCCGGCACCTCTTCGGTCTGGCTGATGATATCGAACTGGCCGTCCGCCTGGATCTCGCCGATCAGCACCGGCTTGGTCAGGTGGTGGTTCGGCAGCATGACCGCCGTGCCGCCGGTCAGGTTGGGAAACTCCTGGCCCCACATCGCCTCGCGCACGGCATCGACGTCGGTCGTGCCTGCCTCGGTGACGGCGTTCACCCACATGTTGAAGCCGATGTAATGGGCCTCCATCGGGTCGTTGGTCACCCGGTCCTCGCCCATGCGCTCCTTCCAGGCGGCGACCCATTCGGCATTGGCCGGCGTGTCGGCCGACTGGAAGTAGTTCCACGCCGCGAGGTGGCCGACGAGGCTGGAGGTGTCGAAGCCCGACAGCTCTTCCTCTCCCAC
>LJNT01000031.1:0-8479 GCA_001314685.1 Rhodobacteraceae bacterium HLUCCA09
GCACCGCGCCGCAGCCGGCACGTGGTGAGGCCAGGGCGCCCGCCCCCTTGCCTTCGACGACGGCATGGGGCACGAACGAAGCATGAACGGGTCGGGGGTATCGCTGGAGTTGGGGGGCGCGGCGCTCACGCTCCTTCCGGAGCGGGGGCTCTGGTGGGCGGCGGAGCGGACCCTCGTGGTGAGCGACCTGCATCTCGGCAAGTCCGAGCGGATGGCGCGGCGGAGCGGCGCGCTGGTGCCGCCCTACGAGAGCGCCGAGACTCTCGCGCGTCTCGCCGCGCTGATCGAGGCCCATGCGCCCGCCCATGTCGTCTGCCTCGGCGATTCCTTCGACGATCTGCACGCGGCCGCGACCCTCGGCCCGGCCGAGCGCGCGGGGATCGACGCGCTGATGGCCGGCCGGCGGTGGACGTGGGTGCAGGGCAACCACGACCCGGCGCCGGCCGAGCTCGGCGGCGCCTGGGCGGCCGAGTTGCGCCTCGGCGGGATCGTGCTGCGCCACGAGGCCGATCCAGGCGAGGCGGGGGCGGAAATCTCGGGGCACTTTCACCCCAAGGCGGGCCCCTGCGGCGTGCGGCGGCCGGCCTTCGTCACCGATGGGCGGCGGCTGATCCTGCCGGCCTTCGGCATCTATACGGGCGGGCTCCACGCGGCCGACCCGGCCATCGCGCGGCTGATGGGGCCGGGCGCGCGGGCGATCCTGACCGGGCCGACGCAGGTGACGCTGCCGCTCGCCGCCGGCCGCCGTGCGCCGGGCGGCCGGCCGCGCCGCGCGGTCAGGGGCACGGCGAAGGGCACGGCATGAGCGGCTTCGCCCCCCGGTTCGACGGCTACGCGGCCAAGGTGCGCGAGAGCTTCTCCCGCCAGGCGCTGATGACCACCTTCGGCGCCGAGATGCGCAACATCGCCCCGGGCCGCTGCGTGATCGCCGCGCCGGTGACGGGGGCGGTCACGCAACAGCACGGGGTGGCCCATGCCGGGCTGACCTTCGCCCTCGGCGACAGCGCGGCAGGCTACGCGGCGCTGACGCTGATGGACGAGGCGGCCGAAGTGCTGACGGTGGAGATGAAGATCAACCTGCTCGCCCCCGCCACAGGACCGGCGCTGGTCGCCACCGGCGAGGTTGTGCGCGCGGGTCGCCGCCTGGTCGTCGTGCGCGCCGAGGTGACCGGCGAGACGGGGCCGGTCGCGCTTCTGCAGGGAACGATGATCCCGGTCTGAGGCGCGCCCGGTCGCGGACCGAAGCGCGGAGCGGTCGGGGGGCAGCAGCGCAGGGGTCGGCGCGCGGGGGCCGATCGCGCGCAGTGCGGCGCCGATCGACGGCCCTGGCGAGGCTGGGTACGGATCGGCCGCGCGCTCGGGTCGGCCTCGCCGCCGCTCATGTCTGTCGACACTCAGGTCTCCCGTCTGTCATCCGGGCTCCGGCCCCGGTATCGGCGGGCGCCCGCACCCGCGCCAGCGGGTGCCGGGCCCAACGGAGCGAGGGGCCGCAGGCCAGGAGCGGAGGCGGGAGCGCCCCGAACCGCCTTGGCACCCTCAGGCCGTCAGCCCCTCCGGCTCGGACAGGCCGTGCGCGCGGCAGGCGGCCGTCACGGTATTGGCCAGAAGGCAGGCGATGGTCATCGGGCCGACGCCGCCCGGCACCGGCGTGATCGCGCCCGCCACCGGCGCGGCGCTGTCGAAGTCGACATCGCCCACCAGCCGCGCCTTGCCGCCGCCCTCCGGCTCCACACGGTTGATGCCGACGTCGATCACCGTCGCGCCCGGCTTCACCCATGCGCCCGGGATCATCGCCGGGCGGCCCACCGCGGCCACCAGGATGTCGGCGCGCCGGCACACCTCGCCCAGATCGCGGGTGCGCGAATGGGCCACCGTAACCGTGCACGACTCGCGCAGCAGCAACTGCGCCATCGGCTTGCCCACGATGTTGGAGCGGCCGACCACCACCGCCTCCTTGCCCGTCAGGTCGCCGAGGTGATCGCGCAGCAGCATCAGGCACCCCAGCGGCGTGCAGGGCACCATCGCCTTCTGCCCCGTCGCCAGCAGCCCCACGTTCGAGATGTGGAAGCCGTCGACATCCTTCGCGGGGTCGATCGCGTTGATCACGAGATCGGAATCGATGTGCGCCGGCAGCGGCAGCTGCACGAGGATGCCGTGCACCGCAGGGTCGGCGTTGAGCCGCCCGATCAGGTCGAGGAGATCCTGCTCCTGCGTGTCCTCGGTCAGGCGGTATTCGAACGAGGCCATGCCGGCCTCCTTCGTCTGCTTGCCCTTGTTCTTCACGTAGACCTGGCTCGCCGGGTCCTCGCCCACCAGCACCACGGCGAGGCCGGGGGTGATCCCGTAGGTGTCCGACAGCCGCGCGACGTGCTCGGCCACGCGGCCCCGCACCTTGGCGGCAAAGGCCTTGCCGTCGAGAATCGAGGCCGCCATCAGAACAGGCCCTCGATCTGCCCCGCCTCGTTGAGCCGTATCGCCTCGGCCGAGGGCACCTTGGGCAGGCCCGGCATCGTCATGATCTCGCCGCAGATCGCCACGACGAAACCGGCGCCCGCCGACAGCCGCACCTCGCGCACGGGGATGTCGAAGCCGGTGGGCGCGCCGCGCCGGTTGGGATCGGTCGTGAAGGAATACTGCGTCTTGGCCATGCAGATCGGCAGGTGACCCCAGCCCTGCTCTTCCCACGTCTTCAGCTGCTTGCGCACGGCCTCGGGGGCCGACGCGCCGTCGGCGCGGTAGATGCGGGTGGCGATGGTCTCGATCTTTTCCCACAGGCCCATCTCGGCGGGGTAGATCGGGGCGAAGGTCGAGGGCGTGTCGGCCAGGTCCACCACCTTGTGGGCGAGCGGCTCGATCCCGGCGGAGCCTTGCGCCCAGTGGCGGCTGACGACCGCCTCGGCGCCCTGGGCGGCACAATACTCCTGCACGGCGGCGATCTCGGCCTCGGTGTCGCCGGCGAAATGGTTGATCGAGACCACCACCGGCACGCCGAAGCCCTTCACGTTCTCGATGTGGCGGCCGAGATTGGCGCAGCCCGCCTCGACGGCCGCCACGTTCTCGGCGCCGAGATCGGCCTTGGCCACGCCGCCGTTCATCTTCATCGCGCGTACCGTGGCGACCACGACCACCGCCGCCGGCGAGAGGCCGGCCATGCGGCACTTGATGTCCATGAACTTCTCGGCCCCCAGATCGGCCCCGAAGCCCGCCTCGGTCACCACGTAGTCGGCCAGCTTCAGCGCCGTCCTGGTGGCGATGACCGAGTTGCAGCCGTGGGCAATGTTGGCGAAGGGGCCGCCATGGACGAAGGCGGGGTTGTTCTCGAGCGTCTGCACGAGGTTGGGCTGCATCGCGTCCTTCAGCAGAACCGTCATCGCGCCGTCGGCGTTGAGGTCGCGCGCGGTGACCGGGGCGCGGTCGCGCGTATAGCCCACGATGATCCGGCCCAGACGCGCCTGCAGGTCCGACAGGTCGGAGGCGAGGCAGAGGCACGCCATCACTTCCGAGGCCACCGTGATGTCGAAGCCCGCCTGCCGCGGAAAGCCGTTGGCCACGCCGCCCAGCGAGGTCACGATGTCCCGCAGCGCGCGGTCGTTCATGTCCATCACCCGGCGCCACGTCACCCGGCGGATGTCGATGTCGAGCGGATTGCCCCAGTAGATCGAGTTGTCGATCAGCGCCGAGAGCAGGTTGTGCGCGCTCGTGATCGCGTGGAAGTCGCCCGTGAAGTGAAGGTTCATGTCCTCCATCGGCACGACCTGCGCATGGCCGCCCCCGGCCGCGCCGCCCTTCATGCCGAAGCAGGGGCCGAGACTCGCCTCGCGGATGCAGATCGCCGCGTTCCTGCCGATCCGGTTCAGCCCGTCGCCGAGGCCCACCGTCGTCGTCGTCTTGCCCTCGCCCGCGGGGGTGGGGTTGATCGCCGTCACGAGGATCAGCTTGCCGTCGTTTCGCCCCGCCAGCCCGTCGATGAAGCTCTGGCTCACCTTCGCCTTATCGTGCCCGTAGGGCAACAGGTCGCCCTCGGGGATGCCCAGCTTCGCGCCGATCTCCTGGATGGGCCGCTTCTGCGCCTCGCGGGCGATCTCGATGTCAGACTTGAAACTCATGGGGCTGTCCCTGCTTGGCGGTTCGTTCTTGGCCGATCCTCTAGCGGGCGGCGCACGGCGCCACGGGCGTGTTTCCGACGCATCCCGTGTCCACCGCGGCATACGGCGAAATCGGGCCGAATGGAACACGCCGCCCCGCCTCCGCGGGCCGCGCCCTCGCCGCCGCCGCCCTGCCTGGCGCCCGCCCTCGCGCAGGGCCAGCACGGCGCGGCGGCCGATCCCTGCGCGCGCGCCCTCCCCCGCGTCGACCCGAACGACGACGGCGCCGTGACCGAAAGCGAGGTGCCGCGCGCCGCCGAGACGACCCTCGCCGCCTGCGACACCGATGCCTCGGTCGCCATCCCGGCCGCCGAATACGAGGCCTGCCGCAGCGCTCTTGCCGCTCAGGCGGCCCGCCCTGCCGAGCGCATCCAAGCCGACGTCCCCCGGAGCCAAAGCGCATGCCGATGGCCAACTCGCCCGTGCGGAGGTCTTCTCCGTCGCCACCGAGGCACGCAGCGCCGCCGACTGCATGGCGCGCGGGGAGGCCATGAACGCGGTGGAGACGGGCGTCTTCATTGCCGGCTCCGAAACCGAGACGGAGGTGCTCGGGGTGGGCCCCCATGAGGTCGACGCGCTCGACGCCGCTCGGGACGACCGGCTCTCGGCCGAGGGATGGGCCGAATCAGAGGTGCAGAAGAGCGATCTTTCGAGCGGGCCGACCACGGAGTTCGGGCAGGCCGACGAAGACGCCCCGGGCACGCTCGATGGAAGGGTTGGCCAGCCTCCAGCGGTGGAAACGCGAGCAGGCCGAGGCCCGCGCCGAACACGCCGACGCCCACACCTCTGCCGGCGCGCCGGTGGTCTAGTCCCGTTGCGGCGGGGCGATGTAACGCATGCCCTTGGCCGCCCCCCCGCCGCGCCGGCATGCGGCCGGGGGGGTCGCAGCCGGTCAGACCGCCCGCGTTCCCCGTGCGGCATCGGCCGGCGGCCGGCCACGCCACGCCCGCTGCCGCGGGATGTGCAGCGCGAGGGCGTCGCCGACCGACAGCGCGCCGTCGCGCTCCACCCAGGCGGTGACCCCGCGCCTGCCCTGCGCCGCTCGCCGAAAGCCCTTCGCCGCCTGGCCATGGGCGCGCGCGAGCGAGCGCGCCGGAAACTGGCAGGGCTCGTTGAGCATGTCGACGACCAGCGTCACGCCCGAGGGGCCCTGTAGCCGCGACGAGGGCGGCAGGTGGGTGAAATCCTCGATCCCCTCCACCACCACGTTCGCGCCGAGCCGCGCCGGGTCGATGCCGGGCAGGCCGAGCGCGGCGGCGATCTCCGACAACTCCTCGGCCGAGACGATCGAGAGTTGCCGCACATTGCGGATCGTGGTGCCCTTGCGGTGCTGCGAGGTCACCCGCGCGCACGACGGCCGCGTCGCCCCCGCATGGACCGAGCCCGCGATCCCCTCGAAGGTCAGCTCCAGCCGGTCGACCGGACGGGCCATCAGCTCCGAGCGGTCGTCGCTCTCGACGGTGCCGAGCCAGGCAACGCGCGCCGTGAGATCGGTGGGGATCAAGGCAGGCATGGCAGGGCTCCCTCGCGCGCGCGCCCCTTCATCCCGCCGCACGGCCCGGCGCGCAAGCCCGAGCGCGCGCGAGCACCGCCCGGCCGGGGCAGGGACGGGGCACCGCATACCGGCCCGCCCCATCATCATGGCCCAAATACTCCGGGGGGAGGCGCCGCAGGCGATGGGGGGCGGCGCCCCCCTCTGCGGTAGCCGCATGCGCGATCGCTCTGGAGTGGGGCGCCCTCACGCGTCGTCGTCGGGTCCGTCCGCGCCTGTCGCCGCGCCCCGCGCGGCCTCGATCCGCTCGGCCTTGCGGCGCAGGAGCACGCCGCGCAGGTCGTGCATGGCGAGCATCAGCGCGTCGGTCATCGCCTCCAGCTCGGCCGGCGACGCCTGCGATTGCGCCCAGTGCGCCACGCGCCCGATCCGCTCCACGCAGTCACGCGCGTCCCCGAGGCCCCGCGCCGCGAGGTCCGCGCGCCGCTCGACGAGCCAGGCCTCGACCGCCGCCGCGTCTTCGGGCTCCAGCGGCCCGCCCTGCGGCTTCACCTCGCCGCTGCGCGCGTTGACGACCGCGATCTGGCGCAGCTCCAGACGGCCGTCCCGCGTCGCCGTCTCGACGCGGAACACCGCCGCGCCGTTCTCGCGCGGGCGGAAGTAGAGGCGCGGCAGTTCGTGCATGGCCCGGTCCCCGCTCGCCCGTCCCCGCATCCCGGCCCGTTCGCCCGCCCCGCTCAGCTCAGCCGGGCGCAGAAATCCTGGATGCGGGTGCAGGCCTCGCGCAGCGCGTCGTCCGAGGTGGCGTAGCTCACCCGGAAGCAGGGCGAGAGGCCGAAGGCCGCGCCGAACACCACCGCGACGCCCTTCTCCTCCAGCAGCGCGGTGGCGAAGGCCTCGTCGGTCTCGATCCTCGCGCCGCCCGCGCTCGTCTTGCCCATGCAGCCCCCGATCGTCGGGTAGACGTAGAACGCGCCCTCGGGCACCGGACAGGTCACGCCCTCGGCCGCGTTCAGCATCTCCACCACCATGTCGCGGCGGCGCTTGAAGATCGCGTTGTTGGCGGGGATGAAATCCTGCGGGCCCGACAGCGCCTCGACCGCCGCCCATTGCGAGATCGAGCAGGGGTTGGAGGTGCTCTGCGACTGGATCATGCGCATCGCCCCGATCAGCTCCTTCGGCCCGCCCGCATAGCCGATCCGCCAGCCGGTCATGGCATAGGCCTTGGAAACGCCATTGACCGTCAACGTGCGCCCGTACAGCCCGGGCTCCACCTGCGCGGGCGTGCAGAAGCGGAAATCGTCGTAAACGAGGTGCTCGTACATGTCGTCCGACATCACCCAGACATGGGGGTGGCGCATCAGCACGTCGGTCAGCGCCTTCAGCTCGCTCGCCGAATAGCCCGCGCCGGTGGGGTTCGACGGCGAGTTGAAGATGAACCACCTGGTCTTCGGCGTGATCGCGGCCTCGAGCTGGTCGGCCGTCAGCTTGTAGCCCGTCTGGCTCGCGGTCTCGGCCACCACCGGCTCGCCCCCCGCCAGCAGCACCATGTCGGGGTAGCTCACCCAGTAGGGCGCGGGGATGATCACCTCGTCGCCGGGGTTCAGCGTGGCCATCAGCGCGTTGTAGAGGACCTGCTTGCCCCCCGTGCCCACCGAGATCTGCGCCGGCTCGTAGGCGAGGCCGTTGTCGCGCTCGAACTTGTCGCAGATCGCCCGCTTCAGCTCGGGGATGCCGTCGACCGGGGTGTATTTCGTCTTGCCGGCGTCGATCGCGGCCTTGGCGGCGGCCTTCACCCCCTCGGGCGTGTCGAAATCGGGCTCGCCCGCGCCAAGGCCGATCACGTCGCGCCCCGCCGCCTTCAGCTCGGCGGCCTTCGTCGTGACGGCGATCGTGGGCGACGGTTTCACCCGGTCGAGCGTCGCGGAAAGGAAAGTCATGGCCGCCTCCGGTTGTATTGACCTGTCCGGACCCTTAGGCTGGCGCCCGAACCCGTTCAAGCCATATCCCCCCGGACAGGGTCCCGCCCCCGGTCCCCGCGCGCGCCGGCACGGCGCGTGCCCGCGCGAGGAGAATGCCCATGGACACCGCCCACGACACGACCGCCGATGCCATCGTCGACAACTGGTACGGCGCCGAGACGGCCACCTTCGGCGACCGGGTGGCCGGTGCGCGCGAGGCGCTCGGCATCGGCCAGCCCGAGCTCGCCCGCCGGCTCGGCGTCAAGGTCAAGACGCTCCGCGACTGGGAGAACGACCTCGCCGAGCCCCGCGCCAACAAGCTGCAGATGCTCGCCGGCCTGCTCGGCGTGTCGATCATGTGGCTGCTCACCGGCGAGGGCGAGGGGGTCGATCCGCCCCAGGCGGACGAGTCCGGCACGCCAGAGCAGATCCGCGACCTGCTGATCGAGCTGCGCGCGGTGCAGACCGAGATGGATCGCGGCGCCGACCGGCTGGCGCGCATCGAGAAACGGCTGCGCCAGATGCTGAAGGAAACGGGGCGCGAGGCATGAGCGACATGGCGGGCGGTGGCGCGGCGGCGGCGGCCGAGAGCGCCGACGCCCGACGCCCGCCTGCGGCGGCTGCGGATGCGCAGCTGGCGGCGCGGCATCAAGGAGATGGACCTCATCCTCGGCCCCTTCGCCGACGCCGCGCTCGCCGACCTCTCCGGCGACGAACTGGCGCTCTACGACGCCCTGCTCGAGGAAAACGACCAGGACCTCTACGACTGGGTGTCGGGGCGCGCCACGCCACCCCTCGCCTACCTGCCGCTGGTGGCGCGCATCGCCGCCCATGCCGGGGCGAGGTGAGGGCGCGTTGCGAGGAGGGCACCGGGGCCGGTC
>LJNT01000031.1:8492-14411 GCA_001314685.1 Rhodobacteraceae bacterium HLUCCA09
CGCCGATCCCCGCTGCCGCGGCGTGCCCGCGGAAGACGGCTCAACTTACCGCAATTTCCCGGTTTTTCCGTCGCGCATTAACCGGGCATTCGCATCCATCCGCCTAGGCTCCTTCTCGCTTGAAGAGCCTCGGAGGATCTCGATGAGCATACACGACCCGGTCGTGCCTGGGCAGCGCAGCGCCTTTCTTGCGGGCTACCTCGAGACGCTCGCGCTGGTGGAGCGCCTGCACCGCCTGCTGCTCGACGTCATCAAGGACGAGTTCGAGCGAGTCGGCGTGCTCGAGATCAACGCCGTGCAGGCCCTGCTGCTGTTCAACATCGGCGACAACGAGGTGACCGCGGGCGAGCTCAAGACGCGGGGCTACTACCAGGGCTCGAACGTCAGCTACAACCTCAAGAAGCTGGTCGACATGGGCTACATGCACCACCAGCGCTGCGAGATCGACCGCCGCTCGGTGCGCGTGCGCCTGACCGAGAAGGGCCGCGGGATCCGCGATATCGTGTCGGAGCTGTTCGACCGCCATGCCAAGGGCCTGATCGAGCGCGAGATCATCGACATGCAGGGGATGGAGGATATCACGACCTCGCTCCGCCGGGTCGAGCGCTACTGGTCCGACCAGATCCGCTACATCTACTGAGCGCCCCGGCCGCCGACACTCCCCGCGGGACGGCGCGCAGCGGAGGCCAAGGGCGTCAAATGCCTTGAGGAAGGCATTTGCAAATCCCTTTCTGCAAGGGATTTGCCCCCCTGCCTCCCCTCTCTCGCGCGTCCGGGGCCGGTGCCTCGCGTGCCGCCTGCACCGTCTAACGTCTTCGCCGCGCCCCCGTGCGCCGCGCATTCCGGCCTGGCCCCGGCCCCCGGCCCGGCCCCCAATCCCCCCGCCCGGCCCGGGGCCTCACTCCAGCGCGCTCATCGCCGCCGGCGCGAGCTCTCGCACCAGCTTGCGCGTCATCGCCCGCTCGTAATCGGCAAAGCCGAGCGCCACCTCGACGAACGCCCCCGGCCCCCGGATCACGCTGGTTTCGAAATACCGCGCAAGCTCCCCGATCTCGATGGCGCGCAGCTCGCCCGGCCTCCTCCCGTCATTGCCGATCACCAGCGCGTTCACGGTCACGCCCAGCAGCGCCGCATCGCCGTCGAGCATGTCGGGGTCGGGGCCGTCGTTGTTCTTGCCGTCGCCCGAGACGTCGAGCACGTGCCGCAGGCACCCCGGCGCCCGCCCAAGCAGAGTACCGCCCGAGAGCATGGCCTGCCCGAGCGCGGTCGAATCCGACATCCGCTCGCGCCCGGTCGACACCAGCCGGGCGGTGATACCGGCGAGCACGTCCGGCCCCGTCACCAGCGTCCAGTCGAGAAGCAGGCGCTGGTCCTCCCATCCGGACCATTCGTACACCGCCACCGCAACCGGCCCGCCGCCCGAGAACAGCGCGGCCTGCACGGCGGGCGCGTTGAGCGCCGCGGCCAGTCCGTCGAGCTGCATCCGGTATTCCCCCGAATCGACCGAGGCCGACACGTCGAGCGCGAGCGCCAGCGCGACCCGGCAGGCCGCCGCCGGCGAGGCTGCCGCCGCCAGCCCCGCGGCGAGCGCCAGCGCGCGGATCACCGCTCCGATCCCGGCCGGGCGCGCCTCACCAGTGACCCGTGTTGCCCATGCTCGCCCAGGGCTCCTGCGGAGGCTTCGGCTCGCCCATCTGCAGCAGTTCCACCGAGACGTTGTCGGGCGAACGGACGAAGGCCATGTGACCGTCGCGCGGCGGACGATTGATCGTCACGCCCGCCTCCATCAACTCCTGGCACTTGGCGTAGATGTCCTCGACCCGGTAGGCCAGATGGCCGAAATGGCGCGAATCCGACGGCAGCGCCTCGTCGCCATCCCAGTTGTAGGTGAGCTCGAGGTCATGGGTGCCGTCCTCCTGGCCCTCGGGGCAGAGGAAGACCAGGGTGAACCGGCCCCTCTCGTTTTCGCTGCGCCGCCGCTCCTTCAGACCGAGCAGCTTGTAGAACTCCAGCGACGCCTCCAGGTCTTTCACGCGGACCATCGTGTGCAGGTATTCCATCTTCATCGGCGGGCTCCTTGCTGTCGCACGGCGCGGGGCTGCGCCGGTCGCGTGCGACCCTAGCCCGAGGGCGGGAGAGCGCAAGACGGGGCGCGGCCCACGGCACGCGCGCCTCAGAACGCCGACGAGAAACCGACCGAGACGCCCACGCTGTCGCCCTCGAACCGCGACACGTTGGAGACCGATTGCCGCCCGGTGAGCGACAGGACCGGCACGAAGCCCATCACATCGACATGGTGGATCTCCATGTCGAGCCGCGCAGACCACTCGCTGTCCTGCCGCCCGCCCGGCACGTCGATGAAGCCGATCGCGTAGCTGTCGTAATCGCGCTCGGTGTAGGAGAGGCTGCCGGACAGACGCACGCCCATCACCGGCTCGCCCATCGAGAAACCGGCCGTCGCGGTGGCGTCTTCATATTCCCGGTTCGCGTCGTCCGACGTCACCCGCGACAGGGCCAGCCCCGCATGGAGGCGCATGCCCATCTCGAGGCGATGGGTCAGCCAGGCGTCGATCTCGCGCCCGACGCGGTCGGCGGCGTCGGTGTCGGACCAGCGCCGCTCGCTTTCCGCCCCGAAAGTGAGCGCCGTGCGCGGCGCGAGGCGAACGGTGCGGCCGAAGTTCAGCCGCACGAAGCTGTCGAGCGGCTCGCCGCCATACCACGTCTGCCCGAACGCCAGGCCGACCGTGTCGGGCAGCGGCCCCGGCACCTCGGCGAGCCGGTGCTGCACGCCAAGCTCGGCGATGCCGTATTCGAAGTCGCGCCCCTCGGCGCGCGGCGCGATCTCCTGCGCCTCGTCGGACAGCGTGACGAAGCTGCGATAGCCGCGGAAGGTCAGCCGGGTGCGGTGGGTCTGGCTCTCCGACAGGGTATAGCCCACCCGCGCATAGAGGCGGGCCTCGGTGCCCGACAGCGCGCGGGCCGCCCCGCTCAGGAGGCCGACATAGGGCGAGTCGTCGATGACCAGGAGCGGCGACTGCGCCCCGCCGTTGACGTTCGACGAGGGCGCGACCTCGAACGAGACCCGCGCCGCCCAGGGCGACTCGCGGCGCACGGCCGAAAAGGCGCGGGCGATCGTCTCGCGGTCGGCGTCGGTCTCGGCGGACTGGTAGGCGCGCCGCAGCCAGAACTGGGCGGCGATGTAGCGATCCTCGGCCATCGCGCTCGAGGCCACGAGATACGACGCCTCGTAGCGCGCGCCGTTCGACTCGGAGCGGGCGAAGGCCCGCCGCGCCGCATCGCGCGCCTCGGCCGGACGGCCGAGCGCGGTCTCCGACGCCGAGAGCATCAGCAGGGCGGGCACGTTCTCGGGGCGCGCCTCCGCCAGCGCGCGGGCGATGCGGTTCGACAGCGCGGCATCGCCCGCCAGCCACGCCCGATGGCCGAGCGCCAGCGCCTCGTCGAAGCTGAGCGCGACGCTGTCGCCCTGCGCCCCCTGCGCCCCCTGCGCCGCGACCCGGTCAGCGCCGAAGATGCCCGAAAGCGCCAAAGCCGCCCCGAAGAGGGCGGCCTTGATCGGTGTCGTCGCGGAGGGTCGCACGCGGGCCGATGTCATCGGGCCGGGATCAGCCCGTCGATGTCGTTGACCTCTCCGCAGACCGGGTCGGCGTTCGCGCCGGAGCAGCGGGGGATCACCCAGATGCCGCGTTCGGAACTCAGCTCGATGTTCTCGAACTCGCCGTCCGCCGTCTGCCGCCGGATCACGCCCTCCTGCGATTGCAGCCCGCCCACCATGCCGCTTGCGTTCTCGCCGCCGAAGGTGCCCGCATAGGCACCGTAGACCCTCAGGGGATCCTCCGCCGCGACCTTCTGTTCCACGGTGCCCGCGAAGTTGCCCGCCTGGTCGATATCGCCGGGGCTGAGCCGCAGGAACTGCTCGTCGCCGAGCGGCGCCCCGTCGCTGTAGGCACGGTCGTAGATCACCCCGTTGAGCGTGTTGTCGGCGAAATCGACGTTCATGAAGACCTTGCCCCTGACCGTCCGGGGCTGCGCGGGCAGCGCGTCGGAGGGCACCGGCTGGCTGCCGTCGCTGCCGGCGGGGTTCAGCCGCAGGTCCTGGTCGAGGTCGGCGAGGTCGGTCACGCCGGCATAGCGCCCGGCATAGGAGACGAGGCCGTTGGTCGTGCCCGGATCCGGCGGGGTGAACTCGCCCGTGCGGGCGTAGTCGATGCCGCCGTATTCGATGCCGAACTGCCCGCCGTCGGCCACCACGACGCCGCGCACCGCGCCGTCGGGCGTCTCGCCGGCGAGCGCGACGAAGATGCGGTCGAGCCGGTCGTCCTGCTTGGAAAAGGCGATGTAGCCGTCCTGGTCGGCCGACGGCGCCCTCTCGTAGACGCCCGCGACCGGGCTGTCGTCGAGCGGGACGCCCGAGATGATGAGCCGGTCGTCGGCGTCGCCCGCCTCGCCGCGGACCCACTCGATCGACCCCACGTTCGCCGCGATGCCCTCGGGCACGACGACGCCGGCCTCCGTGCCGTCCTCACCGTCCTCGTCCGACTCGCGCCCGGGCGCGTTCACCGGGTTGGGGGATGAGCCGTCGCACGCCGCCACCGCGAGAACGGCGGCCAGCATTAGCCAGTGCTTGGTCATGACGCTGCCTGTATTCGGTTTTTGCCTGCCCGGGTTAGCCCCGTCTTTGATGGCACGCTCCGGCCGGCGCCCTGAAAAGTCAACGTCGCCAAAGGAATGCACGGCCCCGCCACGGCGGAGTGCGGCCATTCTGCCACCCGTCAGATGTGGGGGGTGTCTCTGCATCTGGTGGTTCCCTCGGCGCGCGCCACCAGATAGAGTGGCACCCGAGTCATCAGACCGGAGGCCCCCATGCCCCTCACCGACGACCAGCAGGCCGAGATCGCCCAGGCCCGCGCCACCCCGCGCCCCACCCTGCGCGCCGTGTCGGAGGGGATGGAGGCGCATCTCTACACCGCCCACCCGGTGCTCGACCACGGCTTCGTGCGGGTGATCGACTACATGGGCGACGATGCCGCCATCGTGCAGGCCGCCCGCGTCTCCTACGGCGCCGGCACCAGGCACAGCCGCAACGACGAGGGGCTGATCCGCTACCTGATGCGGCACTGGCACTCGACGCCGTTCGAGATGTGCGAGGTCAAGTTCCACGTCAAGCTGCCGGTCTTCGTGGCCCGCCAGTGGATCCGCCACCGCACCGCCAACGTCAACGAATACTCCGCCCGCTACTCGATCCTCGACCGCGAGTTCTACATCCCCGCCCCCGACGCGCTCGCCGCCCAGTCGACCGTCAACAACCAGGGCCGCGGCGACGTGCTCGAAGGGGAAGAGGCCGCCCGCGTGCTCGAGATGCTCAAGGGCGACGCGATGCGCGCCTACGACCATTACGAGCAGATGCTGAGCCAGGACGGCCAGCAGGGCCTCGCGCGCGAACTCGCGCGGATGAACCTGCCCGCCAACGTCTATACCCAGTGGTACTGGAAGTGCGACCTGCACAACCTCTTCCACTTCCTGCGCCTGCGCGCCGATTCCCACGCGCAATACGAGATCCGCGTCTACGCCGAGACCATCTGCCGGATCGTGGCCGACTGGGTGCCCGCCGCCTACGCCGCATTCGAGGACTACCGGCTGGGCGGCGCAACCCTCTCCGCCCGGGGGCTCGAGTGTGTCAGGCGGATGCTCAAGGGTGAGGAGGTGACCCAGGAGACATCGGGCATGTCGAAGGGGGAATGGCGGGAGTTTCGGGAGGTGGTTGGGTGAAGAACGACCTTGGCTCCGCGATAAGTTGGGCCTCTAAACCCGTATTATTCATCGAAATCGGGGAGGGCGGCTGGCGTGCCCGCGAAAGCTCTGTAGAATCAAGCTCCTACACAAGGTCCGAGAGCAGCCCCC
>LJNT01000177.1 GCA_001314685.1 Rhodobacteraceae bacterium HLUCCA09
CGGGGGCTGCTCTCGGACCTTGTGTAGGAGCTTGATTCTACAGAGCTTTCGCGGGCACGCCAGCCGCCCTCCCCGATTTCGATGAATAATACGGGTTAAGAGAGATCAGCATGCTTGCCCCCCGTCCCGAACCTCATCCAGGATGGAGCGTGCCACGAGCAGCGCCCGCCGGCGAAGCGTTGCGTGATCATCTGGGACGGCACACCTCCTGAGTGTCACAGTTGCGGATCCCGGATAGGAACTTCCTTCGAGGCCTCGCGTTCTATGCATGTCAGATTTCGGCATGGGGCACATGCGCCCCGTGGGGGAGGCAGAATGCAATCCTGCCGCTCTGTCCATGCTACCGACCTTTGGTTTGCCGCTGACAATCACCGACCGGATGTGGGGCCAAAATGACACAGACGATCGAGACCGGCGAGATGCATTTCTTTTACAGGCCGAAGATCGATACGGAGACGCCTTCGGACGCGGATGATTTGCAGCGCATGTATCTTGCGCTGGTACCTGACGATCGCGAGTGCGCGCGCTTGTTCATCGTCGGCCGCAAGCAGATGCCGGAGATCCTTCCCGGGGAGTCCAAAGCGTCGGAACGGCATTGGCTGCTGGTGTCGGGGGTCGGCGCGCCGGCGGAGCTTGGCGCGGCGCTGCGACCCGTGGACTACGAGACGAAGACGCGCGGCGAACGGCAGACGCCGCAGGCGATTCCCGTGGGCTCTGGCCGCTACGTGATCGCATCGCGCGACGACTCCACGCAGCTCGCCTACAGCCTGCGCTCGCCGAAGGAGATCGGCGACGCGCAAAAGGCCCTGAATATTCGGGGCGAAGCGCGCTACGTGATTGCCGTGAAAAATCCTTCGGTCAGTGTTCCGGGGTTTCCTGAGGCGAAGCCGGGCTACCCCGAGGATCTTGCCGACAGGTTCGCGGACGAGCGGTGGATCGACGTGTCGGATTCCCGGCTGCTCGATCATGAGAACGCGCAGGTCGTGCTGATCGGCGCCGAGGACGAGGCAGCCCCCCTCGAGATCGGGTCGGACGGCAAGGCGGACCCGTTCGCCACCTTCGGCCTCGACCCGGAAGACTGGCCCGAAGTCCCGCTGAAGGAGGGCGCCTTTGCCGAGGCGACGGGCGAAGCCGCGCCGGTGGAGTCAGAGGGCGACCGGAGCAAGGGCGGACGGCGCGGCGGGCCGGCTGCGGCGGACACCGATTCCGCTGCCGGCGTGACCTCCGCGCTGAAGGGCATCTCTTTCCCGTCCGACCGCTCCGGGCTTGTCCGCCAGGCCCGGGACAACGACGCGTCCGACGAGGTGATCGACCTGATCGAAAGCATGCCGGATCGCCAGTTCGAAACGATGGCGGATGTGAGCAAGGCGGTGGGGGAGGTGCGCTGATGGCCCGGCATCGTTGCGAGATCTGCGGCGCAGAGTTCGACACGCTCTCGGAATACCGCCGCCACATGCAGACGTCTCACCCGGAGCGGGCGCCCTCGGCCGCCGATCTGGAGCAGGCCCTGTCCGGCATGGCCTACCCGGCATCCCGCGACGCACTGGCCCGGCATGCGCGTGACAGCGACGCCGACGGGATCGCGGACATTCTGGGCGAGCTGCCCGATCGTGAGTATCGGGACGCCGCAGACGTTGCGCGGGCCTTCGGCGGGATCCGCGCGCACGACGAAAAACCAACCGACCAGCCGAGCCGGCGCGGCGGCGAAGCGGCAATGCAGACCGAAGCGATTTCGGCGGCCCGCGCCGCGAGCCTCTTTTCCGGCATGGAATTTCCCGCCTCGGCAGAGGATCTGAGGTCCCACGCGCGGGCGCAGGCCAGCGACTGTGAAATGGATGTCGTCTCCCGCCTCCCTGATCGTCGCTACAGCGACATGACAGATGTCGCGCAGGCCTTCGGCGAGGTGAAGGACGCGGACCGTTCCTGAAACGCCGTCATTTCGAAGCACTCATTCGCGCCCTGAACCTGGAGGACACGGAAAATGGCAGACTTCTTCTTCTGGTTTCTCATCCTGCTGCTCGTCGTGATGATCTTAGCATGGCCGACTTGGCCCTACACCTATGATCGCTGGCCCTACAGCCGCGGGGGCGGGTATCGCTACGCCGCAAGCGCCACGGCGGCCGGTCTGGCGGTACTGATCCTGATCCTCTTCTGGCTTGGCCTTCTGGCCATCGCCTGGCCATGGGCGCCCCCGCCCCCGCCGGCGCTGGTCCCCGTCAATTGAGCCGAGGCGGGACATCGCCCGCTCACCGCCGTGCGGGCGGCCCGAACGCGGGACCGGATCGTGTCCCGCGGCCGGAATCGAAACGGAGACCCCATGCCCGACATGACCGACGCTCGCAACCGTATGGTCGACGTCCAGATCGCCCGCCGCGGCGTGCGCGACGAGCACGTGCTCGACGCGATGCGGACGGTGCCGCGCGAGGCTTTCGTCGCGCCCGGCTACGAGGAGTTCGCCTACGAGGACGGCCCGCTGCCGATCGGGCACGGCCAGACCATCTCGCAACCCTACATCGTCGCCCTGATGGTCGAGGCAGCCGGGGTCCGGCCCGGCGACCGCGTGCTCGAGATCGGCGCCGGCTCCGGCTATGCGGCCGCCGTCATGGGCGAGATCGCCGCTCATGTTCACGCGATCGAGCGGCACGAGCCGCTGGCGCGCATGGCCGAGGCCCGGATCGCCGCGGCCGGCGTCGACAACGTGGAGGTGCATGTCGGCGATGGCACGCTCGGCTGGCCCGAAGCGGCGCCCTTCGACGCGATCGTGGTGGCTGCCGGCGGCCCTTCGGTGCCGGCGGCGCTGAAGGGCCAGCTGAAGCAGGGCGGGCGGCTGGTGATTCCCGTTGGGGAGGCGGAGTTCGGCCAGTCGCTGCGCCGGATCACCCGGACCGGCCCCGACAGCTGGGATGAGGAGGCGATCGGGGCCGTGCGCTTCGTGCCCCTGATCGGCGCGCAGGGCTGGGCCGAGGACGGGCGTCGCGCCGCCTCCAGCCACGTGCCCGGCCAGAACAGCGGCAAGACGCTTCCGCAGATGGTGGCGGATGCCGCCGAGCCTCTGCCCGATACCGAGGATCCCTCCTTCGCCCCGTTCTTCGACCGCTACGCCGACCGCCGCGTGGTGCTGCTGGGGGAGGCCAGCCACGGCACGTCGCAGTTCTACCGCGCCCGCGCCGCGATCACGCGGCACCTGGTCGAGACCCACGGCTTCACCATCGTCGCCGTGGAGGCCGATTGGCCCGACGCCGCCGCGGTCAACCGCTTCGTCATGCATCAGGCCGCGCGCGAGTTCGAGGATCCCGCCTTCACCCGCTTCCCGACATGGATGTGGCGCAATACCGTCATCGAGGGTCTGGCCGACTGGCTGCGCGTGCATAACGGCACCGTTGCGGACCCGGATCGGCGGGCCGGCTTCTACGGTCTCGACATCTACAACATGCGCGGCTCGATCGCGGCGGTGCTCGACTATCTCGACGAGGTCGACCCGGAGGCCGCGCGCATCGCCCGCGAGCGCTACGGCTGCCTGACGCCCTGGCAGCGCGATCCCGCCACCTACGGGCGCGCGGTGCTGAGCAATCGCTACCGCGACTGCGAGGACGAGGTGGTGGCCCAGCTCCGCGACCTGCTCGAGCGGCGGCTCCACTACGAGGCGCAGGACGGCGCGAGCTTCCTCGACGCGGCGCAGAACGCCCGGCTCGTGCGGTCGGCCGAGCAATATTACCGGGTCATGTATTACGGCGGCGCCGAAAGCTGGAACCTGCGCGACAGTCACATGTTCGAGACGCTCGAACACCTGCTGCAGGCGCGCGGCCCGGATGCGAAGGCGGTGGTCTGGGCGCATAACAGCCACATCGGCGATGCCCGGGCGACCGAGATGGGCGCGGTCCGCGGAGAGCACAACATCGGCCAGCTCTGCCGCGAGCGGTTCGGCGACGACGCCGCGCTTATCGGCTTCGGCACCCACACCGGCACCGTCGCTGCGGCCACCGACTGGGGCGGCGACATGGAGGTCAAACGCGTGCGCCCCTCGCGCGAGGACAGCTACGAGCGGGTGTGCCACGACTCCGGCGTGCCGCGCTTCCTGCTCGACATGACACGCGACGAGGCGCTGCGCCGCCGGCTCATGGAACAGCGGCTGGAGCGCTTCATCGGCGTGATCTACCGCCCCGAAACCGAACTGATGAGCCATTACGCCGACGCCGCCCTGCCGCAGCAGTTCGACGGATGGGTCTGGTTCGACGAAACCGGCGCCATCACGCCCCTTCCGCCCGACCACCGCCGCGAGGGCGTGCCCGACACCTGGCCGTTCGGCGTCTGAGCGATGGCGGCACGAGTGATCAGGCGGAGCTCGCCCCGATGATCAGGACCGGCGTAGCGGCAGCCGAGGAGAAGATGATGCAAACCAACATCGTCGCGGCGAACCGACTGACGATCGACTTCGCCGCGCGCACTGGCCTGCGCACAACAGGTCTACTCGACGCCTATACCGCCACGGCGACCCTTGGATCGGCGTCCAGGGCAAGTCCGGCGGACGAAGAGACGTATCGGGCATGAGGCGCGACCGTTCGGAAACCCGCGCCACAACCGTGATCCGTCGCTACCTTCCGGAGCTGGTTTACGGCGCCAACGATGGGATCGTCACCACGTTTGCCATCGTTTCGGGCATCGTCGGCGCCTCGCTTTCGAGCAGCGCCATTCTGATCCTCGGCTTTGCCAGCCTGTTCGCCGACGGAATCTCGATGGCGGCAAGCAACATACTGTCCGAGAGGTCGAAATCGGACGATCGCCCGTCCTTGCGCGAAGCGTCACGCCATGGCGCGGCGACATTCTGCGGCTTCATCGCGGCGGGGTTCGTTCCGCTTCTGGCCTACCTCCTTCCGTCGTTCCAGATATCGCGGTTCGCGCTCTCCGCCGGACTGGCCGGCGCCATGTTGTTCCTCGTCGGAGCCTCGCGTGCCTTCTTTACCGACCGCACGTTCCTTCGCGCCGGCTTCGAGATGCTGCTGATCGGTGCAGGCGCGGCCGCCGTCGCGTTCGGTGTCGGCCATCTGGGCGCACAGATCACCGGGAACGGAGGCCAGTCCCCGTGAGCCCCGCGACCGAAGGCAATGCAAGCTTCCCCGAAGCAGTCTCAACCGCATCGGACGCGCCCCCTGGCATCGGTGCATCCGGGGGCAGATGGATATCCTCTCCGGTGGCGAGCTGCGACTTCTGCGGGATACGGGAGAGCTGGGCTTCCAGCCACGGCTCGAGCGCGACGACGATCGGGGCGGCGTGCTCGCGACGGGCTGCAAGGCGGATGCCGGTCCAGCTGCCCGCGGGGTCTGGGTGCCTCTCGGTGTCGGAGGCGGGCGCTTGGAATCTGCGTTGCTCTCGTTCAAACTCCTTGCGCCGCGTGGTTGTCCTCCGAATGGCCGGGCTGACGTCTGCGACGCGGTACGGAACTTGCAAGGGATCGCCATGCCCACGGACAAGACAGCCCTCGAGGGCACCGCAAACGTCGAGCCGGACTGGCAGGCCGGCACCTACGAGTGGTGGCCGTCGGAAGATCGGCTGGCCTGGTCGCCCGAACTTGTCCGTCTGTACGGTCTCGACGCCGCGCCGCACAGCGAGCAGGACTTCACCGGTCTGATCCATCCCGACGACCGTGTGCGCGTCGAGGCCGAGACGTCGGCCTTTCTCGGGTCCGACGCCGCCAGCTACAGCCACAGCTTCCGGATCGTCCGGCCGGACGGGGCGGTGCGCGTGATCCTCGACCGCAGCGCGATCGAGCGCGACCCGGCGGGCAATGTCCGCCGGATCCGTGGCCTGAATGTCGACGTCACCGATGCGCTCGGCGTCGACGACACGCTGCCCGACGCGCCGGAGGGCATGCGCACGAACGACGGCGAGGCGCCGCCGCACGGCATCTGCAGCCAGCCCGACCACTCGACCGAACTGCCTTCCGCTTCCGACCTCTCCGCGAAGGCGGCCATGCTCGAGTCGCTGTTCGACGTCGCGGAGGTCGGCCTCGGGATATGGGATGCCGATTTCCGCTTCGTCCACATCAACCCGGCGCTCGCGGCGATCAACGGCCTGCCGGTCGAAGCGCATCTCGGCCGGCGCCCCGACGAGATCCTGCCCGACCTTGCCGATTATGATGCGCTCTACGCGGCGTGGCGCCGGGTGCTCGAGACCGGCGAGCCCTGGCGGGGCGTGCAGATCAGCGGCGAGACGCCGGCGGAGCCGGGCCGGATCCGGCACTGGGAGGAGGATTTCTTTCCCGTGCGCGTCTGCGGGCGCATCGCGGGGCTCGCCGCCGTGGTGCAGGAAACGACCCGCCGGGACGCGGCCGAGGCACGGTCGCGCGCCAGCGAGAGCCGCTACCGGGCGCTGTTCGACGCGATCGACGAGGGGTTCTGCATCGTCGAGGTCTGCCTCGACGCCCCCGACGGGCGGATCGACTACCGCGTGGTCGAGGCGAACCCGGCCTTCTACGCGTGCACGGGCTTTCCCGAGGCGATCCTCGGCCGCTGGCTGCGCGAGGCCGCCCCCGACCTCGAGGAGCACTGGTACGAGATCTACGGGAGCGTCGCGCGGACGGGCGCGCCGCGCCGGTTCGAGGAGAAGTCCGAGACGCTCGGACGCTGGTTCGATGTCTACGCCTTCCCCATTGACGCCCCGGAGACGGGCCGTGTGGCGATCCTGTTCGATGACATCTCCGAGCGGAAGCGGCAGGAGGAGCGCTCCGAGATGCTCCTGCACGAACTCAACCACCGCTCCAAGAACATGCTCGGCCTGATCCAGTCGATCGCCCGGCAGACCGCGGCGTCGGGGCCGGCCGACTTTACCACGCGCTTCGGCGAGCGTCTGATGGCGCTGGGCGCCGCCCAGGATCTGCTCGTGCACAACGACTGGACGACGGTTCCGCTGGCCGATCTGGTGGCGGCCCAACTGGCACACTTCTCGGATCTTTTCGGCACGCGCATCGAGATGGACGGCCCGCCCCTGACGTTGATGCCGGACGCCACGCAAACCCTCGGGATGGCCCTGCACGAGCTTGCCACCAACGCCGCCAAGTACGGCGCCCTGTCGAATGCGGACGGCTGCATCTCGGTGCTCTGGCGCGTCGAGGCCGAGGGCGGCCACGAGCCCCGCTTTACGCTGAACTGGCAGGAACGTGGTGGACCGCCCGTCGCGGAGCCCGCGGAACAGGGCTTCGGGGCGAAGGTGACGACCCGCATGGTGAAGACGGATACCCGCGGGGAGGTCACTCTCGATTACGCGCCCGCGGGCCTGTCCTGGCGGCTCTCCTGCCCTGCCGGTGCCGTCCTCGACAGGTCTTCGGCCGCGCGCGCAACGGCCCGGTCGGGGCCCGGATCCTAAACCAGCGCAGCGAGATGTCGGGCCAACCTGTCGCCCGGCATCGGCTTCTTGCAGACCGGCACCTGGGGAAAATCCTGCTCGATCTCGCGGCGCAGGCCGTGGCCGGTATGGAAGAGGAAGGGCACTTCTCGCCGCTGCAGGATACGCGCGACCGGAAACACGTCCTCGCCCCCCAGATCGATATCGAGAACGGCGGCGTCGAAGCGCTCGGTCTCGGCTGCGACCACCGCTTCGGCCAGATCAGGAACAGGGCCGTGGACGCGCGCACCGAAGGCTTCGAGAATCATCTCGATCTCCATCGCGATCAGTGCCTCGTCCTCGACGAGCAGGATCGTCTGTCCGTTCAGCACGCGGGCGTCCGCCTCGGTCATCACCTTCACTCCAAAACCACACGGCGGACATAGCGCGGAACCGGGGCGTTGGTTCCGCATCCGCCCGTCAAGCCGCCACCTGTTGCGCAAGAGGCACGGACAATCGCACCAGCAGTCCATCCCCGCGCCACTCCCGCCGGATCCGCCCGCGCACCTGGGTCAGCGACGCATCGATCAGACGCCCCCCGAAGCCTGGCCCTCCGGCATCGCCCGGGGCGCGCGCCTCCGGCAGCGTCTCCTGCCATGCAAGCTCGAGCCCGGGCAGATTCCCGGCGTTCGACACCGACCATTCGACGGCGATCAGCCCGTGCGGCACCGACCAGGCGCCATGTTTCACCGCATTCGTGGCCAGTTCGTGCAGGACGAGTGCGCGCACCACGGACATCCGACCGCAGATTCCATGAACATCCGACCAGGGTTTCCACGAACATCCGACCACCCGTTCCAGCAGCATCCGACCGGA
>LJNT01000085.1 GCA_001314685.1 Rhodobacteraceae bacterium HLUCCA09
ACCTGGCAGATCTCCTTGGGCGTCGGCACACCGTCGGAGGCCTTGAGCCCGGCCGATTTCGTCTCTTCCCGGATGATGTCCATGCAGAGCTCGACGCATTCGTCGCAGATGAACACCGTCGGGCCCGCGATCAGCTTGCGCACCTCGTGCTGGCTCTTTCCGCAGAAGGAGCAGTAGAGGGTGTTCTTGCTGTCGCCGCCTTGAGAATTCGCCATCGTCTCTCGTCCTCCGGGCTGTCGCGGCCCGCTGTTCGCATCGGGCGCCTGGCGCGCCTTCCGTTTCGCGTCGCCGGGCGCGCGAGCGGCACGCCCGGGCGACCGGCCTGCTCGGCTTGTCGAAAAAGCCTAGGGCAGACCCCCGACAGGCACAATGGCGAATCCCCGTGAAATCCGCCGCACCCCCGGGGCGCCCGACGGGCCTCGCCCGCCATGCGCCCCGGGGGCCGCGATCACGTGTCGCCGCCCTCGCCGCCCTCGGGCGCCGCGCGCGACGACACGATCTCGTCGATCAGGCCCCATTCCCTGGCTTCCTCCGGCGACATGAAGTTATCGCGCTCGAGCGCGGCCTCGACCGTCTCGAGCGATTGTCCGGTATGATGAACGTAGATCTCGTTAAGCCGGTCCTTGAGCTTCTGCGTCTCGCGGGCGTGGATCATGATGTCGGTCGCCTGCCCCTGGTAGCCGCCCGACGGCTGGTGGACCATGATCCGGCTGTTGGGCAGCGAAAAGCGCATGCCGGGCGCGCCGGCGGCGAGCAGGAGCGAGCCCATCGAGGCGGCCTGTCCCACCACCAGCGTCGACACCTTGGGCTTGATGTACTGCATCGTGTCGTAGATCGACAGACCGCTCGTCACCACGCCGCCGGGCGAGTTGATGTACATCGAGATTTCCTTCGAGGGGTTCTCGGCCTCGAGGTGCAGAAGCTGCGCCACGACGAGCTGGCTCATCCCGTCATGCACGGGGCCGTTCACGAACACGATCCGCTCCTTCAGCAGACGCGAGAAGATGTCGTAGGCGCGCTCGCCCCGGCTCGTCTGCTCGACGACCATCGGCACGAGGTTCATGTAGGTCTCGGTGGGGTCTTGCATGGGGCTCGCCTCAAGGTCTGGGGCGCAGGGCTGCGCCGTCGCGGGTGGCAGAGTCTTAGTGTTGGGCCAGACCGGCCGCAAGGCGGGGGCGGCCATGCCGCGCGCCGCCCTCGCGAAAATGCTCGACAGCGCCGCCGCCGGCCGAAGATGCCCACCTGTGGCAAGGAGCCGCGTCAAGGGCGACGGGATTGCCTTCGATGCCGTATTTCCACCCTCCGGCGGTCTTGCGGCCTCGCTGTTCGCCACCCCGGCCACCCAGCCGTGCGCGATCTGAGCGACTGCCGACCCGCCGACGTTTTGACCGCGAAACCGTGCGCGATATCTCCCGGCCCGGGCGACGGGAGAACCATGATGCAGACAGAATTCCCGCCCTCGCGCGCCGAGGGCTTGGAGCGATTGCGCGATTTCGTGCCGCACGCCGGCAGGGACTATGCCGTGCGGCGCAACCACGACGAGCCGGGCCATGCCAACGTCTCGCGTCTGTCGCCCTACATCCGTCACCGGATCGTGACCGAGGACGAAGTGTTGCAGGCCGTCCTCGGCCGCTTCGCCCCTGCGACGGCGGAAAAGTTCGTGCAGGAGATGTTCTGGCGCACCTATTTCAAGGGCTGGCTCGAGATGCGCCCCTCGGTCTGGACGGCCTACAGGGCCGGCCTCGCCCGCGCGCAGGACAGGCTGGCCACCGAGGGCGGCCTGCGCAAGGGCTGGGAGCGGGCCTGCGCGGGCGCCACCGGCATCGCGCCGCTCGACCACTGGGCGCGGGAACTGGTCGAGACGGGCTACCTGAACAACCACGCTCGGATGTGGTTCGCCTCGATCTGGACCTTCACGCTCGGCCTGCCGTGGGAGCTGGGCGCCGACTTCTTCCTGCGGCACCTGCTCGACGGCGATCCCGCCTCGAACACGCTCGGCTGGCGCTGGGTGGTGGGGCTGCACACGCCCGGCAAGGTCTATGTCGCGCGGGCGTCGAACATCACGAAACACACCGGCGGGCGCTTCGGCGAGGTGCTCGGGCTTGCGACCGACCCCGCGCCGGCGGAGGGGCCGGCCAATCCGCCGTGCGGCGCGCCCCCCGTGTCCGAGCCGTGGGAGGCGTCGGCGCGCACCGGCCTTGTGCTGACCGAGGACGACCTCTCGCCCGGCTGGCTGCTTGACGACGGGCTCGCCCCGGTGACCACGGCCGTCGCGGCGGGCGTGCCGCACCGCTCGCCGCTGGCGGTGGCACCCCATGTCCACGCGTTCACGCGCGAGGCGGTGGCGGATGCGCGGGCGCGCTACGGCGCGCGGCTGGGGCAGCCGGGCCCGGAGACCGGCCTGGCGCCTGGCGAGACGAGGGCAGCGCAAACCGAGGCGCTGGTCGCCTGGGCGCGCGCGCATCGGCTGGAGCAGGTCGTCGCCCCCTACCCGCCCGTCGGACCCTCTGCCGACGCCTTCGGCGACATCCGCGACGCGCTCCTGGCCGAGGGGGTGCGGGTGGCGACGCCGATCCGGCCCTTCGACCAGCGCGCCTGGCCGCACGCGACGCACGGCTTCTTCCGGTTCAAGGGCAGGATCCCGTCGCTGCTTGGCGCGATCCGGGGCCTGCGGGCGGCGTGAGACGCGTTCGGCCGGCGCCCGGCGGGCGGGCAGCGGCGCGGTGGTGTGCCGCGCTCCCGTGCATCCGCGTTGACCCGACTCGGATTCGAAGCCAGTGTCTCGTCGACGGCTACCGGCCCAGCCCGGGCTGGCCAGTGATCGACCCGGCCGCATGTCGTGCGCGGCGCGCATCCGCCCACCCTTCGTCTCGGACGGGGCAGGCGCGAGATGCGACAGGCAAGAGCCGTCGATGTGAACTGCATCCGGTCCGTAGACCGGACACGCTCGCGCAGGCAGGCCGTTCTGCCCGGCGCGCGCGACCCGCGATGGAGAATGCGATGAGCCTCGCGCTCGTTCTGGACAAGCTGAGGGCGGCCCCGACCGATCCCGACCGCGCCGAGGAACTCGGGCGGATGGCCTTCATCGAGTGGCTGGAGACGCTGCCGCCGCAGGCGAGCTTTCCCGAGGCGGCGGTTCTGGCCTTCGACCGCTCGCGCCGCACCGCGAAGCGTGTGCCCGCGGCGGCCGAGTTCCGCGCCCTGCTGGTCGAGGCGGTGCGCCGGTCGCCCCTGCCCGTCGACCTGACGCTTCCGGCGCCGCAGCGCCGGGGCGGCCGCGGCCGACGGCGCGAGTCCTCCTGAGGCGCAGGGTCAGCCGGCCAGCGCCCGGGCCAGCCGCGGCAGGCGGGCCTTCTTCAACAGTGCGCGCACCTCGGCGGGCGCGGCGTCGAGACGCTCGGCCTCGGCGCGCACGGCCTCCACCGCCTGCGCCACCGCGTCGGGGGCGCGCAGCCACAGCGCCATCACGAAGGCATCCGGATCCCACCGCGCGAGGCCCTCTTCGGCCAGGGTGCCCCTCGGAAAGTCGCGGGCGTTGAGCGTCACGATCCCGTCGGCCGAGACGGCGACGGCGGTGGCGAGCACATGGATGTCGCCCGGATCGGGCAGCCAGAGGCGCCCCTCGGTGCCCTGGGCCGGGGGCGCCTCTGCCTGCGGGAAGGCCGCGCGCGTCGCGGCGATCTCGCCGCGCGCCTGCGCCTCCTCGAGCGGGCCACGGCGGGCCGCGGCGCGCGCCCATTCCTCGAGCAGCCGCGCCGACCAGAGCGGCGCGAAGAGGCCCACCCGCGCGACCGCCAGCAGCACTTCGCGCATGACGGTGGGGTAGAGCACGCAGGCGTCGAGCACTACGCGCGGCCGCTCCGGCAGATCGGGGATCATGAAGCGGGCCATGCCGGCGAGGGGCGGCGGCCAAGGCTCTCCGCTCGCGGGGCAGACCCGGTCGAGCGGGACGCGACACGGGCAGCGCCCACCCCGCACGAGAGCGCATGGAGTGCCCCCCTCCAACGGGGCGCGGCGCTGACAGCGCTCACGGCCGGACTTCGACGCGCGACGGAACTCGTGCGCCCTTTCTTCGGGAGGGGCCGGGCCGGTTGCCGGACGGGCGTCGCGGGCGCGGTTCGCTGCCACGCGGGCGGCGCCCCGGACAGGCGCTGCCCGGCCTGCGGCCGAGCGCTCCGCGTTCGACCCGAATGCCGCGTCGGGCGATGCTCCCGCCAAGGCCGGGAAGCCCGCGAGAGGCCCCCCTCATCCGTCCAGCCGGAAGGTCAGCGCCTTGAGATACGCCGTCTCGCCCAGCTCCGGCAGGCTGGGGTGGTCGGAGCCGGCGAAGCCGGTGTGGATCAGCTGCCCTCGGCGCCCCGCCCGCCCGATCCCCCGCCCGCAGGCGGTGCGGAAGCGGGCGAGGTCGGCCGCGTGAGAGCACGAGCAGAGAACCAGGAAGCCGCCCGGCGCCACCAGCGGCGCGGCGAGGCGGGCGACGCGCTCGTAGGCCCGCAGACCCTGCTCCAGCGCCTGCTTCGACGGCACGAAGGCCGGCGGGTCGCACACCACCAGATCGAAGCGCGCGCCCTCTCCACCCAGCGCCTCGAGCGCGGCGAAGGCGTCCTGCCGGCGGGTCTCGAAGCGCCCCGCCGCCCCCGTCGCCTCGGCGCCCTGACGCGCGAGCGCCAGTGCCGGCTCCGACCCGTCGACGGCGAGCGCATGGCCTGCCCCGGCCGCAAGCGCGGCGAGCGAGAAGCCGCCGACATGGGAAAAGACGTCGAGCACGCGCGCGTCCGCCCTCCCCGCGACGAGCCGGGCGGCGAAGGCGTGGGTGTCGCGCTGGTCGTAGTAGAGGCCGGTCTTCTGCCCGCCGGTCAGGTCGGCCATGTAGGTGGCGCCGTTCATCGCGACCGCGACCGGCGCCTCCGCCGCGCCCTGCAGCACGACTGTCTCCTCCGGCAGGCCCTCGGCGGCGCGCGCCCGACCCTGCCCATTCTTCACGATCGTGCGGGCGCCCGTCACCTCGATCAGCGCCGCCACGATCTCCGGCAGCAGCCGGTCGGCCCAGGCGGCATTGGGCTGGATCACGGCCGCCGCGCCGAAGCGGTCGATCACGAGGCCCGGCAACCCGTCGCCCTCGGCATGGACGAGCCGGTAGAACGGCGCGCGGTAGAGCCGCTCGCGCAGCGCCAGCGCCCGCGCGATCCGCCCGGTGAGCCAAGCCCGGTCGATGACGGCCTCCGGGTCGCGGTCGAGCAGGCGGGCAGGGATGCGCGAGGCGGGGGTGAGAGCGGCGGTGCCGAGGGGTCGCCGCTCGGCATCCTCGAGCCGCGCCATCGTGCCGGGGGCAAGCGCCTTGGTGCGTCGGTCGAGCACCAGTTCGTCGGCATAGACCCAGGGAAAGCCGTGCCGGATGGCACGCGCGTTGGCCTTGGGGCGAAGGCGGACGACGGGACGATCGGCCGCGGCGTCGGAACGGGAGTCGGAGGCAGGGTCCATCCGGCTCCCCTATCGCGGTGGCGGGACCGGCGGAAGGGGCCTCGTTGGAGCGCTCTGCTCGCGGAGGATCGCACCGGGCGGACGCGGCGGGAGGGCGGCGAACGAAGGCCCCGGGCGCCGGAGAGCCGGGCCGGAAGGGCGCCGCGCAAACGGCGCCGCGGATCGTGGATCAGGCCGTGCGGCCGTCAGGCGCGCTCCGGCCGGTCAGCCAGCGGCGCAGCGCGGAAAAGCCCTGGGCCAGCGCCTCGGCGCGCATCTGACGCGCCCGCTGTTCGATGGCGATGTAATCGAACTGTCCGTGTTGGGTGGTCATGTCTGTCTCCTGAGGATCGGTGTCGCTCCTCCCATGCACCCCAGCTATGCCCCTCGCCCGCCCGGCGACAGGCCCATGCCCGAAACTCCGGCTTGCGCCCCGCGCAAGGCTGCGCGCCCTGCTGCGGTTGAACCGTTACCGCTACCAGCGTATTGTCCCCCACATCGCCGCTCCGTGCGCCCCTCCGACGGCCCGTGGCGGCCCGCACGCCCTGACACCTCGCACCCGGAGCGCCCATGCCCCTTCACCCGACGATCGAGAAGGTCACCGAACGGATCGAGCGCCGCAGCCGTGACACCCGCTCCGCCTACGAGACGCGGATGCGGGCCGCGGCCGAGGAGGGGCCGGTGCGCGCCCACCTGTCCTGCGGGAACCAGGCTCACGCCTACGCCGCCAACCTCGCCGACAAGGAGCGCCTCGTCGAGGGCCGCGCGCCAAACCTCGGGATCGTGACCGCCTACAACGACATGCTCTCGGCGCATCAGCCCTTCGAGCGCTTCCCCGACCTGATCCGCGAGGCCGCGCGGCGGGCAGGCGGCACCGCGCAGGTGGCGGGCGGCGTGCCGGCCATGTGCGACGGCGTCACCCAGGGCCAGCCGGGGATGGAGCTGTCGCTCTTCTCGCGCGACGTGATCGCGCTCGCCGCCTCCGTCGCGCTGTCGCACAACTGCTTCGACGCGTCGGTGTATCTGGGCGTCTGCGACAAGATCGTGCCGGGCCTCGTGATCGCCGCGGCCACCTTCGGCCACATCCCGGCGGTGTTCCTGCCGGCGGGGCCGATGCCCTCGGGCCTGCCCAACGACGAGAAGGCGAAGGTGCGCCAGCAATTCGCCGCGGGAGAGGTCGGGCGCGAGGCGCTGATGCAGGCCGAGATGGAGAGCTATCACGGCCCCGGCACCTGCACCTTCTACGGCACGGCCAACACCAACCAGATGCTGATGGAGTTCATGGGGCTGCACCTTCCCGGCGCCTCCTTCGTCAACCCGGGCACGCCGCTCCGCGACGCGCTGACCGAGGCCGCGGTCGCGCGGGCGCTCGAGATCACCGCGCTCGGCAACGACTACCGCCCGGCGGGCACGATCCTTGACGCGCGCGCCTTCGTGAACGGCATGGTGGGACTGATGGCGACGGGCGGCTCGACGAACCTGGTGATCCACCTGCCGGCGATGGCGCGGGCGGCGGGGGTGCTGCTCGACCTCCAGGATTTCGAGGCGATCTCGGAGGTCACGCCGCTGATGGCACGGGTCTATCCCAACGGGCTGGCCGACGTGAACCATTTCCATGCCGCGGGCGGGCTGGCCACCATGATCGGCGAACTGCTCGAGGCGGGCCTGCTCCACCCAGACACCGAAACGGTCGCGGGCCGGGGCCTGCACCGCTACGTGGCCGAGCCGAAGCTGGGCCCCGAAGGCCTGCGCTGGGACGCGGCGGCGCCCGCCTCGCTCAATGACAAGATCCTGCGGCCCGTGGCCGATCCCTTTCAGCCCAAGGGCGGGCTGAAACAGGTGCAGGGCAACCTCGGCCGCGGGGTAATGAAGGTGTCGGCGGTGAAGGAGGACCACCTCTCGATCGAGGCGCCCACCCGCGTCTTCGAGGACCAGCAGGCGGTGAAGGACGCGTTCCGCGCCGGCGCCTTCACCGCGGACACGGTGGTCGTGGTCCGCCACCAGGGGCCGCAGGCCAACGGGATGCCGGAGCTCCACAGCCTCACGCCGGTGCTCGCCGTGCTGCTCGACCGCGGTCTGAAGGTGGCGCTGGTCACCGACGGGCGGATGTCGGGCGCCTCGGGCAAGGTGCCGGCGGCGATCCACGTCTCGCCCGAGGCGGCCGCCGGCGGGCCGCTCGCCCGGCTGCGCGACGGCGATATCGTGCGAGTCGATGCGCGGGCAGGCACGCTCGACGCGCTGGTCGACGGCTTCGAGGCGCGCCCCCCCGTCGAGGCGGACCTGTCGGCCAACGGCCACGGCATCGGACGCGAGTTGTTCGAGACGTTTCGCCGCAATGCGGGCCTCTCCACCACGGGCGCCTGCGCCCTTCTGCCCGGCTGACCTTCCCGGGTCGACCGGCCGGGGCAGCTCCCGCCTCCGCTCGGGGCCTGCCGGCCCCTCCCTCCGTTGGGCCAGGCTCGCGCCCAGGGCGCGAGCCTCCGCGGCGGCCACGGGCGCTCCCCGGTTCGAAAGGCACGGCAAGCGGCGATGGCACGAGCCTCCGGCGGGGATATTTTTTGCAAGAAGAATGAGACGGCTTCGGCCTGATACCGGCGCGCGTAACGCCTGACTCTGCGGGGGCTTTCGAGCCCGTTTGATCTGTGATTCCCTTCTGGGAAACGGATCATGAGGTAGGGATGGGGCGAGCGCTTGAGATC
>LJNT01000117.1:0-1136 GCA_001314685.1 Rhodobacteraceae bacterium HLUCCA09
GTCGTGCCCGAGGCCGACACGCGCATCTATGGCGGCCGGCCCGCCGAGCAGGGGGCCTGGCCCGCGCAGGTGAGCCTGCATTCCCGCGAGAGGGTCGGCGCGGACGAGGACAGCCGCGTGCTCTCGCAGTTCTGTGGCGGCACCCTGATCGCGCGGCAATGGGTGCTTACCGCGGCGCATTGCGTGGTGGGTCAGGACGGTGCCGTGCAGCCGGCCGACGACATCCTCGTGCGCAGCGGCCACGTCGCGCTCTGGCAGGGCGATTTCCGCGCGGTGGCGGCGGTCTTCGCCCATCCTGACTATGACCCGGTCCGCCTCGACGCCGATATCGCGCTGTTGAAACTCGCCCAACCCGTCGCCGAAAGCTCCGGGCCGGTCGGGGCGATTTCAGTCATCGGGCAGGGCCAGCCGGTTCCGGAGGGGCCGTCGGTGGTGATCGGCTGGGGGCTGATGGAGGATGACGTGATCCCCGGCGTGCTGATGGAGACCGACATCGACATCGTGCCCAACGAGACCTGCAACCGCGGCATGGCCGAGCAGGCGCGGCGCGATCTGGGTGCGTTGCTGCTCAACGTGGGTGGCGGGGCGCAGATCCCGGTCGACACGCTCGAAGAGGCCTTCGCCATCCTGTCGCCGGCGATCGGCAACTTCCTGACCGACAACATGATCTGCGCCGGCGTCACCTCGGGCGCGCGTTCGTCCTGCAACGGCGACAGCGGCGGGCCGCTGATGATCCGCCGCGAGGACGGAGGCTGGCTGCAGGTCGGCGTGGTGAGCTGGGGGCGCGCGCCGCTCGGCTCGGACCAGCGCTGCGGGCACCCGCAACTCTACGCCGTCTACACGCGGCTTTCCAACTACTTCGACTGGATCGGCGAGACGATCCGGCAGAACTGATCGGGGGAGCGAGAGCATGGCACGACACAATCGCCCGACCCGCCTCGCCCTCTCGGCCGCCGTGGTCGCGCTGGCGGCGGGCGCGGCCGCGGCCCAGGGCTTCGGCGAGGGCAGCTTCGAGGAGGGCAGCTTCGGCGAGACGGCGCCCGAGAGCGGCGCGGGGGCTGGCGGCGGCAGCTGGGCCGAGGGCAGCTTCGAGCCGGGCGGGTCTGCGCCGCCGCCCGCCGACACTGGCGGCGGAG
>LJNT01000117.1:1206-9261 GCA_001314685.1 Rhodobacteraceae bacterium HLUCCA09
CGCCACCCCCGCCCCCGCCCCCCGACGGCGGTGGCGGCGCCTGGGACGAGGGCAGCTTCGAGCCCGGCAACGATGGTGGGGGCGGAGGCGGGGGCGGAGGCGGCCTTCCCCCGCCGCAGGACGGTTCGATCCCGCCGCCGCCACCTCCGCCGCCGCCGCCCGAGGTCGTGACGCCTCCGCCCGACGATCCGGCCCCCGGCCCGGGCGGCGTGCGGATCGACCCGCAGATCGCCGTCTTCGAGACGCGCGACTTCGGGGTGCCGCCGCAGCGCCACCTGCGCCCCGGCGAGTTCCACGCGCCGACGCCCACCGCCCTTCCCGGCGGGCGGCTGATCACCACGCAGGACCTCGCCAACCTGATGCAGGGCAACCGCCCCGTCCTGATGATCGACGCGCTGGGCGGGCAATACAGCCTGCCGGGCGCGCTCGGGGCCCCGGCGCTCGCCTCGGCGGGCAGCTTCGAGGACCGGGTGCAGCAGCAGGCGGTGCAGTGGCTCGGCCAGATCACCCGCGGCGACCGCTCGGTGCCGATCGTGCTGTTCTGCAGCGACCCGATGTGCTGGCTGAGCTACAACGCCGCGCTCCGGACGATCGCCGCCGGCTATGGCGACGTCTACTGGTATCGCGGCGGCCTCCGCGCCTGGGAGATGGCGGGCCTGCCGCTCCGCCCAATGGGATTCTGAGCGAAAGGACCACCGACATGCCCCTGCGCAGACACGTCGCGGCCGCCGCCGCTGCCGCCCTTCTGGCGCTTGCCGCGCCAGCCCCCGCTCAGGATCTCGCGCCGCATCTCGGCCCGCTCGCCGGCGTGGTCGAACTGGGCGACGACGGGACATGGGTGGCCGAGGTGCAGGGCGGCTGGTTCACCCTGTCGAACCGGCGCGACCCCGGCGCCGTCACCTATTACTGGATCGGCACGCCCGCGACCGAGGCAGGCACCTACCGCGCCGCGATGAATCTCGTCGTGCAGGGCGGCGACGATGGCCCGGCCCATGCCGGCTTCCTGTTCAACTTCCGCGCGGGCGACCGATATCTCGGCATCGTCATTGGCGGGCAGGGCGAAACCCACGTGATCCTCCGCTCGCCCGAGGGCTTCGACATGCAGCCGGTCGAGGCGCAGACGCCGCCGCGCGGCGACGGCTCGGACATGCTGACGGCGACGGTCGACGGCGCCACGGCGCGCTTCGATCTCAACGGCGAACGCCTGCTCGAGATCGAGGGCGACGGGGCCTTCTCGCCGCGCGTCGGGATCATCGCGGTGGGCACGGGGCTCTTCGGCTTCACCGGTTTCAACATCGCGCCTGCGGGCTAGGCGGGGCCAGTCCGGGGCCAGTCCGGGGCAAGTCCGGGGCCAGCCGGGGGCCAGCCGCGGTGAGCCGAGGGCCAGCCTGCGCCTTACTTTCGCGTCAGGGTGGCGCCATTGCCCATCCGAATCCGGTCTGGCGCGATATCGCCGACGGTCCATCGATCCTCGATCCGGTCGACGTCACCGGTCTCGAGGTTCCGGATCTCGCCGTCGAGAAGGATCGCCGACGCCCCGCTGTCGTCGCTGTCCGCGATGTGCCATGTGCCCCCGAGCGTGGCGGCATGGCGGATCGAGCGGTCGATCATGACCCGCGGCGGGCGGAGCACGGCGCCCTCGGGCGTCGTCTGGACCGGCCCGCCCGGCACCCACGAGATGTCGACATGTTCCGCCACGATCGTCCCGCGGAAGGTGCCCCCGTCCCCGAAGGTGACAGTCAGTCGGCTCATCATGGTCCGACCGGGAACCGCGACGGGCCAGTCGGTCGATGTCCAGGTGCCGGGGACATGGGCGGCGAGGCCGACCGGCGTCTCCGCCGGCAGCGCGCGCACGAAGCCGGTAAGGCGCGGCACCTCGGTCGCCCGCCGCCAGCCCTCGAGCCCGCGGTGCCAGACGAGGGTGCGCGCCGCCTCCGCCCGCGAGCGGATCTTCTCACGCAGGTCGGCCGCGTCGAACGGCCCCAGCGTCTGCCCGCGCCGCAGCTGCGCGCCGGCCGCGGCGGCGGGGGCAAAGTAGGCGGCGATGGCGGCAGTGGCGAGCAGGCAAGACAGTGCGCACGGCCGGAGCATGGCGGCCTTCCTAGTTGCCGACGCGGTAGCTGCGCTGGCCGTTCTGCCAGGTGGACCCACGGCAACATGCGCCGCTGCATCAACGCTGAAGGGCCGCGCCGCTCCCGCCGCGCCAGTTGCGGGTGACGCTCTCGACCGCGAAGACGAGGGCTGCGAGCGTGGCGGGCAGCGCGAAGCCGAGGAAGGCGGCCCTCGGGCCGAGAGCGTCGAGCGCAGGCCCCGCAAGGACCGGGGCCGCCGCGCTGCCCGCCGCAACCACGATCAGCGCGGCGGTGAAGCCTTGCGAGCCTCGGCCGGGGAAGAGCCGCAGCGTCCAGATCGAGAGGGTGGCGCTCACCGTCATCACCGCCGCCCCGTGGAGGCCGGCCGAGGCGATCACCCCCGGCCACGAGCCGGGCCAGAGGCCGATCAGCGCGAGCGACGTGGCGAAGGCGGCGAAGATGCCGGCGAGCAGCGGGCGCAGGCCGAGCCGCGCCTCCAACCGGCCCGTGGCCAGCCCGACGAGACCGAAGAGCCCGTAGCCGAGAAAGATCGCCGCGGGGGCCGAGGCCGAGAGCGGCCCCGGCAGGCCGCCCGCCTGCGCGATCCGGTCGGCGGCGAAGGAAAGGTAGATCGCGTTCGAGGCCCCGAACACGAGCGAGCCCGCGTAGAGCGGCGCGGTCTGCCAGCGCAGGAAGGCGGGCGCATCGTCGCCGCGCGGCGCGGGGCGGTGCCCGCCCGGCACGGCGCGCGCGGCCGCCGCCGCCGCGACGAGGCCCGCCGCCGCGAACAGGCCCCAGGTCGCGCGCCAGGGCAGCGCGCCGAGACCGACGGCCAGCGCGAGCGCGCCCGCCCCCGCCACGCCGAGGGTGGTGCCCGTCGAGATTGCGGAGAGCGTGCCGGGCTGCACGTCCTGCGGCACGACCCGCTCGGCCGCGTCGTTGAAAGGTGTCCAGCAGAGGCCCGCGCTCGCGCCCGCGACCGCCACCCCGGTCGCCAGCAGCGCCGACCCCGGCGCCGCGGCGACCAGCGCAAAGCCCGCGACCGCCGCCGCCGCGCCCGCGAGCACCGGCACGCGCGGCCCGTGGCGCGCGTCGAGCGCCGCCGCCACCGGCAGCGCCATCAGGAAGGCGAGAAAGCCGCCGCTTGCGATCAGGCCCGCGCCCGTGGTCGTCAGGGCGAAGGATTCGCGGAATTCCGGCAGGAACAGCCCGAAGCCCATCCGCGCCGGGCCGAACGAGATGGCCGTGGCCAGAAAGCCTGCCGCCGCGAGGCGCGGCGTGGATCCGGCGGCCGCCTGTTCGAGCGCGCTGTCCCGCACGATGCCTCCTTGCGCCGCGTCCCCGGTGCCGCCGCCGGAGCGCGACAGCCGATGCCAACATGTGGCTGCGGCCAAGGTTCCGGGAGCGAGGGGAGGGACCGCGGCACCGCGACAGCGTGCCCCGGCTCGACAAGGGGCCCGGCCTCAGGCGGCGCGCACGAGGCGCACGAGGCGCTTCTCGATCTCGAGGATCAGCAGCAGCGCCGGCCCCACGGCCACGACCAGCGCGCCCTCGGTCAGGCTCAGCGGACGAGTGCCGAAGAACGCCTCCATGAACGGCGCGTAGGTGAAGACGAGTTGCAGCGCGGTCACCGTGCCCACCGCGATCAGGATCGGCCGCGTGCCCAGCGCCGCACGCAGCGACAGCGACGTGGTGTTCAGGAAGCGCACCGAGAAGAGATAGAAGATCTCCATCACGACCAGCGTGTTGACGGCGATCGTCCGCGCCTCTTCCAGCGTCGCGCCGCGCGCCTCGGCCAGCGTGAACATCCCGAAGATGCCGGCGCAGAACAGGGTGGAGACGAAGATGACCCGCCACAGCACGAAGCGCGACAGGATCGGCTCGTCGGCCGGGCGGGGCGGGCGGCGCATGATGTCGGGCTCGGCCGACTCGAAGGCGAGCGCCATGGCCAGCACCACCGAACTCACCATGTTGACCCACAGGATCTGCACCGGCGTGATCGGCAGCGTGAGGCCCAGCAGCAGCGCCGCGATCAGCGCCAGCGACTCGCCCCCGTTGACCGGCAGCAGGAAGACGATGGCCTTCTTGAGGTTGTCGTAGACGGTTCGCCCCGCCTTGACCGCCGCGGCGATGGTGGCGAAGTTGTCGTCGGCCAGCACGATCTCGGCCGCCTCCTTGGCGGCCTCCGTCCCCGCCCGGCCCATCGCGATGCCGATATCGGCGCGCTTGAGGGCGGGCGCGTCGTTGACTCCGTCGCCCGTCATTGCCACGGCCTCGCCATCGGCCTGCAGCGCCTCGACGAGGCGCAGCTTGTGCTCGGGCGAGGTGCGGGCGAACACGTCCGTCTCCACGACCCGGGCGCGCAGCGCCTCCGTCGAGAGCGTGTCGATCTCGGCCCCCGTCAGCACCGTGTCCGGCTGGGCGAGGCCGAGTTGCCGGCCGATGGCGCGCGCCGTGCCGGCATGGTCGCCGGTGATCATCTTCACGCGGATGCCGGCCGCACGGCACTCGGCGACGGCGGCGACAGCCTCGTCCCGCGGCGGGTCGATCAGGCCGACGAGGCCGAGCAGCGTCAGCCCGCCCTCGACGTCGGCGAACCGCAGGCCGCGCATCTCGGGCGAGGCGCTGCGCGTGGCGATGGCGATGACGCGCTGTCCCTCCCCCGCGATCTCGTGGGCGCGGGCGTGCCACCACTCCGCGTCGAGCGGGCGGGCGCCGTCGTCATCGCAGTGCTGGCTCGTGCACATGTCGAGGAGGCGCTCCGGCGCCCCCTTGACGTGGATCGCCGCACGGCCCGCGTGGTCGTGGTGCAGCGTCGCCATGAAGCGGTGCTGGGCGTCGAAGGGGATCGTGTCGGTCTGCGGGTTGGCGGCGCGCAGGGCGGCGGGGTCGAGCCCTGCCTTGCAGGCGAAGGTGACGAGCGCCCCCTCCATCGGGTCGCCCGTCACGATCCACGCCCCGTCCACCTCCGCCAGTTCGGCATCGTTGCACAGCACTGCGCCGCGCGCGAGCTCGAGCAGGAGCGGGTGATCGGCCGGCGCCACCTCGCGCCCGTCGTGGGCGATGCCGCCGTGGGGCGCGTAGCCCGCGCCGCTGACGGTGAAGGCACGCCGCGCCGTCGCCACCGAAGCGACGGTCATCTCGTTCTTGGTGAGCGTCCCGGTCTTGTCGGAGCAGATGACCGAGACCGATCCGAGCGCCTCGATCGCCGGCAGCCGCCGCACGATGGCCCGTCGCGCGGCCATGCCCTGCACGCCAATGGCGAGCGTTACCGTCAGGATCGCGGGCAGCCCCTCGGGGATGGCGGCGACGGCGAGGCCCACGACGGCCATGAAGATCTCGTCGAAGGGCATCGTGGCGACGAGCGTGCCGAAGCCGAGGATCGCGGCCGCGACGGCGAGGATCGCCAGCGTGATCGTGCGCGCGAAGACCTCCATCTGCCGCAGAAGCGGCGTGGTCGTGGTCTCGACCGAGCCCAACAGTCCGCTGATCCGCCCGATCTCGGTCGCCGCGCCCGTGGCCACCGCCACGCCGCGCCCGCTGCCCGCCGCCACCAGCGCTCCGCTGAAGGCCATCGACTGCCGGTCGCCGAGGGGGGCGTCGGCGGAGACCGGGGCGAGGCCCTTCTCCACCGGTACCGACTCGCCCGTCAGCACCGCTTCCTGGATGCGCAGGCCATTGGCCTGGGTCAGCCGCAGGTCGGCCGGCACCCGGTCGCCCGGCTCGAGCACCACCATGTCGCCCGGCACCAGCGCGTCGGCCGGCACGGTGCGCCGCCGCCCGCCGCGGATCACGCGGGCCTCGGGGGCGAGCATGCCGCGAATGGCGGCGAGCGCGTCCTCTGCCCGCCCCTCCTGCACGTAGCCGATCACGGCGTTCACGAGCACCACGGCGAGGATCACCACGGTATCGACCGGGTGGCCGAGCGCTGCGGTGACCGCCGCGGCGCCGAGGAGCACATAGATGAGCAGGTTCTTGAATTGCCTCAGGAAGCGGGCCAGCGGGCCGGCGCGCGGCGGTTCGGGCAGGCGGTTGGCCCCGTGCTCGGCGAGGCGCCGCGCGGCCTCGTCGTCGCTCAGCCCGGCGGGGCCGGTGGCATGTGCGGCGACCGCCTCCTCCGCCGGGCGGGCGTGCCAGTGGATACCGGCCGCGTCGCGGGTGGGGTCAGGCTCCGGTGGGGCGCTGTCTGATCGTGTCATTCCGAGCCGGAGTAGACCAGAGGCGCATCCGCGACTCCACGGGCAGGCGCTGCGACAGAATGTGCGGGGGCGTCGGGCCGCCGGCCCCTCCCGCGCCCCGCCCGCGCCCCCGGCCGCCCCCCCGCCCGCGCCCCGGTCGCGCCCCCGGCTGCGCCCCAATCGCGCGGCGAAGCGCCAGGGGCGGGCCCGGAATCGCGGCGCCGAGCGGGCCGGCAATGGCGTGGGAGCCGGTGCCGATACCCGTCTTGTCCGTCTCGACCGGCGCGGTGCCCTCCGCCGCCATGGAACGCGGGCCTGCGACAGCCCGGCGAGGGTCGTCCGCCGTCAGCCCGCGCTGCCGCAGAGGGTGCCGAGCCCGAGAAGGCCCGCGCCGAAGACGGGGTCGGGCCCGGGCTCGCCGAGATCGGTGGCGCGCAGGGCCAGTTCGGGCCCGATGTCGAGCGCGGGGAGGTCGGGGCGCGTCTCGCGCAGGATCGCGGCCGCCGCCGTGACGAAGGGCACCGCGTAGGACGTGCCCGTCTTCCACCGCGCCCCGCTGACCGAGGCCGCCGTCCAGACCGCGACGCCCGGCGCGGCGAGGTCGACATGCTCTCCCCGGATCGCGCGGCGGTAGACGCGGCTGTCGCGGTCGACGGCCGTCACCGCGATCACCTGCGGATAGGCGGCGGGGAAGGCGGGATCGGCCCGCGGCCCGTCGTTGCCCACGGCGGCGACCAGCACGATGTCCTGTTCGCCCTTCAGCCGCGCCACGACTTCCTCGAGCACGGTGTTGGGCGGGCCGGCGAGGCTGAGGTTGATGACGCCCACCCCGCGCTCGGCCAGAAGCCCCAGCGCCTCCACCAGCGTGAAGACGTCGGCCCTCTCGTCGGAGCCGCGACGGTAGAAGGCGTCGACGGCGATCAGCCGGGCCGAGGGCACGAGGCCCGGCGAGCGGGTCGTGGGATCGCCCACCAGCAGCGCCGCGATGGCGGTGCCGTGCAGGGCGCGCGAGGGGGTGAAATCTTCCGGCGAGAGGCGCAGCACCTCGAGGTCGGCGCCTTCGAAGGTGTCGTGCGCGTCGTTGATGCCGGTGTCGATCATGCCGATGGGCACGCCGCCGCCGCAGCCAGAGGCGCGGTCGGCGGGCTCGGGCCAGTCGATCATCCGCCGGGCGGGGCATTCGAGGGCCTCGCAATCCTCTGCGAAGCCCTCGGAGCGGTAATAGTGGTTGAAGTCGGCGTCCTGCCCGGTCGGCAGGGTCCGCACCGCGGCGCGGGCGTCGGCCAGCGTGGTGCCGGCGGGGACGCGCAGGCGCCGCGGCGTGGCGTCGACTCCTGGCACGGCGAGTTCCTCGACCACCTCGTAGCCCTGCGCGGTGAGGGTGGCGAGGTCGGCGGCGCTGAGTGCGAGCGCCACGATCTCGTCGGGCGCCGAGACCGGGGGCGGCGGCGGCGGGGCGGCCGGGGCCTGCGTCTGAGCCTGCGCCGGGGCGGGCGCAGGGGCAGGAGCGGGGGCGGGAGCGAGCGCAGGCGCCGACCGTTCCGGCCGGCCGAACAGGCGCGCGAGCGGGTTGCTTCCGCCCTGTCGCACCCTCGGGCCGCCGTCGTCGTCGTCGTCATCGTCATCGTCGCGTCCGCCGAAGCCTGCCCGGGCGCCACCGTCGTCGTCATCGTCGTCGCTGCGTCCGCCGCCGCCACCGTCGTCGTCATCGTCGTCATCGTCGTCGCGGCCGCCGTCGTCGTCATCGTCGTCTCGGCCGCCGTCGTCGTCGTCGTCGTCTCGGTCGCCGTCGTCGTCGTCGTCAT
>LJNT01000175.1 GCA_001314685.1 Rhodobacteraceae bacterium HLUCCA09
CCTCGGTAAAGAATTTCATCTTGGAGCGATCGGAGAGTAGGTCTGCCATGCTGTCACGCGCAGGCAAGAGGAAAGGACCGAAAAACCGCAGGTAAATCGCCCCCCATACCACGAGGACAATGCCCAGCGGCGTCACTTCAAAGATCGTGAACGGGGCAAGGCCCTGCGTCCGCGACACACCATCGACCAAGAGGTTGGTCGAAGTGCCGATCAACGTCGTGGTACCTCCCAGAATTGCGGCATAGCTCAGCGGAATCAAAAGCTTGGATGCAGGCATCTTGAGCGTGCGCGCCAGTTGCACCGCGACCGGCATCAGGAGAGCCATCGCGCCCACGTTGTTCATCACGCCAGACAGTGCCGCACCCAACCCGGTCAGCGCCGCCATGCTGACCATGCGCCCCCGGTCGCGCGGCATGATGCGACGCGCCAGCCAGTCGATGGCGCCCGTCGTCTGGAGACCCTGGCTGAGGATCAGCACGCAGGCCACGGTGATGACCGCAGGATGGCCGAACCCCTCGAAGGCTTCGTCGGCGGGAACCAGGCCCGCGACGACGCAGGCCAGAAGCGCGGCCAGCGCCACGACATCGTGGCGGAACCGGCCCCAGAGAAACAGCGCGAGCGTCGCGGCAAGAATCCCGAAGATCAGCACCTGCGACGTGGTCATCAGGGTGCCTCCGGCCGTTTGGCGGAAATCAGTGCCTCGAAAGCTTGCCGAACTGGCTGTCCAGTGCCGCGCGCATCTTCTTCGCGGCGCCGCGAAGGGCTGACTCGACGTTCGCGTCCGAATGCGTCGTGACCATCGGTTGCAGGCCTTCGGGGCGCGCCTCGACCGTGCAGAGGATGTCGTCCGAACCGCCCCTGGCCGCGTTCGCATCCGCCAGATATACCTCGACGCGGGTGATCCGGCTGCCAAGGTGTCCCAGTGCCGAGGTCACGATATCTTCCGCGATCTCGGACAGTCGTTCGTCGCCCTCGATGTTCGCGTCGGTGTTCAGTTGCAGTTGCATGATGGCCCTTTCCGGGTTGATGGCATCCGGTCGACCCGTCCGCGGGTTGTGGAAGCCGATCTGGCCGGGCTTGTGCCGGCCCCGTTTCGGCACCGAGGCCGGCGCGACAGATCCATGCCCGCCGCTGGACGCGTGCCTCTCTCGGTGGATGACGCTCTACGTGCTTTCTTCCCACCTGCATACCCCCCGACCCGCATATGCCATGCAACGCATGGACCCGAGCCGCGTTTCCAAAATGAGGGAGCGTTGGCGCCACGCCGCCGAGGCAAGTCCCGCGTGATGTGCTATGGTGCTCAGGCATCAGGCGATCCGATGGCACGGGGGGCGCGTCCCACGCGGGCGATTCACCCTCGTCGCAATCGCGTGAGGTTTCGTTGGCCGGGTGACGGGACGGGATAGGTGAAAGACCGGTCTGGCAGGCCACATGCCCGCAAAAGACGGAAAGGAACGCGTTTTGGAAAACCTCGTCATCTCCGCCATCCTGATCGTCGTCGCCATCCCCATACTGGCCTCGACCATCGTCATCACCCGTCAACAGAATGTCCGGCTGATCGAGACGTTCGGACGCTTTTCCAGCATCCGGTCCGCCGGGCTTTCGTTCAAGCTTCCATGGCCGATCCAGATCGCAGGCGCCAATTTCTCCCTGCAAATCCAGGAGATTGCGGAGGACGTGAACGTCAAGTCGAAGGACAATGCCTTCGTCAGCGTTCCGATCCGTGTGCAGTACAGGGTGAACGAAGCCTCGGCGCAGGACGCGTTCTACAAGCTGTCGAACGCGGCCGACCAGATCCGATCCTATGTCGTCAACCAGGTGCGCTCCACCGCCTCGGGAATGACGTTCAACGACCTCTTCCAGTCGCGCGACACGTTCGAGAACGACGTCGCCAGCACCCTGACCGAACGGATGGGCGAGTTCGGCTTCCGGATCGAGAACGTCCTTGTCGACGACCCGCAGCCGTCCGAAGAGCTTCGCCGCGCCTTCGATCGGGTGATTTCGGCAGAGCGTCTCAAGGAGGCTGCCGTGAACGAAGGCGAGGCCAAGCGAACGCTTCAGGTCGCCGAGGCGAACGCCGAGGGCGAGGCGTTGAAGATCAAGGCATCCGCGTTCGCGAGTTTCCGCAAGACCGTCGCGGATGGAAACGCCGAAGCGCTGGAGAGCTTCGCCGGGCGGACCGGCTTGTCGCCCGCCGACGGCCTGGCGTTCTTCGTGTCGATCAACGAGATGGAGGCCGTACGCGATGCGGCTCAGGCCGGCGGCCGGATCGTGTTCGTCTCTGGCTCGGCAAGGGAGAGCCAACAGGCGGCCATGATGGGGCTTGTCAGCGACCCGCTCGGGGACCAGCCGGATCTTTCGGCGGCACAACGTTCTGCGGCGGAGTGAACGGCGACGCCCTTGCTCATGCAGCCGGTCGGCCCCAGCCGCGAGGCGATCTTCGCTATGCGGTCCTCATGGGTGCATGTTCTGCGGCAAACGGTCAGTTCGAGCCGACAGCGGGCGAGGTCGCAGCCGATGACGGTCCGTGGCAGGACTTCCACCGCCATCCCGAGCCCATCCCGGGCATCGACGCGGCTGGTTATTGCCCCGGCCTTGTCGGGCCGCCATAAAAATGCGCCGGGACGGCAGACGATATTGCTTCCAGGCAGGAACAGGGGGCGGTTTTCCCGCGAGAGGTTGGCCCGGATGACGCAATCGTGGGTCAGTCGAGCCGGCTGTCCTGTGTGACATCGCTTTCGGCCGCCGCGACGACGGTCGGGTCGCGGTGCAGTGGCGCCCGCATCAGGAACACGTTGTAGAGCGGTTTCCACCGGGACATCGTGAAGCGAACCTCGGTGTCAAGCGCGTCGCCGGGCACGATGTAGGGCGCGTACAGGCCCGGAAAGTCGCCCGCCCGGGCGACGGTCTGTGCCGCGCTCCAGGGGCCAACAAGGTCGGGCGCGGTGCGCAGGACGATCGCGGCCTTCGTCTCGTCAAGATACATCATCAGCCAGAGTCCGTGCGTCTCGCTCCAGGCGACAGACAGCTCGCCCGCCGGCGCCGGCACGACCGTCGCGGCCGCGTGGCGATCGCTCACCCAGCCGCTGCCATCCCAGTACCGGTAGGCTGCGGGATCGAACAAGGCATCGCGCGCGACGCGACGCAGCCGCACCCCGCCGAACCGTCCTTCGGGAATGCCGAAGCTGTAGATCAGCGGGCCCTGATCGACAAACGCCACCTGCTCGAATCCGGACCCGTTCGGCCAGACCGCCGAGTCGGAGCGGTGCCAGGTTTGCCCGTCGTCGTCGGACCAGGCGAGGCCGGACTGTCTGACCATCCAGCGGCCGTCCGATGTCCACATCCGCACCGACATGTAATGCAGCACCATCCGCTCGCCGAGCGACAAGCCATTCGTGGGGATCACCGTCCATTCGACGCCGGGCACCTTGGCGGAGCGGATCAACTCCTTGGCACTCCCGTCCGGACCGGTGATCATCTGCGAGAAGTCGAAGGCGCCGAGCGGGTCGTCGATGCGCGCCATCGTGCTGCTGCGCCATGCGCCGCCATCGGGTCCGTAGGTGTCGCCAAACACCATGTAGAGAGCGCCCTTGTGGCGGATCATGTGACCGAGGTCGGTGCCGTGGACGTTCCAGCGGTCGGTTGCGTTGATCGAGCCCGCACCGGTCAGTTGCATCAGGACTTCCGTGGGGCCGACCACGAGGGCCGCCGCGGCCGGCGTGCCCTCCGACGCCGGTGCCTCGGACACCGCGATGTGGCGGTCGACAGACCCGTCTGCGTCGCCCGCGGAATCGGGCGATGCATGGGATCGAAGCTGCAACAGCATCATTCCGGCGACGATGCATGTTGCAAGCGTTGCAAGGCGACGTGTCATGCGCGATCTCCCGCTCGAGGGGATCTGCCGCAAGCAATGGTCGTCTGTCAGATCCGGAGTGTCCCCCGCGTATAGGCGAAAACTTGCCGAAACGGCGAGAGGAAAACTGAAGGCTTGCCATCACGTTATCGTGGATCGGGCGGCCTGCGCGCTCGCGGTTACCCGTCTTCGGCCTGCGCGGGGGCGGCCTCGGTGGCGCCGTCGCGTGCGCACGAGAAGGCGTATGCCGGCCATGGCGTGCCCTCCGGCTGGTCGAGCGCCCAGGACCGGCAGGCGAGGTCGGGATGGCGATGCTCGATCCAGCGCAGGAGTTGCTCGCCATCGGTCGGCACGACGATGCCGCCGATCTCCGCCCGCGCGACAGCGGCTTCCTCGGCCCGCCACGGCACCCGGTAGCGGGCCTGCGGCATGTCGCCGAGCAGCTCATGGTAGAGCGTGGCCATCCTCAGACCGTAGGTCATCGAGACCAGCGGATCCTCGATCGGGGCCTGGGCGACCAGCGCCTCCAGCGTCTCCGGCAGCTCGGTGAAGATCGGCTGCCGCTCCGTCAGGCCCTCCGCCATGACAGTGGCGCGCCAGACGCCGAGCGCGATCAGCAGAACCGCCGCGCCCTGCTGCAGCACACGCCAGCGCCCCAGCCACCAGCCGAGTCCCGCCACGGCCGCGACGAGCAGGGGCCCCAGCACCGGCAGGTGGAAGGCCTGGATATCGTAGGCGCCATACCAGATCACGAAGGGGACGAAGGAGAGAGCCACCGCGAACACGGTCGCCACGCCGATCCAGCCCGCGTCGCGACGGCGCCATCCTGCCGCGAAGAGGACGGCACCCGCCACGATCAGCGGCGCCGAGATCCACGGATGCGCCGAGCGCAGTGTCATCAGCAACGTCTCGGAGCTGTAGGTCGAGCGCAGCCCGGAGCCGTAGAGGCCGCTGAAGTATGTGCCCGAGATGTACCGGAGCAGGTCCGGGATGGTGGGAGGCAGCGGCAGGTACTCGGAATACGCCGTCTCGGGATGGTGCGTCATGTAGGCGAGGTAGAGATACTGGCTGGCACCGAGCGCGGTGACGGCGAGGACCGACGCCACGATCCGCGGACGCAACAGACGCCGCCAGTGCACCGCCGTCACCAGCAGGAACAGCGGCACCAGCATGATCATCATCAGATGGTTGCCGAAGGACAGCGCGTAGACGGCGCAGGCGGCCACGAAATAGCCCTCGCGCTTCGTGTCGAGAAACAGGATCAGGAGGAAGGTCGTCGACAGGACGAAGGCCAGGGCGAGCGGGTAGACCTCGGCCTCGGTCGACTGCACGGCCATCAGGCCGGCGCTGCCGAGCAGCAGCGAGCCCGCGATACCGAACGCCAGGCTGCCGGTCACGCGCGCGACGATCAGGAATGCCATGGTGTTGGCGACCGAGCCAGGCAGCGCTGCCATTGCCAGGGTCATCGCGCGCCATGGCTCGACCGGCAGGTCGAGCGCACGCAGCACGGCGCCGAGGAACAGCACGAGCGGGTAGCCGGGCCCATGGACCAGGATCTGGGTATGCCCGAGCGTCTGGAACTTGGCCGTGTCGCCCGCATTCATGACGCCGCCCAGCCCGGGAAACAGGCACCAAGCATAATACGCCGCCCAGAACGCGAACAGGCCAAGCGCGATACAGATCCGGACCAGTCCCGACTGCGCCCAGTCACCCTGCCTGCCCGGCACGTTCTGCGGTGTGTTCTCGGTCACAGTCATGGCGCACCGCGACGGGCGGTCGCCCGGAAGCGCGCCGGAGCCCGGTCCTGCCATCGCGCTGCGCCCGGTCTCATTCGACCTCCCCCTCGGCGGCTGCCCCCGACGTCAGATCGTCGCCGCGGCGCGGCACGCCCGCCGCAACGACCGGCGCGGCGAGCGTCCCGCCCAATCCGAAGGGCAGATCGACGATCGGGGACGGCTCGCTGTCGTCGGCGAGGAGCCTTGCCTGCCCGTCCGCGCGCATCGCCCCGATCCCAAGATCGGCCTCGCCGCGCATGTCGATGTCGTAGCGCGCGCCGCGAATGCGAAACTCCGAAACGCGCCCGACACCCGGCACGAAATCGATCCGCACCTCGGCCGTGTCGAACTCGGTGCGCCCGGCCGAGGGGATCAGCGGCCCGTCCTGCTCCGTCATGATGGCGCGGCCCTCCGCCAGCCCCTCCAGCGTCAGCGGCAGATCGGTCCCCGCGATGCTGCCGTCGCGCGCGTCGGCGTCGATGACGCCCTCGAGGGCCGTGACCATAGCGCCCAGGGTCTCGCCTGACGTCGCGAGGTCGATATCGGCGTCGAGCGTGCCCTCGGGCAGTTGCGGCGGACTGACGAGCGGTGGCGGCGCGAGCAAGAGGGCCGTGCGCCCGGTCGCGCCCATGTCGATGCCCTCCAGCCGCCCGTTGACCGCGAGCCGCGGCGGCCCGTCCGCTGACAGCGCACCTAGGGCAATCTCGCCCCTGAGCCGCCCAAGGTCGCCGGCCGCAGCGATGTCGAGCCGGACACGGCCGTCCGCGGCCTCCAGCAGGATCTGCCGTGCCTCGACGGCCTGCCAGGCGAGCTGGCTGTCGCGGAGCCGTGCGGCAAGCGCGACCTCGAGGGGCGCGAGCCAGTCCAGCGTGACGGGGGCGTCCCGCCACGCGCCCTCCCCGACGGCGGTCGCCACGTCGCGCCATGCGGCCGACGCTCCGCGGGCGACCCGGCCGACTTGATCGAACGGCGACGCCTCTCCGGCGAGCGCGACCGTCAGGTCGCCTTCTGCGAGCAGGCCGCCGAACGACACGCTCGCATCGGCGATGCCGACGGTCCGCGGCGTTGCTGTGATCCGCCCCTCGATCGCGACTGGGCCCATGCCGGTCAGTCCGACGGCCGTCGCGATCCGCCGGAGCGCGGAGATCACCTGTCCCTCCCGCGCGGCAGCGGGAACGTCGGGCCGGGGCTGCGGCGGCGGCGTGCCGGCACCCTGCGTCGCGGCCGCGCGCCGCAGGACGAGCCGGGCGGCGCTGCCGTGGCCTGACAGGACGGCGGCCGGATCATCGAGCCGACCTTGCAGATCCAGCCGCCCCGTCCCGGCGGGAAGGCCGCCGGCAATCAGCACGCCCGTCGAGTCGGGGTCTGCCGCAACGCGCAGGTTCAGCCCATCGAAGCCGACCCGTCGCCCGGTCGGCCCCTCGTAGACGAACCGCGCATCGGTGACGATCACCTCGCCCTCGGGGCCGGAGAGGTCCCGACCCTCTGCGGGGAGGTCGCGCAGGGCGGCCATCGCGGTCTCGTCGTGATCCACCAGGCGAAACTGCGGCGCCTCCAGGGTCAGCGTCTCGATCTCCACCTTGCCGCGCAACAGCGGAGATATCCTGACCGTGGCCTGGATCGAGGCCACGTCCAGCCGCCACTCGGCGCCGCCGAAAGTGCCTCCGAACTGCACGTCATCGAAGGCGATCACCCGACCTCGGACAGACGAGACTGCGGCGTCCTCGGGCAGGCGGACCTCGCCACCGCTCCAGGTCGCGGCATGGGCCGTGACAGCCTTGCGCAGCATGTCGTCGGATGCGAGGCCCGGCAGCGCCCGAAAGGCCGCCAACGCAGCAAGCCCGACGATGACCGCAGCGACCGTCACACTCACGACGCGTCGTCGCGCCGGCCCCATCTTGCTGACCCAAGTCACCGTTGCGTGACCTTCCTTTGCCCGCGTCGGGCGTCACATGCGCACCGGGCCGTCCGTTGCGGCGCCCACTGCACGACAGGGTACCATCGCCCCTCTGTGCCACCGGGCCGGCCACATCTTGCCAAGTGCCGAAGTATCGGCTCCACGGACATCGCACAAGAGTCGGTCCGATGCGGTCGGTTCAGAGCCCGGTGCAGGACACGCAGCGGCGGGGCGCGCCCGCGCATGGGAGTTGCGGCCAGCGCGAGACGCGCGACGGGGCATCCCGTGCTCTTGCGCGACGGAACGATAACGCAGTCCGATTTCCCAGCGCGCGGGCTGATGGAAGGACGCGCCGCAGCCGACGCGTCGGGTTCGCGAGCTCCTTCAACCCGCAATATTCGCCGAACGAGTCTGAGCGGCGGGTTTGGCAGTCGTGGGCCGGTCGTGAGGGCCGGTCGAGGGGTGTGCAGACCCTCCGGAGTGGCGCG
>LJNT01000079.1:0-6057 GCA_001314685.1 Rhodobacteraceae bacterium HLUCCA09
GATCGATTGCGGCTTCGTGCCCGGCACCGGCTGGCCCGAGCCCGGCGGGTTCCTGCCGCGCGAGGCGCTGGCGCTGGCCTCGAAGGTCGCCGCCGAGGGCATCTGCGGGATGGAGCTGGTCGAGGTCTCGCCGCCCTACGACCAGTCCGAGATCACCGCGCTGATGGGCACGCGGGTGATCGTCGACGTGCTGGGGGCGATGGTGTCGAACGGCACGCTGGGCAAGCACCGCGGGCTGATCGACAAGCCGGTGAGCCTGCCGGCGGGAGAGTTCGACGAGGCGACGGAGGGGCGGCGCTGGTCGACCCCGGCGAAGCGGAAGGACTGAGCGATGCCGCACGATCACCGCCACGCGGACGGCGGCACGCACCGGCACGCGCACGGCGACACGCACCGCCACGCGCACGGCGGCACGCACCGCCATGCGCACCGGCACGCGCACGGGCACGCGCACGGGCACCACCCCCACGACCACCCGCACGATCACAACCACCCCGACGACCACCTGCACAGCCACATGCACGGGCCCGACCGGGCGGCGGAGCTGCAGGTGCTCACCGAGCAGTTCATCGACGGGTTCGTGCAGGCGAAGGACAAGATGGCCTACCTGCGCCTCGCCGGGGTGCCGCTGGAGCGACCGGGGCCGGGCGGCGGGCCGTCGCTCAAGCTGGTCGACGTGCGGCTGGTGACGGAGTGGCAGGTCGGGACCGCCTCGCCCGCCTTCGGCTCGCGCGAGCTGTCCTACCTGCCTTTCCCCGGCGAGATGGTGCGCGAGCGCACGAACATGGCGCTGGTCTACGTCTCGCTCGACGCGCGGGAAGAGACCGACCTGCGGAGCTTTCTCGCCGGCCGGGTGGATTAGCCGGCGCGGGTCAGCGCGCGCAGGGTCTCGGTCACCCCGGCCCGCCCCCTCGGCCGCCAGCCGAGGGCGCGCAGGCGTTCGGAGTGCATGACGCTGACCTGCCCGGCGTCGGCCCGCTCCGGCAGCGGGCCGCCAGCGCCGGTCAGCGCCGACCATTCGGCCAGCAGGTCGCGCCGGTCGAGCAGGATGTCCGAGCAGTGGAAGACGCCGGGGGCGAGCGCACCCGCCTCGGCCCCGACCAGCAGGCGCACCGCGTCGGCGAGATCGCCGGCATGCACCTCGGTTCCCACGCGGGGGGCGATGGCCTCGCCCCGTGCGAAGGCGTCGAGCAATGGCCGCCACTTGTGCGCCAGGCCGGGCACCGGCGGGCCGTAGGCGCCTGTCGCCCGCAGCGACACGCCCGCGAAGCCGGGGCCGGAGAGCGCCGCGAGCGCCCGCTCCGCGGCCACCTTCACCTCGCCGTAGAGCGTGTCGGGGCGCGCCCGCAGCCCCTCGTGCAGCGCCGTGCCCGGCGGCCAGCCGCCATGGACGGCGCGCGACGAGAGGAACACGACGCGCCCGACGCCCGCCGCCCGCGCCGCCTCGAACAGCCGCAGCGTGCCGTGGCGGTTGAGGCGAACGAAGCCCGCCGGGTCGTCGCCCTCGCCGCCGCGGTAACGGCCCGGCACATGCGAGAAGGCAGCGTGCACCAGCGCGCCGATGCCGGCGAGCTCGGGCGCGGGGCCGCCCAGCTCGAACGGGCGGAACTCCGCCCCGGCGTGGCGCGACGGGCGGCGGCCGAGGGCCACCACCCGGTGCCCGGCCGACAGCAGGCCCGCCGCGATCCAGTGTCCGACCGTTCCCGAGGCGCCGGTGACGCCGACCTTCATCCGGCGCGCCTCATGCCGCGCCGGGCGGCGGCGGCAGGTCGCGCGGATCCGGCACCGGGCCGTTGCCGGCATGGGCGCGCCACAGCTCGATCAGGGGGCGCAGGGCGTCGGCCTTCGGGTGCGGCTCCTGCCAGGGCTTCTCGTACTGGTAGTGCAGCACGGTGATCGACGGCCAGTGCCAGAGGCCGGGCAGGTTGAGCCAGACGTATTGCAGCATGTTGTCGAACACCGGCAGGCCGTGCCAGCCGGGAAAGAACGCCTGCAGGAAGGTCTGATCGGTCCGCCGCCAGAAGGCGCCGGGCGCGTCGAGGCGCGCCAGCATCGCCTCGTATGTGGCCGGATCGGGGCGGGCGGCAAAGACGCCCGAATTGAGCCGGCGGAAGTCGGCGAGGCCCTCGTAGACGTTGGGCGCGGCCGAGAATTCCGGGTAGTCGAACAGCCGGTCGATGGGGCGCAGCACCAGCGTGTCGGCATCGAGGAACACGGCGCGGGAATAGTCGAGCTGCCACAGCCGCAGCTTGGCGAAGTTGTCGAGCGGGGTGTGAAAGGGCGGCTTGCCCCCCTTGTCGAAAGGGGCCGCGGCGTGCAGCGCGTCGCGGGCATGGGCGGCGTTGAACGCCGGTGACGTGGGCAGCAGGTCCACCGCCACCAGTCGCGCGCCCAGCGCCGCGAGCGGCGCCAGCGCCTCGGTCCCCGCGCCCTCGGTATGCATCACCACGAGGTCGGCGCCCGTGCCCGTCAGCCGCAGCGAGCGCAGGAGGGCCCGCGCGCCGAGCGCGAAATCGGCGTTGGTCACGAGGGTGACGAAGGCCCGGTCGCTGCCCGCCGGGCCGGCCGGGCGCATGCCGTCCACGGTCACGACACCGAACGCAGCCGCTTGCCCTCGGGGTCGCGCTCCACCGCCTGTGCCAACTCTTTCGTCCAGCCCGAGACGGCCGGAACGCGTGAGCGGTCGATCCGGTGGGCAAACTTGCGCGCCACGTCGATCACCTCTTCCAGAAGGCCCTCGGCGAGGGTCGTCGGCCTCAGCCCCAGCGCGAGGAACTGGGCGTTGTCGACGACCAGATCGTTCTCGGCGGCCTCCTTGCGCGGATTGGGCAGGTAGGCCACCTCGGCGCCCGCGAGCCGCGCCACCAGCTCGGCCAGGTCGCGCACCCGGTGCGTCTCGGTCATCTGGTTGAAGATGCGCACCCGCTCGCCCGCGGACGGCGGATCGCCCAGCGCCAGCTCGATGCAGCGCACGCTGTCCTGGATGTGGATGAAGGCGCGCGTCTGCCCGCCGGTGCCGTGCACCGTCAGCGGATAGCCGATCGCCGCCTGAATCAGGAAGCGGTTGAGCACCGTGCCGTAATCGCCGTCATAGTCGAATCGGTTGATCAGCTGCGTGTGGCGGCGGGTCTGCTCGGTATGGGTGCCCCAGACGATGCCCTGGTGCAGGTCGGTGATCCGCAGCCCGTCGTTCTGCGCGTAGAACTGGAAGAGGATCTGATCGAGGCTCTTGGTCATGTGGTAGATCGAGCCGGGGCGCGTGGGATAGAGAATCTCCTGCGTCGCCTTCCCGCCCTCGGTCGTCTCGACCTCGACGTCGAGATATCCCTCGGGGATCGTCGCGCCCACGTTGGAGTAGCCGTAGACGCCCATCGTGCCGAGATGCACGAGGTGCGCGTCGATGCCGGTCTCGACCAGCGCCGCCAGCAGGTTGTGCGTGGCGCTCACGTTGTTGTCGACGCTGTAGACCTTGTGACGGTCGGTCTTCATCGAATAGGGCGCCGCGCGCTGCTCGGCGAAGTGGATCACCGCGTCGGGGCGGTGCTCGGCCAGCCACTGCTTGAGCCGCTCGTACTCCTTCGCGAGGTCGAGCAGGTGAAAGTGCAGGCGCCGACCCGTCACCTCGTGCCAGATGCGGCAGCGCTCCTGGATCGAGTCCATCGGCGTCAGCGACTGCACGCCGAGCTCGGTGTCGATCCAGCGCCGCGACAGGTTGTCGACGATGTGCACCTCGTGGCCCTGGTCCGACAGGTGCAGCGTGGTCGGCCAGCCGACGAAGCCGTCGCCGCCGAGGATCGCGATCTTCATGGGGTCTCTCCCAGCCGTTGCGGTATCTCGCGCGCTGCCTGCCTCTGCGCCGCCTCTGCGACAGGGGCGTGACAGTGGGCGCGCATTGGTCGCCCCCATGCGCCGCAATGCGGCGCTTCCCCCATGCAAAGCTGCCGTGCCGCGGCCCGGAAGGCAAGGCGAAGCCGGCGAGGTGGCCTCCCTCCGCCTCGGAACATCCCGTGAAGGGACCGGTTGAGAAAGGCGGGCGCCGCACCGATGGGGACCATGAACCAGATCAGAGAGACATTTGCCCGGTGCCGTTCGGCCCGGCTGCTGGCGGCGGTCCTGGCGCTGGCGGTGACGGGCGCCACAGCCCAGCCCGCGGGCAACACGCCCCCCTGCGCGGGCGCGGGCGACCTGCTGTGCAGCGACATCGGCGCACCCGGCGAAGGCCCCGAGGACGAAGACTCCGAGGACACGGCGGAGCGTCACACGGCGCCGGACGACGGGGCGGACGCGTCGCGCCCCGACACATTGGCCGACACCCCGGCCGGCGCCATCGCCGGGGCCGACGACGGGCCGACGGGCGACGTGGTTCCCCGCCGCCGCCCCGCCGCCGAGGACAGACCGGCGGTCGAGGCCGAGGGGCTGCGGCCGCGTCGGCGGGCCGATTCCGCGCTGGAGGGCCGTAGCCAACGCCCGCGCCCTCGGGCCGACGCGCTCGACATACCCGAGCCCGATCGGCAGGCGGTGCCCGCCCGTCCGCGCGCCCCGTTTCTCGAGAGAGAGGGCGAATGAGCGGCCGCGACACGGATCGTGCCGCCCGGACCGGCCCGCCGGGGACGGGAACGGCGCCGCCGCGCGCCCAGGCCGCGGCGCGCTGCTCGTCGCTGCGCTTGTTTCGCTCGCGCTGCTTGCCGCGGGCGGCGGTGCGTGGTGGCTGCTCGCCCGCCCCGGCCAGCAGGCGGACGAGAGCGCCGAGCCGCCGCGCCCGCCCCTCATCCGCACGACCGAGGTGGAGGCGGCCGGAGAGGTCGCGATCACGCAGACCGCCTTTGTCCGGCCCGTCTTCGAGGTCGACGTGACGCCCGAGGTCTCGGAGCGCATCGCCGAGTTGGGCGAGGATTTTCGCGTCGGCGGCCGGGTCGCGCGCGGCGACGTTCTGGTGCGGCTCGAGCGCGACCGGCTCGAGGCGGCGCTGGTCGAGGCCGAGGCGCGCGTCGAGCAGGCCCGCGCCGCCGTCTCCGAGGCGCGCGTCACCCGCCGGCGGCAGGAAGAGCTGGAGGACGAGGACATCGCCTCGGAGGCGCGTCTGCAGGAGGCGCTCGTGGGCGTCTCCGGCGCCGAGGCCGAGCTCGCCACCGCCCGTGCCGCCGAGACGACCGCACGGCGACAGCTCGACGATGCGGCCATTCGCGCCCCGTTCGACGCGCTGGTGACCGCCCGCTCGGCCGCGCCGGGGCAGGCGGTCTCGCCCGGCGCGGTGCTCGGCAGCCTGGTGGCGACGGGCGCAGCAGAGATGCGGATGGGGCTGACCGAGCGCGACGTTGCGGTGCTCGGCGGGGCCGAGGCGGCCCTCGGCACGGCGGTCACGGTCCTGCCCGCGGGGTCGGCCGAGGGCGCGCCGCTGGCCGAGGGCGTCGTCACCGACACCGACCCCCAGGTGGTCGAGGACAGCCGTACCACCGGCCTGATCGTGCGGGTCGAAGACGCCTTCGCCATGCGCGACCCGCGCCCCTTGCGCGTGGGCGAGCTGGTGGAGCTGCGCCTCACCGCCACGCTCGACCGCTCCGGGGCGCTGACCGTGCCAGACGAGGCGCTCAAGGCCGATGCCACGCTCTGGCGGGTCGCGCCTGCGGACGACGGCGAGGCGACCCTCGCGCGCACCCGGGCGACGGTCATCTTCCGCGACGCGGACGCGGCGGTGGTCGCGGCCGAGGGCCTCTCGCCGGGCGACCGCGTGATGCTCAGCGACCGCGCTGGCGCCCTCGACGGCCTGCGCGTGCGCCTTGACCGCGAGACGGAGGGCAGGCGCGGCGAATCCGCGAACGAACGCGACGACGGGGACGGCGAGCGCTCCGGCAGCGACGCCTCGTCGGCGGTTTCCTCCGGGGACGCAGACGGCGCGGCGTCGGGCGGCGACCGGTCGGGCGGCTGAGGGGCGCAGGCGATGGAACGACTGATCCTCTGGTTCCGGCGCGACCGCGTCGCCGCCAACCTGCTGGCGCTGGTGCTGGTGGCCGCCGGCCTCGCCTCGGCCGCCACGCTGACCGTGCGCACCTTTCCCGA
>LJNT01000079.1:6063-14053 GCA_001314685.1 Rhodobacteraceae bacterium HLUCCA09
GCCACCGACGCGGTGCAGGTCACCGTCGCCTATCCGGGCGCGTCGCCCTCCGACGTCGCCGATGCCGTGCTCACCCCGATCGAGGAAGAGTTGCGCGGCCTCGAGGGCGTGCGCGAGTTGCGCGGGCAGGCCACGCGCGGCTCGGGCACGGTGACTGCCGAACTGACCCGCGGCGCCGCGGTGCGCGACGTGAAGGACGATATCGAGACCCGCGTCGCCCGCATCGAAAGCTTCCCCGACGGCGCGCGCGACCCCCGCATCGCCGAGGTCGAGCCGACAGAAGTCGCCATCCAGGTCGTGCTGCATGGCGATACGACCCGCGCCGCGCTCAAGGCGCTGGGCGAAGAGGTGCGGCGCGACCTGACCGCGCGGCCCGGACTCAGCCAGGTGACGCTGGCGGGCGCCGCGACCGACATGATCGAGATCGAGGTGCCGCGTGCCACACTGCAGAGCTACATGACCGGCCTCGAGAGTCTGGGCGAACGGATCGAGGCCCGCACGCTCGACCTGACCGCCGGGAGGCTCGACACCGGCGAAAGCGTGCTGCAGGTCCGGGCACCGGGCGAGGCGCGCACCGCCGACGCCTATCGCGACCTCGTGGTGTTCACCGGCCCCGAGGGCGCGCGGGTGCGGCTGGGCGAGATCGCCGAGATCGCATCGACCCGCACGGAAGAGGCCGTCTCGGCCGAGATCGACGGGCAGCCCGCCGTGTTCCTCTCGGTCGAGCGGACGGGGCAGGAGCAGGTGCTCGAGATCGTCGACAGCGTGCAGGCGTATCTCGACGACGAGTTGCGCCCGAGCCTGCCCGACGGGATCGAGGCGACGGTCTGGAACAACTCCGGCGCGCAGCTCCAGGGGCGGATCGACCTGTTGGCCAAGAACGGCGTCATCGGAGCGGCGCTGATCCTGCTCCTGCTGATGGTGTTCCTCGACATGCGGGTAGCGGCCTGGGTCGCGGGTGGCGTCGTCGTCGCCTTTGCCGCCGCCTTCGTGCCGATGCAGGCGTTCGGCGTGACGATCAACCAGCTGTCGCTCTTCGGCTTCATCCTGGCGCTCGGCATCGTCGTCGATGACGCGATCGTGGTGGGCGAAAGCACCTGGTCGGCCCTGCAGGAGGGGCAGGGCGCGGGCGGCGCGGCGGCCGAGGCGGGCGTGCTGGCGGTGTGGCGGCCGATCCTGTTCTCGGTCGTCACCACGATCCTCGCCTTCGTGCCGCTGTTGTTCCTGCCGGGCTCGTCGGGCTCGTTCATCGGCCCCGTTGCGGCGGTGGTTATCTTCGTGCTCGTCTTCTCGCTGGTCGAAAGCTTCCTGATCCTGCCGCGCCACCTGTCGGCGGTCTCGGCCGAGCCCCCGCGCGGTCTGTCGCCCCGGCGGCTGGCCGAGCCGGCCCGGCGCTGGCTCGCCGGCGGGCTCGCGCGCTTCACCGGCGGGCCGCTGCGGCGCGTCGTGCGCGGCGCGATCCGCTTTCCGACGGTGGCGCTGGCCGGCGCGCTGGCCGCCGCGATCGCCACGGCAGGTCTCTTCTCGGGCGGGATCGTGAAGTTCGTCTTCTTCCCCGAGGTCGAGGGCAATTTCGTCAGCGCCGACCTGCGCATGCCCGACGGCACGTCGGAGGACGAGACGCTGATCCGCGCCGAGGCCGTCGCTGACGCCGCACGCACCGTCGCCGAGGATCTCGGCGAGGCGGGGCTGCTCGAGGCGACCGCGATCACCGTCGGTTTCTCCCCCGACGCGCAGGGACCGAACGAGGGCGACGGGGTGCGCGCCGGCAACCGCGCCACCATCGCCGCAAAACTCAAGGACGCGAGCGCCCGCGAGACCGACGCCGCCACGTTCGAGGCGGCGTGGCGCGAGGCCGTGCTGCCGGTCGCCGGCGCGCGCGAGGTGCTGTTCTCGGCCAGCCTCGTCGGCGTCGGAGCGCCCGTCGCGCTTGAGGTTTCGGGGGCCGATCCCGGGGCGCGCGAAGCAGCGGTGGAGCGGCTGACCGAGGCGCTCGAGGGCCGGGCCGGCGTGCGCGACATCCGCGACGACCGGATCAGCGCGGCGCGCGAGGCGGCGCTGACCCTCTCGCCCACCGCCGAGAGCCTCGGCGTCGCGCTGGGCCCCGTGGCGCGCGAGGTGCGCGCCGCGCTCTACGGCGTCACGATCGACCAGTTCGCCCGCGACCGCGAGGAGGTCGACGTGCGCCTGCGCCTGCCCGAGGATCAGCGCGACAGCGTCGACGACCTGTATGCGCTCGACATCCCCACCGAGGCGGGGCGCATCGCCCTGCCGGTGCTGGCCGACGTGGACCTGCGGCCTGCGCCGATCTCGGTCTCGACCGTGGACGGGCGCGAGGTGACCACCGTCAGCGCCGAGGTCGACCAGGCGGTGACGACGGGCGGCGCCGAGGTGGCATGGCTGCGCGACACGGTGATCCCGGGCCTCGAGACGGATTACCCGGGCCTGCGCGTCGAGGCGGGCGGCGAGCAGGAAGAGGCGGGCCGCTTCGGCTCGGCGCTCGCGCTCAACTTCGCGCTGACGCTGGCGGCGATGTATGCGGTGCTTTCGCTCGCCTTCGGGAGCTACCTGCGGCCGCTGATCGTGCTGTCCGTCATCCCGTTCGGGCTCGTCGGGGCGATCCTCGGTCACGCGGCGCTGGGGCTCGACCTGACGCTCTTGTCGATGTTCGGCATCATCGGGCTGTCGGGGGTGGTGGTGAACGGGGCGCTGCTGATCGTGACGATGGTGCTGCGCGAGCAGGAGGCGGGCGCCGACCCGCGCGCGGCCATCGAGCGGGCGACGCTGTCGCGCTTCCGCCCGGTGCTGCTCACGACGCTGACGACCTTTCTCGGGGTGACGCCGATCATCCTCGAACGCTCGGTGCAGGCGCAGTTCCTGATCCCGACGGCGGTGTCGCTCGGCTTCGGCATCCTGTTCGTCCTGGTGGTCCAGATGACGCTCGTCCCCGCGCTCTGCGCGATCTACGCGGGCGCCGCGCGCGGGATCGACCGGCTGCGCGGGCCGGCGGGAGAGGCGGCGGAGGCACGCTGAGGGGGCGCCTCGGACTGCCGCTGCCGCGAAAATGCGCGCCGGTAGGTCTGCATCAGGAACGAGGTCGTGTTGCGCCCGGCCTTTAGCCCCACCCGGTTGGCGAAGATGCGGCGGTTGCGGCACTTGGCGGCGTTCCACACCGGGTCGGCCGATTGCGGCCGCGAGAACCTGGCGTTGTGCGTGGGCAGGTAGCGGTCGAGGTTGACCGCCGCGCAGAAGCGCACGGTGCCCTCGATCTGCTCCATCCGTTCGGCGAGGCCCTGCACCCACTCGGCCACGGTGCGCGCCCGCACGGCGCCCGCGCGCATCTTCTCGACCGAGCGCAGCACCAGCGCCAGCCCCGCCTCGCTGGCGGCGGCGATCTCGGCCACCTGCTCGCGCTCGCCCGTGGCGGAGACCATGCCCTCGGCCGCGCGCCGCACCTCGGCGAGACGGTCGAGCTGGCCCTGCGCCTCGGCGTCGAGCCGGTCGAGAAAGCCCTCGACCTCGACGATGTCGAACCCGATGTCGGAGCCGAGGCCCGCCACGCGCGACAGTACCTCGCGGTGATCCGCGCCCGGCAGCGCCGAAGCGGGGGGCGTCGGTGACATCCTTCACGCGGCGACCTCCTGCAGAATCGTGGGGGGTATCGCCCCGAATGGCCAAGATTCCGCTATCGCGGGGTCGCGCCCGCTGCCGCCCAGGCGGCCTCGACCATCGCCTGCGGGCCGGGCACCCGCTCCGGCGGGCGCTGACAGGCTGGGCCGCCCCCGCTCGCGCCGCCTCAGGCCGCCACGTCGCGCGCTTTCGACCGTTGCGCGGAGGGGCGATCCGGCGCCCCGCACCCACGCAGCGCGATTTCGATCGGGCAGGCGCGGCGTGCGGGGCGCCAGGGAGGGGCGCACCGGAACGCGGGCTTGCCCGCAGGGCATCGGCTTCGCACAGTGCGCCGCGCGACGACCGTGCACCGAGGAGAGGAATCGCATGCCCGACGCCGATGGCGAGCGCCCGTTCGACGCGGCGGACGATCCCGGCGCGGGCCGATCGCGCTGGGTGGCATTGGCGCTCGTCGCCCTCATCGTGGCGTGGATGGCCAGCGGCCTGCTCCTGCCAGCGGGCGACGGCGAAGCAGAGGCACCGGGAGATGGCGGGGCGGCCGAGCCCGTCGCCGTCGCCGTGCGCGAGAGCACCGCCGAAAGCGTCACGCGCACCCTTCGCGCCGAGGGGCAGGCCCAACCCGACCGCGAGACCGCCGTGACGGCCGAGGCGACCGGCGAGATCGCCGAGTTGCCCGTGCGACGGGGCGAAGAGGTGGCAACCGGTGCGCTGATCGCCCGGATCGCGCCCGGCCGGCGCGAGGCCGAGCTGGCGCAGGCCGAGGCCGATCTCACCCGCGCCCGCCGCGACTTCGACAATGCGCAGGCCCTGCTCGACCGCGGCGCCGGCACCGTCGACCGGCTGGCCGAGGCCCGCGCTGCGCTCGCCGCCACCGAGGCCCGCCTCGCCGCGGCGCGCGAGGCGATCGAGGATCTCGACATCCGCGCCCCCTTCGCCGGCCGGGTGGAGGAGCTGGAGATCGAACTGGGCGAGGTGATCCTCGCGGGGGCCACCGCCGCCCGCATCGTCGACCTGTCTCCGCTCGGCGTGCGCATCCGCCTGCCGCAGACCGCCGTGGGCGCGGTGCAGGAGGGGCAGCCGGCCGAGGTGACCTTCATCGGCGGCACCACGCGGCAGGGCACGGTCGTCTTCGTGGGCGCGCGGGCCGACGAGGCCACCCGCACCTTCGAGGCCGAGGTCGAGGTGCCCAACGACGACGGCGCGATCCCCGCGGGCATCAGCGCCTCGGTGCGCATCCCCGTGGGCGAGGAGGCGGGCCATTTCGTCTCGCCCGCGGTGCTGTCGCTCGACGCCGCGGGGCGGCTCGGCGTCAAGACGGTAGACGACGAGGGCCTCGTGCAGTTCCACGAGATCGAGATCGTGCGCGCCCAGTCGGACGGCGTGTGGGTGTCGGGCCTGCCCGAGCGCGCCCGCGTCGTCACGGTGGGCCAGGGCTATGTCGGCGAGGGCGAGCGCGTCACTGTGCGCGACGAGGCCGCGCTCGGCCTAGGCCGGGCGCGCGAGGGTGCGGACATCCCGCAGGTGACGGAATGAACGGCATCATCGCCGCCGCGTTTTCCCGGGCGCGGGTGGTGACGATGGTGCTGGTCTTCGCCCTGATCGCCGGCGCCGTCGCCTACCGCGAGATCCCCAAGGAGGCCGCGCCCGACATTCCCATCCCCACGATCTACGTCGTCACCACGCTCGAGGGAATCTCTCCCGAGGATGCCGAGCGGCTGCTGGTGCGCCCGCTCGAGACCGAGCTCGCCACCGTCGAGGGGCTCGACCAGATGACGGCCCAGGCCGGCGAGGGTTTTGCCTCGGTCACGCTCGAGTTCGAGCCGGGCTTCGATTCAGACGCCGCGCTCGACGCGGTGCGCGAGGGCGTCGACCGCGCGGTGCCCGACCTGCCGGCAGACGCGCGGGAGCCCTCGGTCAACGAGGTCAACGTCGCGCTCTTTCCCATCCTCACAGCGATCCTCTCCGGCCCCGTGCCCGAACGCACGCTCAACGCGCTGGCCGACGACCTGGAGCGGCGGATCGAGGCGGTCGAGGGCGTGCTCGAGGTCGACGTGGGCGGGGCGCGCGAGCAACTGCTCGAGGTGCTGATCGACCCGACCGTGTTCGAGACCTACGACATCTCGTTCGGCGAGGTCATCACGCAGGTCTCGCGCAACAACCGCCTGATCGCCGCCGGCGCCATCGAGACCGGCGCGGGGCGGCTGGTGCTCAAGGTGCCCGGCCTCATCGAGGACGTGGACGACCTGATGGAGCTGCCCGTCAAGGTGCGTGGCGACACGGTCGTGACGTTCGAGGACGTCGCCACGATCCGCCCCACCTACGTCACGCCCGACAGCTTCGCCCGGATCGACGGGCAGCCCGCGCTGGCGCTCGAGATCAAGAAGCGTGCGGGCGCCAACGTGATCGAGACGGTGGCGCGCGTGCGGGCCGCCATCGCCGAGGCGCAGGCCGACTGGCCGGCGAGCGTGCAGATCGACGTGATGCAGGACCAGGCCGAGCAGGTGCGCACCGTGCTCGACGATCTCGAGGCCAACGTGATCGCCGCCGTCATCCTCGTGATGGTCGTCGTCGTCTGGGCGCTGGGCGTGCGCTCGGCGGTGCTGGTGGGCCTCGCCATCCCCGGCGCGTTCCTGTCGGGCGTCGCGGCCCTCTGGCTGATGGGCTACACGATGAACATCGTCGTGCTGTTCTCGCTGATCCTCGTCGTCGGCATGCTGGTCGACGGCGCGATCGTCACGACCGAGCTGGCCGACCGGCGGATGGGCGCGGGCGACACCCCGCGCGCCGCCTTCGCGCATGCCGCGCAGCGCATGGCCTGGCCGATCACCGCCTCGACGCTGACGACGCTCTCGGTCTTCGTGCCGCTCCTGTTCTGGGAGGGGCCGGTGGGCGAGTTCATGAAATACCTCCCGATCACGGTGATCCTGACGCTCACCGCCTCGCTCGCCATGGCGCTTATCTTCATCCCAGTCCTGGGCGGCATGATCGGCCGCCGCCAGCCGCAGACCGCGCAGATGCGCGCCGTGCTGGTCGAGACCGAGTCGGGCGACCCGCGCCGCGCCCCCGGCTTCACCGGCGCCTATGCCCGCCTGCTCGACGCCTCGATCCGCCGGCCCTTCACGACGCTGCTGCTGGCGGTCGCCCTGCTGCTCGCGGCCTTCACGGCTTACGCAAAGTATGGTGCCGGCGTCACCTTCTTCGTCGATGTCGAGCCCGAGTTCATGCAGGTCACCGTCCGTGCCCGCGACGACTTTTCCATATGGGAGCAGAACGCGCTGGTGCGCGAGGTCGAGCGGCGGCTGATCGGGCGCGCGGGTGTCGAGAGCGTCTATGCCCGGGTCGGCGGAGGTGGGCAGGGCGGCGACCAGGACGTGATCGGCACCCTGCAACTGGAGCTCGATGACTGGGACGCGCGGCCGACCGCCGCCCGGATCGCCGAGGGCATCCGCGCCGAAATGGTGGGCCTGCCGGGCATCGACGTGCAGGTGCAGAGCCAGCAGCAGGGCCCCGTCGCAGGCAAGCCCGTGCAGCTCGAGATCCGCGCCGACGACGCGGAGGCGCAGGCCCGGGCGGTCGCCGAGGTGCGACAGGCGATGGCGCGTCTGGGGGGCTTCACCGACATCACCGACACTCGCTCGCGCCCCGGCATCGAGTGGTCGATCTCGCTCGACCGCTCCGAGGCCGCGCGCTACGGTGCCGACGTGGCGCTGCTGGGGCAGGCAGTGCAACTGCTCACGCAAGGCATCACCGTGGCCGACTACCGCCCCGACACCGCCGAGGGCACGGTCGACATCCGCCTGCGCTTCCCCGAGGAATCGCGCACGCTGGAAGAGCTGCGCGCGCTGCGCGTGCCGACCGATGCGGGCCTCGTCCCGATCTCCAACTTCGTGACGTTCGACCCGGTGCCGCGTACCGGCACGATCCGCCGGCTCGACCGCACCCGCGTCGTCAGCGTCGAGGCCGACGTCGGGCCGGGTGCGCTGGTGTCGGAGCGGATCGAGGCGCTGCGGGGGGCGCTTGCGCAGGCCGATCTGCCGCCGGGCGTGACGTGGTCGTTCGCCGGCGAGGCGGAAGAGCAGCAGGAGGCCGCGCGCTTCCTGACCGCCGCCTTCGCGTCGGCCATCGCGCTGATGTTCACGGTGCTGGTGATGCAGTTCAACAGCTTCCGGCAGGCGCTTGTCGTCATGTCGGCCATCGTCTTCTCGGTGGCGGGCGTGCTGCTGGGGCTGCTGATCACGGGCCGGCCCTTTTCGGTGGTGATGAGCGGGATCGGCGTGATCGCGCTCGCCGGCATCGTGGTGAACAACAACATCGTGCTGATCGACACCTACAACGCGCTGCGGGGCGAGGGGCAGGGCCC
>LJNT01000185.1 GCA_001314685.1 Rhodobacteraceae bacterium HLUCCA09
GGCGTCCCATGCGGCGACCGCGGAGAGAACCTCAGAGCCCGGCACGCAGGATGAGACGCTGCGAGATCAAGCCTTGACCAAGGCGATTAGAGAACCACCCGGGACACTGCCCAATACCTCGATCCGGTCGTGCAGCTTCCGAGTGACACGGGCCTGCATTCGGTAGGTCCACGCCCCTTCGACAGGGGCGCGCCGCGCCAGGTAGCTGCCGGCCTTGGTGATCCCGCCGCGGCGCACCGTAGCGCCGCTGGCGTGTTCGGAAGGCGTCAGCCCGAGATAGGCCATGAGCTGACGTGGGATGGCGAACCGGGAGAAATCCCCGACCTCGGCCACCACGGTCACGGCTACGACGAAGGCGACACGCCTCGCAGCGACCTATCGAGCCGATCGACCTGCCGTGTCGCGAGGTCGGTCCTCCCTCGCGCAGCCGGTTGCGGTTCCTTGCGCGCGCGACAGACCAACGTTCCGATCAGGATCAGGCAGCCCCTGCTGCGATCATTGTCGAACTTCGCTCGACAAACGATTTGTCGAATCCAGGAAAAGGGACCCCATGAAAGTCACCACATCCGGCCGGAAGACGTCCTACACGGCTGACGACCTCGAAGCCGCCATCGCGCAAGCCGACGCGGAGACACAACACGGCGATGGAGCAACGATCGCTGAAATCAAGCGAGAGCTTCTTGCGGCGACAGGTCTTCGTGGGGTCAACGACGCGTCCCTGCGAGACCATGTTCGCGAGGCCCGCGCCGACCTTGAACGACGTCATGATGATCGCCTCGTCGCGCTCCTGCCATCGGAGGTAACGGACGCCCTCGATCAGGCGCTCGAGAAGCAGCGCCGCGCGATCCGGGTGGCCGCCGGAAAGGCCTATGCCGCGCTGAAGCAGGGTCACGAGAAACAGATCCTGGAGCTGGAACGGGAAAAGCGCTCGCTCGCGATCTCGCTGCGAGACGCTCAGGATCAGATCGACGCGAAGAACGCGGCGCTCGAAGACGCCTTTGCTGAGCGCGATGGGGCCCTGCAAAGGATCTCCGACCTGGAAGCAGAGCTTTCCGCTGCGCGCCAGTCGAGCGCAGAAACGGCCGCCGGCCATGCGGCCACCCTCCGCGTGCTCGACATGCTCGTCGATGCCGTCCGCGGGTCGGGAGAGGAGAAGAACCTCGAGGGCGCCATCGCGCAGGTGGTGGGCGACAGGGGCGGGGCATAGCTTCTGCACCAGGTTCCACGAGAGTGAGCCGCGATCGTCACGCGTGCTCCCATGCCCGGGTCGTCTGGATATTCGGAAGGTCCCCGAACGGGCGATCCGGCGATGGTCGGACCTCGCCTGACGCGGGGCGACGTTGAGTCAGACGGCGCAGTTGGCCCTCGCGCTACTTGTCATGGCGTTGATGACCGGGGACAGTGAGGGCATGAAGGCCTTCGATTTCGACCGCGGCGTCATCAGTACCTACGAGAATTTCGCGACCTCGTTCACGACGGTTCGGGCGAACGACCTCTCGGGCGAGATCGCCTCCGCCTATGCGAGCGGCACCTTCTGGCCCGACCCGCTCCTCTCCACAAACCCGGCGTACGAGCCGGGGGCCACGTCGGAGGATCTCGCGCGGGACGGCGTTCTCCTCGAACAGACGGCGTCCGTCTTCCGGATCGCCGGGGCGCCCGTGACCTTTCACGCGCACCAGACCCAGGCCATCGTCAAGGCGGCGAAGGGCGACTCGTTCGCGGTCACGACGGGGACTGGCTCCGGCAAATCGCTGTGCTTTTTCGTGCCGATCGTCGACGCCGCGATCCGGGCACGTCTCGCTGGCGCGGCGCGGGGCACGCGAGCCGTGATTGTCTACCCGATGAATGCCCTGGCCAACAGCCAGGTCGAGGAGATCCGCAAGTTCCTCGCCCAGTCCGGCCTTCCCGAAGACCTGATGCCGACCGTGGCGCGGTACACGGGCCAGGAAAGCGATGCCATCCGCCGTGCGGTCGCCGAGGATCCGCCCGACATCCTGATGACGAATTTCATGATGCTCGAACTGCTGATGACCCGGCAGGACGAGGTGGATCGCAAGGTCATCGGCAATTGTCGGGGGCTCAGGTACGTCGTGCTGGACGAACTCCACACCTACCGGGGACGCCAGGGCGCCGACGTCGCCGTCCTGGTGCGCCGCCTGCGTGACCGGTGCCGCGACGGAGCTGACCCCATCTGCATCGGAACCTCGGCGACGATGGCCTCGGAAGGCAGCGACACCGACCGGTCCGAGGCCGTCGCCCAGGTGGCCTCGCGGCTCTTCGGTACCCGCATCGGTGCCGACGCCGTGATCGACGAGACCCTGACGCGCTCCACCGATGCCACGCTCGGATTGGGAGATGTTCAATCCGAGCTGTCGGCGGCGGTGACGGAGCCGTTGCCCGAGCGTCTTCCCGACGAGGCCCTGAAGCGGCACCCGCTGGCCGTCTGGATCGAACTCTCGATCGGCCTCGACGACACCAAGGGGCTTCATCGTCGTCGGCCGATTTCGATCGGGCAAGCGGCGGCGCGCCTTGCCGAGGCGGCGGATGTCTCCACGGACGCGGCCCGCCGAAGGCTCGAAGAGATGCTCGCGGTCATGGCGCTGCCGGAAAAGAGCCGCGGTGGCGTGGCGGACACCGCGTTCATGGCGTTCAAGCTGCACCGGTTCGTGGCGGGCGCCGGCGATATCCTGACGACTCTGCGGCCCCGCCCGCGCCGCGTCCTGTTCGAGGGCCAGAAGACGGATCCCAAGGATCCCGAAGCACGCCTCTACCCGACCCGGTTCTGCCAGCGATGCGGGCAGGAATACCACGTTGTCACCTTGCACGATCGCGGCGATGCCTTGGTGGCCCTGCCTCGCGACATCGACGACACGCCGACCGCCGACCCGCGGGAGGGCGAGCGGCCGGGCTACCTGACGCCAGCCGAAGGGCCGGGTGAAGCCTTTCTTTTCTCTGGCGAACTCGACACCTATCCGGAAGACTGGATCGAGGATCGAGGCGGCGTTCCGCAGTTGCGGTCCGGGCGGAAGAAGTCGCAGCCGCGGCCGATCAGGCTGTCCGCCGACGGTCGGGAGGCAGCGGACGGATCCGATTTCTGGTTCATCCCCGGGAAGTTCGGCTTCTGCCTCGCGTGCCATGATACGCCCGTGCCGCAGGCGCGCGAGCGCAACAAGCTGATCGGTCTCTCCGGTGAGGGGCGCAGTTCCGCAACTACCACTCTCGTGACCGCGATGCTCGACGCTCTGAACGCGTCCCAGAGCGGCGTGGACGAGAAGAAGCGCAAGGCGCTCGCCTTCACCGACAACCGCCAGGACGCCGCCCTGCAGGCGGGCCATTTCAACGACTCTGTTTTTGTCTCCCTTCTGCGCGGCGCCATCCTTCGGGCGGTTCTGGACGCGGGCGACGAGGGCCTCGACAGCGAGGATTTCGGGCGACGGGTGCAGAAGGCGCTCGGGTTCCTGCCGCGCAACGAGAACAGCCTGCCGCTCTGGATGCGAGAGCCGGAAAAGGACGCGACCCGGGATCGGGCCGGCAAGGCACTCGCCAAGGTGCTCGAGTACCGGGTCTGGGCGGACCAGCGGCGCGGATGGCGGTACACGTGGCCGAATCTCGCCGGTCTCGGTCTCGTTCGAGCCGAGTTCGACGGGCTCGACAGGCTTGCGGCCGACGACGACCGGTTCGCATCGCTCCCGGCCGGGCTCCATCGGCTGTCGGCTGATGATCGCGCTGTCGTTCTCCGCATCATCCTCGATGCCATGCTGGAGGCCCTGGCCGTCGACACGGAGGCGCTCGAGCCCTCGGAAGTCGAGGTGCGCGCGACCCGGGCCCGCGGCCTGCTCCGCGCACCCTGGGCAATCGATGAGAACGAGGACCCGCGCCTGCGCGCGACGCTCGTTCTGAATCTGCCCGCCGGCCGCGGTCGTCGTCGGGGGGATGAAGGCGCACTTCTCAAGGCCAGCGCGCGCAGCGGGCTGGCGCGGAAACTCAATCGGCAGAGCGTTCTCGGCACGCGCCTCGCAACGTCGGATTTTGAAGAGCTCATGCAGGCCTTGCTCGACATCCTCGAACAGGGAGGGCTGCTCAACAGGGTCAAGACCAGCGATGGGCTCGACGGGTGGCAGTTGGACGCCACGGCCATCCGGCTCGGTCCGGGCCCCGCGGTCGAAGATCCGGAAGCCGCCTCGAACGCGTTCTTCCATCGGCTCTACTGCGACGTCGCCGAAGAGCTGGCCCAGGGGATCCCGCCGCTCGCGCGTTACGAATCCCGAGAGCACACCGCCCAGGTCGCCCAGCGACAGAGGCTGTGGCGGGAGGATCGGTTCCGATACGGGGACGACGACCGCCAGCGCCTCGAAGAGGCTCGGGCGGAGATCGTCCAGAGCGGCGAGCCGACCGCGTTCTTGCCCGTGCTCTTCTGTTCGCCCACGATGGAGCTGGGCGTGGACATATCGGCCCTGAACGCGGTCTATCTCCGCAATGTCCCGCCGACGCCGGCCAATTATGCGCAACGCGCCGGCCGCGCCGGCCGCTCTGGACAGGCGGCGGTCATCACGACGTACTGTGCGGCCCAGAGCCCGCACGACCAGTATTTCTTCCGGCAGCGGGACCAGATGGTTGCGGGCATCGTCCGGCCGCCGGCCATCGACCTGGGCAACGAGGACCTCGTGCGGTCGCATCTTCACGCGGTGTGGCTTGCGACCTCCGGCCAGCACCTGGCAGCTGACATTCCCGAGGTTCTCGATCTGTCGGCGGATGGCGCGCCGCTGCGCCGCGACTTGGCCGAAGCGCTCGCCGAGGACGGTCTCGCCGACCGCGCAGAGGGACCAATGCACCGCGTCCTCGAGGCCATCCTGCCGTTCATGGATCCGCCGCTGCCGGCCGATCTGGAGGATCCGGACGGGTTCGTTCGTGAGGTGCTCGCGGAAGCACCCGGGCGCTTCGACCGCGCGTTCGACCGATGGCGGGCCCTTTATGGCTCTGCGGCGAAACAGCTGCAGGAGGCGAATGCCCGATCCGAACAGACCGGCCTGTCGGGGGAGGAGCGCCGCCGGGTGAAGCTGGCGCAGGCGCAGGCCAACGAACAGCTGGGCATCCTCGAGCAGGGCCGGGCGACGAACGGCTCGGACTTCTACACGTATCGATACCTTGCAACCGAGGGCTTTCTCCCCGGCTACAATTTCCCGCGCCTGCCACTCTACGCCTTCGTGCCCGGGCGCGGCAGCGATCGGCAGGGCGCGTTCCTCCAGCGCGCGAGGTTCCTCGCCATATCCGAGTTCGGCCCACGCAGCCTGATCTACCACGAGGGTCGGGCCTACCGGGTCCACCGGGTAAAGCTGAGCTCCGACGCCCTGCAATCCGATGGCCGAACGCTCGCGACGCGGGAAGTCCATGTGTGTCCGGGCTGCGGTGGCGTCCACGCGCAAGAGGTCGAGCGGTGTCACGCCTGCGGAACACCGATGGCCGGGGCAACTCCCATCCGCAGCGCACTGCGGATCGACAATGTCGAAACCGTCCCGGTCGAACGGATCACGTCGAACGACGAGGAGCGGCAGCGGCAGGGGTTCGAGGTCCTGACGGTCTTCTCGTGGCCGCGGCGCGCCGGCGCGCTCGATATCGATATCGAAGAGGTCACGGCGACCTCCGCCGGCAAGGCCCTCGCGGTTCTGCAATACGGCGAGGGAACCGAGATCAGCCGGCTGAACCTCGGCCTCCGGCGCCGAAAGGATCAGATGAAGATGGGCTTCGGCATCGACCCGGCGACGGGGCGATGGACGACCCTCGAGACCGAAGACGGCGAGAAGGATCCGGATCGGGAAAAGGCTGTTCGCATCGTCCCGATCGTCCAGGACAACAAGAACGCCCTCCTGATGCGTCTTGCCGATCCCGCGGCTTATGCGCCGGAGGCGATCACCACGGCGCAGCATGCGCTGCTGCGGGGGATCCAGATCGCGTTCCAGCTGGAGGAGGGCGAAATCCTGTGCGATCCGCTGCCGAGCCGCGATGATCGACGCGCGGTTCTCTTCTACGAGGCGACCGAAGGGGGAGCAGGCGTTCTTGGACGGCTCGTCCGCGACCGGGACGCCCTGAACAGGGCCGTTTCGGCAGCACTGGAGACGATGCATTTCGAACAGATCGACGTTGCCATCGAGCAGTGCGACGCCGACGTTCTTTCGAACGCGCCGGATGCGCCGTGCATCCATGGCTGCTACAGATGCCTTCTGTCCTACTTCAACCAGCCCGATCACGAGGCGATCGACCGCCAGGATGCCGAAGCACTTGATCTGCTGGTGCGTCTCGCCTCCGCGTCCCTGGCTCGGTCCGATCGGCAAGACGCCGGAGGCGACCCGTGGCGCCTTGCCATGGAGAAGCGCGGACTGCCGGCTCCCGATCCCGACCCTGTCGGGATCGCCGGGCACGAATTCGCCCTCGTATGGCGCGCACAGATGGTCGTCGCAGCCACCGGATCGATCCCGGACGCCGCACGCGCACAGGCCAGCAAGGACTACTGGGAGATCGTCACGCTGCCGGAGGCACCGACGGACGAGGCACTCGATCGTCTCGCCGCCTTCCTGAAGGAGACAGCATGACAGAACAGTTCGGCCCCGGAGACCTCGTGCGCGCGCGCGGGCGGGAATGGGTCGCGCTCCCGTCGCCGCGTCCGGGCTGGCTCCATCTCCGGCCCCTGTCGGGCAGCGAGAAGGATACGACGCTCGTCCTCCCGGCGCTCGAACCTGACCCGGTCGCGCCGGCGAGCTTCGATCTGCCAGTAGATGCCGCGATGGCGACCCAGGCCAGCGCCGCTCTTCTCTCCGACGCCCTGCGCCTGTCTCTTCGCCGCGGAGCCGGTCCATTCCGTTCCGCCGCCCAGCTGAACGTCGAGCCCAGGGGCTACCAGCTCGTCCCTCTCCTGATGGCCCTGCGGCTCGCCGTACCCCGGTTGCTGATCGCCGACGATGTCGGGATCGGCAAGACCATCGAGGCCGGACTGATCCTGCGCGAGTTCATGGACCGGGGCGAAGCGGATGCCTTCGCCGTCCTGTGCCCGCCGCATCTCGTCGAACAATGGACCCGAGAGCTCGAGGAACGGTTCGGCATCGAGGCCACGGCGATCACGGCTTCGTCGGCGGCCCGACTGGAGCGCCGGCTGCCAGTGGCGCAATCGCTCTTCGACGCCTACCCGCACACGGTTGTCAGCCTCGATTACATCAAGTCGGAACGGCGCCGGGACAGCTTCGCGCGGGCGTGTCCGGACTTCGTGATCGTGGACGAGGCCCATGCCTGCGTGGGCACGCACAAGGGCCGGCAACAGCGCTTCGACCTTCTCAAGGGCCTCGCGCGAGATCTCGACCGGCGCCTGGTGATGCTGACCGCGACCCCGCACAGCGGCGACGAGGAAGCATTCGCGCGCCTGTTCTCTCTTCTCGACCCGAAATTCGGCACTCTCAATTTCGAGGACGAACGCTTCCGTCGCGATCTTGCACGGCATTTCGTGCAGCGGCAGCGGATCGATCTGGAGGGGGAGTGGGACGAGGAGCGCGCTTTTCCCACGCACAAGACCCGCGAGGCGCCATTCAGGCTGGATGACGCGCATCGGCAATTCCACGACGCCGTGCTCGATTACTGCCTCGGCGTCGTCTCGCGCACGGAAGGGGGCCGACGCGAGCGCCGACTGGCGTTCTGGGGCACGCTCGCGCTCATGCGCTGCGTCGGATCCTCGCCCGCTGCGGCGCTTTCAGCCCTGCGGACAAGGGTGTGAACCGGCGTGGAAAAAGGACCCCGTACAGGGGTGATCGGCGTCCAAAAGGGACCCCCCTGATACGGGTTGCGTATTCCACGGCATCCGACCGCCTGTTCCACGAACATCCGACCACCCGTTCCATGAACATCCGACCGGTTTGGGGCCTGAGGCATCGGCTTCA